>RECV01000092.1 GCA_007693845.1 Phycisphaerales bacterium
CGCCGTACGTCATCCGATCATCGCTCATCCGTCGCACTTGGGTGAAGTGTTACCCGGAATCAATTCTCGCAAACTGACCCTGACCAATGTCACGGCCGCCGATATCGCGCAGTATTCCGTCGTCATATCGAACACGTGCGGCGATGTGGCGTCTGATTCGGCGGTGCTGTCGCTGACCACGGAGCCGAGCGGGCCGGCCTGCATCGGGGATATCAACATCGACGGCGCCGTCAATGTTTCTGATCTGCTCCAACTTCTCAGCAACTGGGGCACCTGCCCCTGAGCGGAGGCATTGGCGATCTGCCGTTGTATGAATCAACACCCGCGCGAGCATCTTCGCGCGGGTGTTTTGCAACAAATGACAATTTTACGAATTCGCAAGTTTCCTGGGGCGCGCGGCCGCCGCTTTCCGTGTGTGTCTATAGAGAGGGCGGATGTCCGCTCTTTCCTTCAGCCCGCCGACTCAAACCTCAGGAGATCGCCTCATGTCCCTTCACACTCAGAAAAACTCGATTCGAACCTGCACAGCAGCGGTTCTCGGCGCAGCGGTCGTCACCGGCCTCACCGCGCCCGCCGGCGCCCAGTGCAACGATTGGGAAGCCATGCCGTTCGTGTACAACGGAACCTGGGATATGGATCCTTTTGCAGTCGCACACTTTCAAGGTCAGATCTACGCATCCGGATGGAGCCAGCCCCTGCTCCGTCTCGGCAACAGTGAATGGCACGTCGTTGGTCCTATGGACGCAATCACGTTCTTGGTCCACGACGGTGAGTTGTACGCGGGCGGAACAGGGGGTGCCCGCAGAACCGTGGGCGGAAACGACACGCAGTGGGAGAAATTTGGACAGACCTCCGGTTCCGACATCATTTACACCAAGATCGAATTTGAAGGCGATCTCATCGTCGGCGGTGGTTTCAATTCCATCGACGGCGTCGCGGTGAACAACGTTGCCCGGTGGGACGGCAGTCAATGGCATCCGATGGGCAACGGATTGGGCGATGGCGGATTCAATACCGCGGTTTGGGACTTCACCATCTGGAACGGTTGGCTCGTTGCCGTCGGCGCGTTCACTGACAGCGGCGGCCAGCCCGTCCACAAAGTCGCCGTATGGGAGAACAACTCATGGAACCCCGTCGGTACCGGGCTCATCGAAGGCGACGTCGTGCGAGCAGTCGAAGTCTACAAGGGCCAACTAGTAATCGGTGGCAGGTTTACCCACGCCGGTGGCGTTCCCGTCAATAACCTGGCTCGATACACCGGCACACCCGCGTGGGAACCCATGCTCGGTGGGGTCGGAATGGGCAGCCATGGCAATCACTCCGGGGTCTGGGACATTGAACATTTTGGAAATGATCTGATCGTGGTGGGAGCGTTCAACAGCGTCAACGGTGATCCGAATATGAAGTGCATCGCGCGATGGAGCGATGACCCCGCAGCCTACGGTTGGCATTCAATGGGCATTATCCAGTCCCTCGTCCGCACAGCTCTGGTAGCCGAAGACTGGCTCATGATCAGTGGGGCTATCAGTCCCATCAACGGAGATCTCTTGAAAAAGAGAGTCAGTCGCTGGCGCCCCGCCCCGCCCTCATTCCTGGAGCATCCCGAGTCGCTCCAGATCGTCGATGAGGGCGAACAGGTTACCTTCACCGCGTCACTCGGCGGTCTCGCGAATTCGTACTGGTCCTACGAATGGCGCCGCGACGGCGTCCCCCTCGCCGCCGCCAACAATGGCAACGCGACCGGTTACGACTCGCCGATGCTGACGCTCACCGACGTGACCGAAGACGATCTAGGCGTGTATCAACTGCGGGCCTTTACATCATGCGGCGTGTCCGAATCGAGTGCCGCAACTCTCATCGTCACTCCCGGACCGACCATGCCGAGTTGCCCCGGCGATCTGAATCTCGACGGTGCCGTCAATGTCTCTGATCTGCTCCTGCTGCTGAGCAACTGGGGCATCTGTCCCTGAGCGGAGGTAGAGGCGATCTTCCGTTGTGTCAATCAACACCCGCGCGAGCATCCTCGCGCGGGTGTTTGCTTGTTGCCGCGGAAGGGAGCGTGCGAAGGAAGTCGGCCGTATTGGTCGCCCTGCCGTGGGGTGGCGGGGCGCGTCGTGATTACAATGGCACCCTGCGGCAGCTTGCATCTCGATGCGTCTCCGGCAGGATGAATCCTGCCCTACAGAACTGTCACGGACAACGCTCGATATGGAGGTTCGCATGAAGAATCCCGTCTGTTACTTCGAGATCCCGGTCACTGATCTTGAACGTGCCATGACGTTTTACACCGCTGTGTTCGGGTACGAACTGAAGCCCGTCACGATTGATGGAAACGACATGGCCTTGTTCCCCGCTACCGACGACACCGGCGGCATCACCGGCGCGCTGGCCAAAGGTGAAAGCTATCTCCCCGGGAAGCAGGGCTCACGGATTTATTTTTCTGTCACAAGCATCGGAGACACACTGCAGAAAGTGGAACAGGTCGGCGGCAGGGTTCTGTATCCAAAAACCTCCGTCGGCTCGCTCGGTTCCGTGGCAGAGTTCGAAGACTGTGAAGGCAACTGCATCGCGCTGCATTCAGCGGAGTCAGCAGAGAGGCGATAACATCACACGCACAGCGTCATCGCCCCAAGGAAATCTCTGCACAGACTGACAGTGCCTAGTGGCCTGCTAGTGGCATGAATCATAAAAG
>RECV01000007.1 GCA_007693845.1 Phycisphaerales bacterium
TGGGACCACGACTACCTACTCAAGGTCCTGGCCCCATGAGAATGCGATTGCCCTGGCGACAACGTAACGTCGCGATACAGGTCCGGTCATGTACGCTACCATGGCGCAAGCAAGCAGGGGGTCGAACTCAAAACCACAGAGCAGGTTCTTTTCACAGCGGTTGTTGCTGTGCGCGTTCGTACTTGATGCAGACGAGGAGGTAAGCGACTGGTGAGCTTTCAAGTGGTGCAGACGCTTTCGCGATTGAACCGGGCGTCGCCATGGCTACGTGACGGCATCAGGTCAACTTTGAAACGCTGACGCTTCACCATCATCGAACAACAGCACCGCTTCCGGCCAGCGGAGCGCCACGAGGCGGCCCTGGTACGCGTGCGGCACGGTCGCGCTGCCATTGCTGTGACCGTTCAGCCGGCGCTCAAGGTAGCGGCCGCCGACGGAGTAGTCGATACACATGACCCGGCCGTTTCCGAGCGGGTCGTGGAGGTCGTAGCCGGTGAAGAGTGAGTCGCCGGCAAGCTTGCCGGGCAGCGGGATTCGCCAGTAGTGGCCGCAGACGCAGAACGGATCGTCTTCGTAGTCCTCCCACCAGGGATGACGGGCCTCGTTCCGCAGCTTGTCGTTCGCCATGAACGGCTCCGGCGCGCGGAACTCGGGGCCGGAGGTGACCAGCTTCACGGGATTTTCGTTCTGATGAACGAGGTTCCGCTCGACTTCATCGGTGATGCCGGTCTTTTCCAAACGCTCGGCGATCCGCTCGCTCGCCTTGTTGAAGACGGAGAGCGCATCGCCCTCATCGCGCAACGTATCGATGGCGGCATCATCCCAGCACGCATGCACCACGCGCAGATCCTCCCGCTCCAGCGCAACCGGCAGGGGCCGGACCGCGGCACGCAGTACCGCTCCGGCATCTGGTACACCAGCGATGAGCAGCGCAAGATCGCGGAGCAGGCCATCGAGGAACTGAAGCAGTCAGAAAAGTACAAAGGCCGCACGATCGTCACCGAGGTCGAGAAAGCGAAGACCTTCTGGAAAGCTGAAGACTATCACCAGAACTACATCGCCCGCACCGGCCGCGCGTGCCACGTTCAGAACCCCTGGTAAGCCCGAACGACCGCGCTGTTGTGTTCTGCGGATCACGCCGCATCGAGCATTCGTACTTCCTTCACCACCGACGGCACCGCTTCCAGCACCCGACTCACATCGTACTTCCCGCACGCGCCCGGCAGAAGGCCGCCCGCTTCGCCCCCGGAATTCGCCTGCTCCAGATACCGATCCCGCAACTCCCGCGCTGCTGCGATGTACTGCGGATCGTTCTTCATCCGCGGACGCGGCTTCGCCTTTTTCGCCTGCTCCGCTGCCTTCTCATCCTGAGAAGCTTCCGGCGAATCCGGGGACGCCGGGGCTCCGAACCACAACCCACCGCGCTTCACCGCGCTCGGCTTCGCGGCCGGTGCCGGCTTCGACTCCTTCCGCTTGCGCTTCCGCGCCTTCCTTTCTTCATCACTCTCCAACTGCAACTGCTCCGCGACCTTGTTCGCAGGCAGCCCCGGCAGGACCGCCGGCTTCGCATCACTCCAGTGCGTGCCCGGCGGGATCGGCAGCACGATCCGCCCCTCACGCACCGCACCGCCCATCGTCTGACTCGGAAACCAGTACGGCGTCTCACCGTCACCCGCTCGCACCCGTCGCTGCCAGAAGATATGAATCCGCGGCCCCAGCTTCTTGCTCCGCCGCGCACCCGTCCGAAACGCAAGCGGCACAAACCCAATGCTCTCCCAGAAGTGATTCGCATCAATATCCTGCGCACACCAGCAGCAGAACAGCTTGCACCCATACGCAGCACGATCGAACACCGCCTTGATCAGCGTCGCACCGACCAGCTTGCGATGCTCACCCGGCACCACGTTCAACTGATAAATAATGCCGCACTCCTCGCGCTTCATGTACGTATCGCGGGCGATGACGTAGCCCAGGGGCTGAGGCACGGAGGCACGCGGGCACGAAGGCACCAAGTGGACCGGCGGCTCGACCCCATTCCCTTCGTCCCTCTGTGCCTTCGTGCCTTCGTGGCTTTGCTCCGCAACCAACACATGCCCGCCTTCGATGTTCGCTTCGATCTGTTTGGTCGGGAACCAGCCGACCATCTTCGAGTGCTTCTTCTGCAGCGCATCAATGAACGGCAGGTCACTCTGCTTCGCTTCGCGCACCGTGACCGACCCGCCGCAAACACGCGGCTCGGGCAGGGCGATTGCAGTTTGATCAGAATCACGATGAAGAGTAAGGTTTGTCATGGAATCCACCAATCAAATGCGTTGCCTTTCCTGCAATTACGATCTGTCTCATCGACTGCCCGAGGGCGAGCAGCGCTGCCCCGAATGCGGCCGCGTTTTCAACCCGGACGATCCGCGCACCTGGTCAACCACAACTCGACGCCTCTGGCCGAGAAAAGCCGTCTTCCTCCCGATCATGTTGGGCATCTGGCTTGTCATCACCAGCATGTTCTTCATCGACGGCTCGCTGAACTTGCCGCAAGGGGCGTCATACCTCTTGCTGTTGGCAGGGACCGCGGCAAGCGCCTTCATACTCACGTTGCTCATCTCGCTGCTCCTGCTGACCGGCTTTGCGTTCGGCCGACGGTAAAACCCTTCATAGCTCACGGTTCATC
>RECV01000073.1 GCA_007693845.1 Phycisphaerales bacterium
TCGGCGGTGTTGTTCTGGATGAAGGCATCACCGGGGATTTGCACGCTGCCGCCGTTGATGACGGCAATGCCGCCGCCGATGGTCGCCATGTTGTTGATGAAGATGCAGTCGATGACGGTGGGGCTGGTGCCGTCGATCAACATACCGCCGCCGAACTGGGCCTGCCCGCCGGTGAAGGTAAAGCCCTCGATGATGGTGTCAGGCCCCTCGCCGTTGGCGATGGTGATGGCGCTGGTTCCCATGCCACCGACATTGATGATGGTGTTCTCCGGCCCGCCGCTGCTTTGCAGGTAAACGACCACGCCGGCGGTGTCAATCGGCTCGTTGTAAGTGCCGGGGGCGACGACGATGACGGTGCCGTTGGCCGAATCATCGATCGCCTGCTGAATCGTGGGGTAGTCATCGGGTACGTGGTAGGTGACATCGCAGGAATCACTGAATTCATTCTGGTGCTGATTCGAAGGACCGCTGACATCATCCGGCTGGTTGGCGCAGAAGAAATTTCCGCCGAGGCCGATGGGCGCGCTTTCGGGCGTGATGAATATGCCGCCGCCAGACTGATCGGCGGTGTTGTTCGCGAATGTGCTTCCGTTGATGCTGCCGAGGGCGCTGCTGTGAAACACGCCTCCGCCGTTGCCCGCGGAATTGTCCTCGAAGTGCGTGTTGAGGACAAAGAATCCATCCGCAAAGTTGGCGATGCCGCCCCCGATCGATGCGGTGTTGTCTCGAAACTCGCTGTCGACGATTTCAGCCGACGTCGTGCCCTCGATCAGGATCGCGCCACCGAGCAGCCCCACGAGGTCACCGATTTCCACCGCCTCGTTGCTCTCGAAGGTGCAGCCGTCGATGTTCGCATTCGACCCGCCACTGATATGCATCGCCCCGCCGTGATTCGCCGCGTTGCTGAGAAAGATGCTGCTCGTGACGGTCACGAAACCGTTGGAGGACCGGATCGCGCCGCCGGAAGGAGCGGAATTGTTTTCAAACGTGCATCCGGTGATGGTCGGGTTTGCGCTGTCGGTGTAGATCGCGCCGCCGCTGAGAGCGGCGCTGTTGTTCACGAAGATGCAATCGACCACGGTGGGGCTGGCGTTTTGGATGAACATGCCGCCGCCCTGGCCAGCATCGCCGCCGGTGATGGTGAAGCCCTCGATCACCATCGCTGGAGATGCAGAATCCGCGTCCGTCACGGTGACGACGCTGGCTCCGAGGCCGCTGGCATCGATGATCGTGACCTCCGGCCCGCCGCTGCTTCGCAGGTGAAAGGATTTGCCGAGAGAGTCGATGGCCTCGTTGTAAGTTCCGGGCGCGACGATGATCTCGAAGTCCAGGGGAGGCGCGACATTGATGGCCTGTTGAATTGTCGCGAGCTCACTCGGAACGTGAACTGTGAACTCGCCCGCCCATGCGCGGTGCTGGATGAGCAGCGTGACGGCGAGGGCGAGCACAACCAGTCGAGTCATGACTGAGCTGTTGTGTGTGGTACTGATCATACGGTGACTTCCTGCTTTCTGTTTGCGTGCAATTGTGTGTTGTTGATGTTGATTGTGAATGCGCGTCACGAGCCCCAGTTCTCCAGCAGCGAGTGCAGGTCGAAGACGTTGGCCGCGCCATCATCATTCAAGTCTGCCGGGCAATCGCTGGGGGTGAGGATTCACTCAGGGACACGTACCCCACGCGCTGAGCAATTCGAGCAGATCGAAAACGTTCACCACGCCGTCGCCGTTGAGATCGCCGATACACGGCTGGACGCAGTTCGCTTCAGAACAATTCACATCGTCGCCGTGGTACGTCCCGCCAGTGGCCAGACACGATGATTCTGTCAGCGACACACAATCGCCGCTGCTCAGGCAGCACGCGCCCGTCGGCTCGGACTGCGAACAGGTGACCTGACCGGGGTCGGTGAAATCGCCCTGATAGAAGCCGCCAACGGCGAGGCATTCAGATTCTGTGATCTCCATCGCGACACCGTTGATGCAGCAAGCGCCGACCGCTGACAGGCATCCATCCAGGCGCGCGATGCGGTTGACCGTCTGGTCTCCCGCCGTTTCGAAGGTACCGCCAGCGATCAGATTCTGGTTCCACCCCGTCAGGGAGTTTACCTGGCCGGCGACCCCGATTTCTCCGTCAAAGTTGATGGCTTGCCATCCCCAGAGCGGGCCTGTCCAGCGCGCGATGTTGTTGGCCGACTGGTCGCCCGCCGTCGGGAAGTTGCCGCCGACCATCAGTTCGCCGTTCCACTCCGTCAGGGCCCACACGATCCCGGACACGCCTGAAGCGAAGGGATGCCACGCCGAACCGTCCCAGCACGCGATGCGGTTGACCGTCTGCCCGCCCGCGGTGTTGAAGTCGCCGCCGACAATCAGTTCGCCGTTCCACACCGTCAGGGCCCGCACCCCGAAGCCGAAGTTGCTGTCACCCACCCCGATCTGTCCGCCGGAGTTGAAGGGATGCCACGCTGAGCCGTCCCAGCGTGCGATACGGTTGACCGTCTGGCCGCCAGTTGTGGTGAACTCGCCGCCGGCAATCAGATCATCGTTCCACTCCGTCAAGGCAAACACGGTGCCGTCCACCCCGATCTGTCCGCCTGAAGTGAAGGGATGCCACGCCGA
>RECV01000006.1 GCA_007693845.1 Phycisphaerales bacterium
TAGTGACTCCCGGAAGATTGACCCGCGACAACTCCGGCCGACGGAACTCTGCCGCCTGCTGAACTCGACGCCATTGGGTGAGGTCATCAGCGATCGGCAACTGCGCCGCCATCGCACGCGCGCCGGGTTCCGCATTGGTGATGATCGCACCATCGATCTGCTGCGCTACACCGCATGGCTGGCCGCTGAGCGGCATCTGAGACAGGACGAAGTCGCCGCCGATGGCCTGGCCGGATATGACGCCCACCGGGAGCGGACGCGCGAACGCCAGAAGGCGCTCTCGCTGTCGGGGCGTGACATCGGCGATCTGCCGGAAGTCGTCGATCCCGCACGAAAAGCCAAATGCACCTCATCGTTCCGCCGCTTCTGCGAGGTGTACTTCCCGCAGACGTTCCACCTCAAGTGGTCCAATGACCATCTCAAGGTCATCGCCAAGATCGAACAGGCGGTTCTGGAAGGCGGGCTTTTCGCGATGGCGATGCCGCGAGGCAGCGGCAAGGCGCTCGCGCTGGATACGCCCCTGCCTACTCCGAGCGGCTGGACCACGATGGGGGAGGTTCGTGTCGGTGATGTGCTCTTCGACGAACGCGGACGTCAGTGCCGCGTTGTTCTGGCAACCGAGATCATGTTCGATCGGCCTTGTTATCGAGTCGGGTTCAGCGATGATGAACAGATTGTCTGCGATGGCGATCACCTCTGGACCGTCCATGACCGATACAGCCGCCGCAATCCGCTGACGCTGCGCACCGCCGACATGGCCGAGCGGGTCACGATCGGACAGCGGCCCGACCGCCGGGAGCACCGGTATGCGATCCCGCTGGCGGAACCACTCCAGATTGCAGCCCGCGATCTTCCCATTGCCCCGTATGCGCTTGGACTGTGGTTGGGGAACGGCACCGCCTCCAGTTCGGGCATCACGAATCACCGCGGTGATCACGACGAGTTGGCGCTGCACGCGATGCGCGCCGGGGAGTTCATGGATCGTCGCCCCTACGGAGATCGGGGGATGGCCTGCATGGCCATCCTTACCGAGACGCGATCATCGTCAGCGATCGTCCCCTCTTTCCAGTCCCGGTTGAGGCGACTCTCTCTTCTCGGCAGCAAGCACATTCCACGCTCCTACCTTCGCGCCGATGCGTCCGCTCGGTGGGATCTCCTGGCGGGCTTAATGGATACTGATGGCAGCATCAGCCGGGACGGCCGTTGCGAGATCACGCTCAAAGATGACCGGCTGGCTGAAGATCTGGGTGAGTTGCTCTCCTCACTCGGCATCAAGTACGGCTCGAACGTGAAGCATGTCGAACTCAATGGCTGCCGGCACGGCCCCTATCGTCGTTTCTTCTTTACCGCTTACGCTGATCAGCCGGTCTTTCGTCTCCAGCGAAAACGGCAATTCCTGCCCCAGCCTCGGCACGGCCGAACGGCCTCGCGTCGATTCATCACGTCGATCGAACAGGTGGCGTCCGTTCCGGTGCGGTGCATCCAGGTCGACTCTCCATCGTGTCTCTATCTGGCGGGAAGAGGCATGGTCCCGACACACAACACCACGCTCTGTGAGATCGCCTGTCTCTGGGCGATTCTGATCGGGGCGCGCGACTTCGTCTGTCTGATCGGCAGCGATGAAGAACACGCCGCGTCGATGCTGGATTCGATCAAGGCCGAACTCGAGAACAATGAATCGCTGCTGGAGGACTTTCCCGAAGCGGTCTATCCGATCCACCAGCTCGAAGGTATCCATCAACGTGCGGCCGGTCAGCTCTATCAGGGCCGGTCCACCAACATCGGCTGGACGGCCAAGGAGATCGTGCTGCCGACGATCGAGAACAGCAGCGCGTCCGGCGCAATCATCCGCGTGGCCGGCATCACCGGTCGCATCCGCGGCATGAAGCACAAGCGCGTCGATGGCACATCGGTCCGTCCGTCGCTGGTCCTCATCGACGATCCCCAGACTGACGAATCAGCGCGATCGCCCTCACAGTGCAACACGCGCGAGCGGACACTGGCCGGGGCGATTCTCGGTCTCGCCGGCCCGGGCAAGAAGATCGCGGGGCTCATGACGCTCACGGTGGTTCGCCCCGATGACATGGCCGATCGGATTCTTGACCGGGAAAAACATCCACAGTGGCAGGGTGAGCGCACGCGGATGGTGTACTCATTCCCGTCCGATGAGAAGCTCTGGGCTCAGTACGCCGATACTCGGGCGGAGGGCCTGCGCAACGATGAAGGCATCGTCCGGGCGACCGAGTTCTACCGCGAGAACCGTGATGCGATGGACGCAGGCGCCAAGATCGCCTGGCCGGAGCGGCACAACCACGATGAACTCTCGGCCATCCAGCACGCCATGAACCTCAAGCTCCAGGACGAGCACGCTTTCTGGGCGGAGTACCAGAATGAACCTCTGCCGGAAGAGGAGGCGGATGACGATCTGCTGACGGCCGATCAGATCGCGGCCAAGACCAACGGCATGGGATGTGGTGAAGTGCCCCTTGCCTGCAATCACCTGACGATGTTCATCGACGTCCAGCAGGCGGTCCTCTTCTGGCTCATCGTCGCATGGGAAGATGATTTCACCGGCTACATCATTGACTATGGGGTGTACCCGGACCAG
>RECV01000158.1 GCA_007693845.1 Phycisphaerales bacterium
AAGCGAATGTTCAAGTGGGCGGCAGAGAACGAGCTTATCCCGGCAGACCTCTTCCGTCGACCATTGTGCCGACGTGTCCCTGTGTCCGCCACTCGTGGGCCACTTCACTTCATGTGGCATGGGGCACCGGTGTCGTGTCAATCCACGAAGAAATATGAAAGCGATTGCCCTGTCCGACAGTCACCGGCGAGACTCGCAACTCGCTTGCAGTGGTATGATGGTGCCGCTTCGCACGATAGATATTGGTAGCGAGACGTGTTCGCAGGTATATGGGCCATTAGACTCCCGTGGAGGGTGAAACAGTGAACAAAGCAGGATTTGTGATGAAGTACGTATTGGTCATCGTGGTTCTTGTCGTGATGTGCGTACCGCAGCGCGCGCCAGCGGAGGATGCGCTGGTTCTACACACGGCCGGCGTGCATCAGCTGCTCGCCGACCCACGCGATTCCGGACTGCGCGAGGCGCTGAAGCACATCAATCCCCGATTGATGGAGTTGCCGATGGAACTGGACGGCATGGACATTCCCATGCCGATGGTCATCCTTGCCCTGGAGACGTTGCAGAGCCCTATGACCCTGCGACTGGGCATCGACGAGGCGGCTTTGGACAGCGACGAGATGCCGATCACCGCGCAACTGATTATTCACGATGACGCTCGTGGCACGTTGCGCGAACGCTCACGTGAATTGATCGGGATGATGCAGATGTTCGCGCCCCAGCCGATCGAACCTGATCCTGCGTTCGCCGGCATGATGCGCATGGAGACGCCGGACGGCGACGTTCACTTCGGCCTTTGGGAGCGCGACGATGAGCCGCTTTGCTTTGTCGTGTCGTTCAACCGCGATGACCCTGCGCCTGCGGTCGATCTGCCCGCGACGGAGCTTCCAGCGGACATCCAACCAGTTGGTATCGCCCATCTGGACATGCCACAGTTCGAGCCGCTGATGGACATGCTTTTCATGCTCGCGGGGCCGGATGCGTTTATGTCGCGCCGGCAACTGGAGGAGGCGGGTATGATCGGGCCGGATGCGATGATACTGACCGCAGCAGTGGGCCACGGCGAGGATCGCGCACACATCGCCGGTCGGCTGCGCCGCATGGCGGGGCTGCACCGTCAACAGGGCATGATGCCGCAACGCATGCTTGCACGCGATGATCTCCGACTGGTGCCGGCTGATGCAACCATCGCTTCCATCAGCCGCGGAAACATTGCCGCGGCGGGCGCGGATTTGAAGAAGTTCATCGAACAGATCGAAGTTGCTGCCGATGAGACCTTCGTTTCGGATTTCCTCGCGCAGGCCAAGATCGACCTTGAAGACGACCTGCTTGCCCATCTCGGCGAACTGACAGCGTTCTACATGGCCGATCGAACCGGCGGCGGCGGATTACTCTCGGCTGTCATGCTGATCGAAACCACCGCCGGCGAAGCGCTCGGCGACAGTCTGCTGAGAATGGAACAGACGATCAATGAAATCGTGCGCGAGGAAACAAGTGGGTACGTCCGCTTCGATCGCGATCAGACGGACGGCATGACGTTGACCACGCTGCGCTTCGCGGGATTGCCCGTTCCATTTGAATTGTGCTACACCATCACGGACGGGGTCCTCGTCATGGGCGCAACACCGTCGGCAGTGCGCGAGGCAGTCGCGCAACGACGAGAACCGGGCCCGTCACTGCTCGATCTTCCCGGCTTTCGTGACATGGGCGGCGAGAGGGCAATCGGTGCGCTGGGTGTCAACTTTATCGACATGCCACGAAAGGCAGCAAACGGATACGGCTCGACGAGTTTCATGATGGCGGCGGTGCGCAATTCGCTGCATTCACCGCGCGATATCGACCGCCGCGTACCACCGTTGATGCTGAGCTACGCGCAACTGCTTGACGGCGCACAGCCGATGGTGCTCATCACGCGCGTCGATGGCGACGACTACCAGTTCGACGGCCAGTTCGATCAATCGATGATGGCCAACACCACCGCTGCGATCGGCACGTTGAGCAATTCCGGAATGACGGTGCGCTTGCTGACGACCGCCATGTTCCTGCCCGCGCTGCATCAGGCGCGCACAAGGGCAATCGAATATCGCACCGTAACACAGTTACGGAAAGTTGCCATGGCCGCGCTCGCCTATGCGGCAGAAAATGATGACCGCGTTCCGTCGAGTCTTGATGACTTGGTTGAACAGAGGTACATCACACCGGACCTGCTTGTCTCACCGTTCGGTCCAGTCGGCGACGGGCAAGGTGATATCTGGATGAGTTCACGGCATCAGCGTTTCAGCATGTCACATCTGCCCGATCGTGAGATTCTTGCTTACGATCGCGCGATGTTCGCCAACCATCATCTAGTTGCCGTGCTGTTTTACGACGGTCACGTAGAGGTACTTGATCACTGGGAGTTTCTCGAGCGAGTGGAGGACGCGCTACATCAGGGCATTGATTTCAATCTGCCGGATCTTGGTTGGTGATGCTCGCCCGCGTCGGTTTGAATCCGTGAGGGAAGCTCATCAATCATCCGCTGCGGATGCAGTGGAAACGGCCAGCCACGGCGTTCGGCGATCACGCTACTTTGCGGTTTTGAGGACCAAGGGTGGGACGATCTGCCGA
>RECV01000005.1 GCA_007693845.1 Phycisphaerales bacterium
TGGGCGGTTTGAGTCGCACGCGGTTCATCGGCCACGAACGCATTCAGGACGATGCGATGCTGGTGGCGGCGGGTTGGAATCTGTTGCGGGTGCCCCATTTGATGCGGGCGACGTAAGGGGTCGATGCGCTTCCGATCGACCTCGGCGTGACCGGAAGCATGCCAAAGCGGGTTTGGCAGCATGACTGTCGGCACCACACGGAGCATTTGGTGTGAAATGGTGATCGTCCGCGCCAGGAATGGCGGAAAGAACGCCCTCTGTCGCCGTTGCTGAGCGACCTGCTCAAAAAGCCCAGGGATCAAGTCCCTGGGCTTTGGGGGGATAACGTGACGAGGTTCCGGCCTTATTCCACGTCCTTGCCTTCGACGACATCGGTGATCGGCGGTGCCTCGTGCGGCGGCTGCATTTCGCCGCTCTTCAAGCGGCGCATGTAGTCGTGGTACGCCCGCATCGCCTGGTAGCCAAAGATGAGCATAATTGGAATGTTCGCCCAGAGCATCACGCCAAGCCCGATGGTCGTCCACAGGTCAAGCTGCTCATCCGTCGTGATGAATCCGAGCGTCGCCACTGCGATGAGCAGACAGTAGAGCAGCTTGTAGAGCAGCACGACATTGTCCTGTCGGGATCGCGGCAGTCGGGATGAGAGATACACCACGCCCTGTTCGCCGTAGTAGCTCCATGTGATCATTGTCGATATAGCGAACAACCATGAGGCGAGGACGACGAGCCACATGCCCAGTCCCGGCGTGACGCGGTCAAACGCGTGCGCGGTCAGTGCCGCGCCGGCGTAGTGCCCGTAGATGCCCTGATCGCGCAACTCGGGCTCATCATCAGACTCAAACGGCGACCAGACCACGAGTAACTCATCGTTGAACTGACGTACCGATCCATACATGCGATGCACATGCTTGCCGGTATCGGTGTTCAGCCCGGCCTCGACGAGCATGAAAGCGTTGTCGCCCCGCCGCCATTCGCCGCTGATCTCGCGTTCAGCGATCAGCTTTCGCGGCAGTTCAAACGTGTTCGGCATCCATTGGTCTTCCGCGACTTCAAGCGTCACGATAGTGTCGCGCGGGATCGTCAGGTGGGTTTCCTCGCGCTGCCCGGCATTACCGTCGAGGAAGACGATCTCGTCGTCTGTCTCATCAAGCACTATTCCGAAGCGTTCGACCTCGCCTTCACGTTCGAAGAATACCCAGTGGCGCGTCATTTCCGTGGTCACCAGCCGCTGGGCGTTGATCAGTTCGGGAAGTTCCTTGTACTCTGCCTCGGCAGGGCGATTCCACGCACCGCTGGACATGATGACAAGCGCGGTGAGCGTGCAGACGACGAGCGTATCGATGAACGGCTCCATGCCGGCAACAACGCCTTCACGCACCGGTTCTTTCGTCTTCGCTGCAGAGTGGGCGATCGGCGCGGATCCCTGCCCGGCTTCGCTGGAGAACAGCGCCCGCTTGATGCCCCACATAGCAGCATAGCCGAATGTTGCCCCGAGAAAAGCGCCTTCAGGGTTGAGCGACGTTCCGCCGAGAAACTCCGGCAGACCCGCTTGGACGATCATCCACAGCAGGCGCGGCACGTCGCCAAGGTTCATGAAGAGCACGTAAACCGCCGCGAGCAGGTAGAGCACGCACATCACTGGGACGAGCCGCCCGGCGACGGCGCCGATACGCTTGATCCCGCCGATGATCACCATGCCGACGATGATGGCGAGAATGATGCCGCAGGCGATGGGTGGGATACCGAAGTAGGTGTTGGTCACATCGCCGACGTTCCATGATTGGAACATGTTGCCGCCGGTGATCGCGGAGATGATAACGGTCACGCAGAAGATACCGCCGACGGCACTGCCGAGCGGGCCGAGGCCCATTTTCTTGAATCCTTCCTTGGCGACCCACATCGGCCCGCCGTGGGGATTGTCCGCCTCATCAGTGTTGCGATAGAGCATGGACAGGGTGACTTCGGTGGTCTTGAGGGCCATGCCGACGATGCCGATGATCCACATCCAGAAAATCGCACCGGGGCCACCGAGTGCAACGGCGACGGCGACACCAGCGATGTTGCCAAGTCCGACCGTCGCGGAGAGTGCCGCGGAAAGCGCCTGAAAGTGGTTAATCGCGCCGGGATCGTCCTTTTCGTCCCATTTCCCGCGAATGACAGAAAAGCCATGTGTCAAAGCGCGGTACTGGCTGAAAAAACTCCAAAAGGTGAACAGCAGCCCGGTCAACACAACCACGATGACGACCGCTTCGTGAAACAGTATGCCGCTAAATGTGTCCAACCAGTCTGCGATTGTTTCCATCTGGTGTTCCTTGTTGTGTTTGTGTGACGCCGTTTGAATCAGCGGGGATCAGTTGGGTTCACGTAACGGCTCGCCGTTGCCTTCGTCATGCACTTCTTCGATCAGTTCGGGCGTTTCCGCCGTCTCATCTTCCGCTGAACCGAACTCGATGATACCAATGGCGTTAAGGAAGACGATGAGAACGGCGATGGGAACGATGTAGCGCAGAAGCTGGACCCAACCCCAGTAGAGTTTGCCGAGTCTGGTACCGGTGGTGAACGCCTCGCGTCGCGCAGCGTCACCGAGTCGCCATGCCGCGAACA
>RECV01000131.1 GCA_007693845.1 Phycisphaerales bacterium
GTCGTCGTTCGCGCCGATCGCCAGACCAATTCCCTGATCGTCGATGCGCCGCTGCAGCGCATGAGCGGTTTCGAGCAACTCGTCGAGCAGCTCGACCGTCAGCAGATTATGGAAGAAACCGAGATTCGCACCTATGCGATCAAGCACGCGGATCTCAACAATGTGCGCAATTCACTGCAGGAGCTGGCGCGGGCGGGAACTCTCTCCGAAGCCGGGCGTGAACACCGCGTCGCCATCACGATCACCGCGGAGCCGATGAGTCGGCGGCTGATCGTCTCGGGCCCGGCGGACATCTTCTCACGCGTGGAAAATGTGATCGACGAGTTGGACGCCCGGCGGACCGGACCGGAAAGCACGCTGCGCTTCTTCCGACTCGAACACGCCCGCGCGGACACGATTGCCGACATGCTCCGCGAGGTTCTGCTGTCGCGCCTGACCGAAGAAATCACTGAAGCCGGGATCGACGTTCGGCAACTCATCAACGTGACGGCGGATCGCAAGACCAACCTGATCATTCTCTCCGCGCCGCGTTCGGTGATGCCGATTGCGGAAGAACTGATCGAGCAGTTGGACGATTCCAGCGTGTCGGTGGCCGACCCGGTCGTCCGTGTACGGCCGCTGACGTTTGCCGATGCACGCGAGGTCAGCCAGTCACTGCAGCAGGCGACACGCAATCTCATCAGCGAGACGACGAATGAACCGATGGATGTGCGCATCACCGCCGCCGCCGGCTCGAACGCCCTGATTCTGGTCGGCCTCGAACCGGATCTGAAGGCGATTGGAGAGTTGATCGAACCGCTCGATGCCCGCCCGGCGATGGATGCGATCGACGCCCGGACGTTTCCGCTTGAGTTCGCAGATGCCGGCACAATCGCCCCGATCGTGCAGCGGCTGCTGACCGATCAGCAGGAGATGGACCCGCGCATCATGATCGAGCGCATTCGGCGAACGCGCGGCCAGGTGGATCTGACACCCAAGATCCGCGTCGAAACCGACGAACGAACGAACAGTCTCATTATCTCCGCGCCACAGCAGACCGTCGCATTGGCGGAGACGTTGATCACCCAGTTGGATCGGCCGGATGATGCGGCCGAGCGAACATTCCAGACTTTCACGCCTCGTCACAGTGATCCCTCGGTGCTCGCTGAATCGGTCCGCCGGGTCATCGACGCCACGCGTTCCAAAGGCCGCCGCGCCAAGGTCGAGTTGATTCCCGAAGCACGCTCCGGCGCGATCGTCGTCATCGGCCCCGAATCCGAAACGGCGCGCACGCTCGCGCTGCTGGAGGAATGGGATGAGGAAGCGATCACGCCGCCGCAGATGGACTTCCGCATTGTGGTGCTCGAACACGCCGAGCCGCGCATCGTGGCCCAGACGGTCGCGCCGCTTCTGCGTGATCAGGCTCGCTGGCCGGAATCACTCCGCGCGACGTTGCGCGCGGGCGTGGCGGTCAGCCAGCCGAGCGTGACCGCGGACGATGCGGCCAGCCGCGTGCTGCTCAGCGCGCCGCAGGAACTGATGCCGCTGGCGATGCGTTTGATCGACGATCTCGATCAGGCGCGGCCGGATGAAGCCGCCCTCGATGTACGCATTTTCACCCTGCAGCAGGCCAACGCCGAACGCGTGGCTTCTGCGGTCCAGGAAGCCATGAACGCCCGGCTGGCCGATGCGCCGCGTCGGGCGCGCATTTCGATCAATGCCGAGCCGTCCACCAATGCGTTGATCGTCACCGCCGCGTCGGAACATCTGAAGGAAGTGGAAGCGCTGGTTGAATCACTGGATCGCGGCCTGGCGGCGGATCAGCTTCAGGTGCGCACCGTTTTTCTCAAGCACGCCCGCGCCGATCAGGTCGCGCCGATCGTGCGCGAGTTGCTTGCCGGTGAAGAGATTCCGATCTGGATTCGCTACGATGCGCTTCGTCAGCGAAGAGAGCTGCCCGAAACCGGGCCGGACGTTCGCGTTTCCGCCGATTCGCGGTTGAACGCAGTCATCATCTCCGCCCCGCCGAGCGCGCTGAACATCGCCGAGGAAATGGTCACGCAGCTCGATGTCGATCCGGCGGAGATCGAAGGCAAGCCGGCGCGTTCGGTGCGCGTGCTGACGGTTGAGAACGCCGACGCCTCGGAACTGGCGACGAATCTGACCGCAATGTTCAGCGAGGATGATTCGACCGAAACCCCGCCGACCATCCGTGTGGATGCGACGAGCAATTCGCTGCTGATTCGCGCGACCGATGAGCAGTTTGCCGAGATCGAGGAGATCGCCGTCTCGCTGGATCGCGCGACGATTGCCACCAGCCGCCAGATGCAGATGATCCGGATCGATCCCGACCGGGCTTCGGCGCGCGAGGTCGCCGAAGCGCTCCGGCGGCTGCTCGACCGCTCCGGCGGCAGCACCGTCGAGGTGATCTCCATCGACGAGTTGCGTCAGAGACAGCAGCAACGCGATCGTTCACGTGATACATCCATGCGGCCGCAACAGGATGAAACCGCGCCCGCCCACACTTCGCGAATGATCCGGCGAATGGCGGCCGCGTTGACCATCGCGGCGGTGGTGATCCCTGATGATGACGGCGTGAGCTGGGCGCAGATTTTCGGCTTGTCTCAAGACGACGAGACGGAAGCCGATGCGGAGGACGCGGAGGCGGACCCGACAGAAGGAGATGCCGCGGAACAGGAAGATGAAGATGCGGAGATGGCCGCGATGCTCGAAGAGCTCGAAGCTCTGGCCGCGCGGGATGAGGCGGCCGCCGCGCCCGACGAGCCAGAGAACGGCGAGTTCTCCAAAGAACTGGTCGATGCGATCGCTTCGGGCGCGGAGATCACGATCGCGGTCGATGAAGCGACGAACAGTCTCATCGTGCTCGGCTCACCCCGGGCCGTTGAGCGGCTGTCCCGACTGGCGGGTGAGATCGAGTCGCAGCTTCCCCCAGCGCCGAGCCAGATTCGCTATATCGCGCTGCCCGACTCGATCAATCCGGCAGACTTGTCGCGGCTGATCAACCAGACGCTGGCGCAGATGACCCCGCCGGGCGGCGACCGGGGCGATTACCGCCGACGCGTGTCGGTGATTCCCGACCAGACGGCCGGTGCGTTGATCGTCGCGGCCAGTGACCGTGACTTTGAAGCGGTCGGCGAGTTGATCACCGCCCTCTCCCAGCCGGCCGGCACGGAGCAGATGGTCGTCAAGGTCTATCCGCTGGAAACGATTACCGCGGAGCGCGCGGCGAGCAGCGTTCGCGATCTGATCACGCCGGATTCCGGTTTCCAGCAACAGCGACAGCGCGGCCGCCAGGCGCAGCGCATGCGCAATCTCGCGATCACGCTCATGATCGAGGAGAAGGAAATCGAAGCGGTTTTCGATCCGGACCGGATTCGGGTCACGCCTGATGCGGCCGCCAACGCGCTGATCGTGATGGGACCGGCTGAAGCGATCTCGTTTGTCGATCAGTTCATCGAGATGATCGACCAGTCGCCACAGCGGGCGCAGGCGACGCTCAGGATGTTCGCGCTCGAACACGCCCCGGTGAACGAAATGCGGAACACGCTGCGGAGTCTGTTCCAGGCGCGTTTTCGCGCGATGCAGCAGCGGCTCGGCCCCGGCGCCATGATGCCGGAGTTCTCAACCGACCCGCGTTCGAACACGTTGATCGTCACCGCTTCGCCCGAAGCGATGAAGGAAGTGGAAGACCTGCTGCGTGAGCTCGATCGGCCGCTGGGTGAAGAGGTGTTTCCTCTGCGGACGGTTGAACTCGAAACGGCGGAACCGCAACGGGCTGCGCAGATACTGGAACAGACCGTGCTGGCCGCCGACCAACGCCGCCGGTCCGAGACGACGATTGTGCCGGACAACAATTCCGGCGTGCTGCTGATTCGCGCTTCGGAGGAGATCAACGCGGAGATCGATCGCGTGCTGGCGGAAATCGATCGTGACGCCGTTCGCGAATTCGAAATCCGCACGATCACGCTCGAACGCGCCAATGCGTCGGCCGTGGCGGACGCCGTACAACGTTTTTACGACGACCGGGCGCGGATTGCGTCGGCCGGACGCGGCCGGCGTGATCAGTCGCGCCGCATTTCCATCGTGGGGGACGAAGCGAGTCGCACGTTGCTCGTCGCCGCTTCGGACCGGGACTTTGAGAAGATCGAGGAACTGGTCGAGCAGTTTGACTCCCCGCAGGCAACGCAGGCGTTGACGTTCCGCGTCTTCGAACTGCAGCACGCGCGGGCAACGGATATCCGCGACACCGTGCAGGGGTTGATCAACGATCTGATGTGGAATCAGCCGGGGATGAGGATGTGGCCCCCGCAGCAGCGAGGGCAGCAGCGTGACCGCGGCTCGTTGGCGGTTCGGGCCGACTCGCGCCTGAACGCGCTCATCGTCACCGGCGAAGGCGACCGCTTCGAACTCGTGGAGCCGCTGATCGAGATGCTCGACGCCCCGGCGGCAGCGCACGCCGAACGCATCGTTCGGGTTTATCGAGTGCAGCACGCCCGCGCGCAACTGGTCTCGGAAGTGCTTGAGGAAGCATTCGTGCCCGAACGGCCGTGGTGGCAGCCGGCCGACCCGAGCGATCCGCGCATTCGTTACGACGATCAGACGAAGACGATCATTGTCGCCGCATCGGCGCGCGAACACCGCGAGATTGCCGAGCTCATCGAATCGATTGACGATGAAGTCACGCCGCGCGATCACGAGACGCGCGTGGTCGGCGTTGAGTTCGCCCGCGCGCCGGAACTGGCGCAGACGCTGCGTACGTTCCTGAACGATCGGGCACGGGCCATCGACGCGCCATCACCCACCGCGACGATTCTTTCCAGCGCATCGGCCAACGCCCTGGTCATTTCCGCCGATACCGAAACGTTCACCCTGATTGAAGACCTGATCGATCGGCTGGACACATCCGAAGTGACCGGCGACCGGTCGATCGAGATCATCGCGCTCCGCGATGCTGAAGCACGCGACATCGCCCGGATCGTGCGCGAACAGTTCAGCCGCCGCAGCGATCTGCCCGGCGTGACCGTCACGCCCGATGCACGCACCAACTCGCTGATCGTCAACGCACCGAAGCAGGTCATGGGACAGGTGAGCGCCCTGATTGAGCGGCTCGACACGCCGTCGGCCAGCGATGAGACGATCATCCGCACGTACGCACTGGACGGTGCCCGGGCGGAAGAAGCCCAGCGACTGCTCGCGCAGACCCTGCAACTGGACAGCCGCGGCCGGGCGGAGGGGATCACCATTCGGCTGGAAGAGGCCGAACTCGAACCGGTCGAGATCACCGCGCGGATCGTCGCCGATCGGCGTTCGAATTCGCTGATCGTGACCGCGACAGAAGCCTCGTTCCCGGTGATCGAATACCTGATCAGGCAGATTGACGATGTGCCTTCGGTCAGCCCGGTCGATTACCGCATCATTCGTCTTCGACACGCGATGGCGAGTGATGTCAGCTTCACGCTCCGCCAGTTGGTGCGGGCCACGGAACGCGATGAACCCTCGCCGCGCATTGATTACATTCGCGCGGAGAATCAACTGGTGATCGCCGCGACGACGGAGCAGTTCAAGCAGATCGACCGCATTCTTGAGGAAATCGACGTGCCGGCGGACCGCGAACGCAAGACGCGCTTCGTGCCGCTGGAGTTCGCCGAGGCGCAGCAGGTGCAGGAAGCGTTGTCGGTGTTTTACGGCCCGACCGCGTTCGATGCGGATACGCCGGCCAAACGGAACGTGCGCATCGTGGCGGATCCCGCGACCAACTCGCTGGTGATCAGCGCGGATGAAACGGAATGGGAGGGGATTGAATCTCTGCTGTCGGAACTCGACAGTGAGGAATACGACTCGTCTCTGCAGCTTCGCGTGCTGCCGCTGACCTACGCCGATGCGTCCTCGGTCGCGCGGGCGATCAATGAGGCGTTTCAGGGAACGATCGAGCGTCGGCCGGGCATCGATCGCGGTCGTCCGCAGCGAGGTCAGCGCGATCAGCAGGATGATCCCCGCGCGGTGGAGCCGCCGACACTGCTGGTGGAGTCGCAGGAGTGGGTTCGCGCCTCCGCCGAGCCGCTGACCAATTCCGTGGTCGTCTCCGCATCACGACAGAACATTCGCAAGATCGAGAAGATCGTCGAGCAGCTGGACGTCGCGGACTACGCCAAGCTGCCCGCGCCGCGGATCATTCCCGCGCGGAACGGCAACCCGGAGCAGCTCGCCCAATCGCTCAGGCGACTCTACGAGCCGTCCGGCGGCGATCGTCGCGGCCGGGATACGCTGCGCATCGTGGCCGATGCGGGTTCAAACTCGGTCATCGTTCGCGCAACGGATGAAGAGTTTCAGCAACTCAGCGCGCTGGCCGAAGCGCTCAATCAGGAAGCCGGTGAGCAGGGCGTTTCGGTACGGGTGCTTCGGCTCGACGCCGCCCCCGCCGCCCGGGTCGCCAGCGCGATCCGCGATGCGTTCAGCGAGAAGGCGCGGCAGACGAGCCAGCCGCTTTCGATTCAGGTTGATTCAGCCGGCAATGCGCTCATCATCGCGTCGACCGGCGGGCTGTTCCGCGAAATCGAAGAGACGGTGGAGCAACTCGATGCATTGGTCCCCGGAGGCGGGCAGGGCATCTTCATCATTGAGCTCGAGCACATCTCGCCGGACGAAGCGAAGAACGTGGTCGAGACGATCGGCCTGCACCAGCCGCAACGCGAAGATTCCGTCGCCCGGCTGGTCAGCGAACCCATCCGCATTTCGACCCTGCGCGGGCGCAACGCGGTCATTGTGATCGCCAACCCGGCCGATCAGGACACCGTCGTCGGCTTACTCAAGGCAGTGGATGTCGCACCGGAACTCGCTGAATCCACCGTGCGGATCGTGCGGCTGAAGAACGCAGAGGCGTCGGCGTTGGCGCAGATTCTCGGGCAGATGTTGCGGCCGGCCGATCAACAGGCCGACACCGACCTCGCCAGGGCCGTGCGCGAGCAGGTTCGCCGTCTGTCCGTCCGTCGCGACGGGATCAATGAGGATGACTTCCGACTGGATCTCACCAAGCCGATCCGCATCATTCCGGATCAGGCGATGAACGCGCTGATCGTGAGTTCGACCGCCCCCAATGTTCGCGCGGTTGAAGAGCTTGCCCGCATGCTCGATCAGTTGCCGGTCACCGAGGCGGCCACGATTCAGATCTTCCCGCTGGAGAACATCTCCGCCGATCAGTTCAGCCGCATCGTGCGTGATCTTTTCACGCAGGGCAAGCAGCTCGGCCGCGTGCCCGGCGCGCCGGTGGAGGGTCTGCCCGCCGGGATGGTCGGCGAAGCGCTGATGGATGAGATCGCGATGACCACCGACAACCGAACCAACACGGTCATCGTGGCGGGGAAGGAGAATGCGGTCGCGCTCGTTGAAGTGCTGTCCAAGCGCCTGGATAAGGACATTCCGTCCGGCTGGGTCGAGCCGCGCCTGATCCCGTTGCGATACGCGGATGCTACCGATCTGGCGGAAACGCTGCAGGCCGTCATCGTGGAGGGGCAGGCCAACCTGCCCGAGGCCTCGCCCCTGCAGCGGCAGGTCGGGCGCTTGCGCATGGCGCGACAGAAAGAAGACGGCGGGCGCGTGCTCGAAGCGGATGCGTTCCAACCGATGACGCGGCTGGTGATTCGCCCGGAATCACAGTTGAACGCGCTCGTGCTGGTCGGCACGCCGAACAATCTCGAAGTGGTGCACGAACTGGTGAAGATGCTGGATATTGAAGCCGCCTCGCCGAGCGCCGCGGTGCGGATCTATCCGGTGGAGCACGCTTCGGCGGCGCGGCTGGCGCAGATCGTGACCCGGCTCTTCGAAGAGCAGGTGCGATCGGGCGCGATCCGCGACGAGGACCGCGTGATCGTCCAGCCGGATGAACGAACCAATTCGCTGATCGTGACCACGAGCTCGCGCAGTTTCGCAGTGCTTGAATCACTGCTTGGACAACTGGATTCGGAGATCGCGCCGGATTTGCGTGAGATTCGTCGCATCGAACTGGAGCACGCCTCCGCAACGCGATTGGCGGGGTTGATTCAGCAGATGATGGATGCCCGCCTCGAACGAATGAGGCGCGTGATGCCGGAGACCGCCGAGCTGGAACGCGCCACGATCATCGCCGAGCCGCGCACCAACTCACTGATCATCGCAGCCGGGAACGAATCTTTCGAAGTCATCCGCACGCTGGCGCGAGATCTGGATACATCCACGCTGGGTGAAGCGGCCCTGATCAACGTGATTCCCGTGTCGAAGGGCAACATCGAACGGATCGCCGCGGCCGTCGATCAGATCATGGAACGCCGTTACGCCGATCAGCCGGCGGAGATTCGCAGCAGCCAGCGGCCGCTCGTTCTGACCGATCCCCGGTCGAACAGTCTGCTGGTGGCCGCGAACGCGGAGGATCTGAAATCGATCGAAGGGCTGGTCGAGCGTTTGGCGAAAACGCCGGAGAACCCGGCGATCGGACTGCACGTGGTGAAGCTCGAGTTCGGCGTGCGTGCCGAGCAGATCGCGCCGCGGCTTCAGCGGTTGATGCAGGAGCGCAGCCAATCATTGGGCGATGCCCGCACCCCGATGGATCGCGTGACGATCGAGCCGGACCTGGCCAGCAACAGTCTGATCATCGCCGCCACACGGGAGAACCTTGAGGTCATCGAGGGGCTGATCGCCATCCTCGGCCGCGATGGTGAAGAGGGCGTGATCGGCAGCGATGTCGAGGTCATCATGCTCTCCACCGCCCGGGCGCAGGATGTGGTGAGTTTGCTCGAAGAAATGCATGTGCGCGAAGCCAACCGCCGACAGGGCGACAATACCGTTCGCGTGACGGCCGATCAGCGCCTGAACGCGGTTCTCGTCAACGCGCCGCGGCACGATGTCGAGATCATCCGCGGACTGGTGGATCGGCTGGATTCCACCAAACCGACCCGCGTGGTGGAAACGAAGTTCATCCCGCTGCAGTCCGCGAACGCGCTCGAGATGGTGAACCTGATCGAGAACGTGCTGAGCGGCCGCGGCATCGGAACCGGCAGCGCGGGCTCGCCGCAGTCAACGGTGTTGAAGTACATCCGGGAGATTGCGCGGAAGACTGATGATGTCGATCTGCCGCGCGATGTGGAAGAGATCACGACCGAGATGCTGGTCGGCACGTCGATTCGTGAGTCGATCACCCTCACGCCGGATGTGCGCACGAACACGGTCATCGTCTCCGCGCCGCGAGAATCAATGCGCATGATCGAGCAGATGATCCGCGACCTGGATCAGTCAAGTATCGGCTCGCAGACCATACGTATCTTCCGCCTCCAGAACGCCGATGCGCTGGCGATGGCGCAGATCCTGACGGACCTGTTCAGCTTGCAGCGGCAGGGCAATCTGTTCGTGCTGCGGCCGCGTGAGCAGCGGCAGCTTGAAGAGGATGTGGAACGCGTGGCCGGCCTGTTTGACACCGAACTGACGGCCGTGCCGGATGAAAGACAGCAACTCTCGATCACCGTGGACAACCGGACCAACAGTCTGCTGGTGTCCGGCACGCCGACCTACCTCGACCTCGTGGAACAGGTGGTCAGCGAACTGGACGGCCAGGAAGCATCGGAACGCGATGTCTTCATCTACCAGCTTCGCAACGCGGTGGCGGAAGAAGTCGCCGCGGTGGTCAGCAACTTTGTCGATACCGAGCAGGAGAAACTGATCAGCACGCTCGGCGCGGATCAGGTCGGTTCCGCCGCGCGGCTGCTTGAACGGGAGGTGACGATCGTCGGCGATGTCAGTTCCAACACCGTGCTGGTCAGCGCGAGCCCGCGTTACACCTCGCGGGTGAAGCACATGATCGACAAACTGGATGTCGATCCGCCGCAGGTGCTGATTCAGGTCATGCTCGCGGAAGTCACGCTGGACTCGGCGGACGACTGGGGTGTCGATCTCTTCGCCAGCGGAACCGCGGGGAGTGTGGATATCTCAGGCGGTTTCGGCCTCGCCAGCGCGTTTGTGACGGGCATGGGCGTACCGAATCTTGCCGTCGCGTCCAGTGACTTCGATCTGTTGGTGCGGGCTCTGAAGTCACAGGGGCGGCTGCAGGTTCTGAGCAACCCCTCGGTCATGGCGGCCAACAATGAAGAGGCCAGTATCCAGGTCGGGGAAACGATTCGTGTGCCGACCAGCACGTCCATCTCCGATACCGGCCGGGTATCCTCCCAACTGGAACCGGAAGAGGTCGGCGTGATCCTGCGCGTCACGCCATCGATCAACCCGGACGGCTTCGTGCGCATGGTGATCAATCCTGAAATCTCCAATGTGAGCGCGCGGACCATCCAGATCTCCGAGGACTTTGAAGCGCCCATCATTACCCGCCGAACCGCCGATACGACGGTGACCGTCTTTGACGGCCAGACGATTGTCATCGGCGGGCTGATCTCCGACCGGTTCGAACGACGCGACCGCAAGGTGCCGTTCTTCGGTGATCTGCCGCTGATCGGTGATCTGTTCCGGCAGCATTCGGAAGAGACGACCAAGACGGAACTGCTGATCGTTCTGACGCCGCATGTGGTTGAAAGCCCGGCGGAAGTGGATCGCATTCGGCAGTTGACGGACGATGAAATCGATCGGCTCAGCGTGCCGAAAGGAACGAAGGATGCCATCCGTGAAAGTCGGATCGAAGGGCTCCGCCAGATTCTCGAAGCCGATGAAGAGATACCCCCGCTCGAAGATCCGCTGATTTCGGACGATGACTGATCGTGAAGAACCCAACGCCGGTTCGGGTGAAGGCGTAGTATGCTGCTGCACACGTGTGTCACAGAGAACAGGATGTGATGATTTTGGGTGAGAAGAGAAACCTGTCGATCCGCCGACTTGCGGGCTTCTGCGGTGCGATCCTGCTGGCCTGTGCTTTCAGCTTTGCTCCGGCCGGGTGCGTGACCGAGCAGGTCACGTCCAGCGACGGCCGCGTCGCCAGCAAGCCCCGTCCCGCCCGGGTCGCGCCGCCGGAGACGCCCGTGGATCGGCTCGCGCTGATAGTCGGCTCGAAACCGCTGGACACCACCGGCAGCGGCTACCCTGATCAGATTCACGCCACTGTGGTCCTCTTCCCACGCGGTCATGATTCGCCAGTCCATCAGGAAGGCACGTTCGTTTTTACGCTCTGGGAAAAGGGTGACCACCGTGACCCCGGCGCGGAGCCGCTGGCGGTCTGGCGATTGCAGGGCGAGGAGGTCGCACGCGCCCGTTCCCGCGCGGCGTACGGGCCGAACTATTTCTTCCGGCTGAGTCTGCTCGAACACGGGGGCGATCGGCATCCGTTGAGCTACGTCGATCTGCACTGCGAGTTTCAGCCGGCGGGAGAGGGCGGCCGCGTCGTGCAGAGTGACGGCATGCGATCGTTCCAGATCGGCCGGCGACGGTCATCCAGCTGAACAAACCACGGCTGAACGGCGTCAGGCGGCGGGAAAACCGCGGTTTGGGGCCAATCGAAGCCGCTTCAGCTTGACAATCCGCGCCAATTGAGAATGATTCGCAAGGTGGCGGAGATGGTGCCGGGGATCGCACCAGTGTCGTTTCTGCCGCGATCCGCCCGGGAAGCGGTTTATCTCGTCAGTCTCGGTTGCCCATCCTCCTTCCGTCGCACGCAGGTCTCCACCGTGTCCACCGATCAGGGCTTGATTCTCAACCCATCAACGACAGCGGGGACGGTGCGGGATGAACCCGCCCGTGATTGGTCGACGGCAGCTGAGATTGCGCAATCCGGATCACGCTGGCCGTTGGCTTTGGCGATCGGCATGCTGTTTCTCGGCGCGCTGCCGGATGGATTGATCGCTCCACTGCTCAATGATCTCTTCGTGCAGCGCTACGGCGCGAGCGTCGGCGCAGCGCACTGGTTCATGGCGGTGAACTTGATCGGCGCGATCGCGGTGGTGCCGATCCTGTCACGATTGCGCCGCTCCCTTCCGCCGTCGGTTCTGTTGGCCGGAGCGGCAGTGGTCAACGGCCTGTTGCTGGCGTTGATGGCGCTGCCCATCGGGTTTGCCGCCACGATCGTTCTGCGCATCTTCGAGGGTGCGGCAGACCTGGCCATGCTGGCGATCATCTTCGATCTGCTCGGCAAGGCGGGGCGTGATTCCAACCGCGGCGCGCGCTTCGGAGCAGCGGGTACGGTCTTGCTCTTCGGCCTGGCGATCGGCGTCGTGGCCGGCGGGTTCATCGGCAACAGCACGCCGATCCTGGCGTTCGTGGCGGGCGCGTGCGCGTGTCTGGTGATTGCGGCTGTGGCGATTGCACGCCACAGCGCGTTTGACGGGCTCGTTCGATCGTGTCCCGTGGTCGGTGATCTCGGCACGATCACGCCCAAGCCCAAGCCGCTCTGGCCCACCCTGGTCATGGTCGGCAGCGACCGCGCCATCGCCGGCGTCACCGCCACGACCGTGATTTTCTACTTCGCGCAGGTACTCGATCTCTCCCCGGCGTGGCGCGGCGGTCTGCTCGGCGTTGCCTTGCTGCTGGTCGCCATCGGCGCGTGGCCCGCCGGTTTACTCGCCGACCGCGTCGGTCACCTTCGGTTGCGCTGGATCAGCGGACTCTTCTACGCCGGCAGTCTGGTCATGATCCCGCTGGCGGGTTCATTCGGCATGCCGATGTTGATCATCGCGCTGGGGATTTTCGGCCTTTCCGGCGCGGCGCTCATGCCGACGAGTCTGACCCTCGCCTGCGAAAGCGGCAAGGGATCGGTGGCGATGGGGGCGTACCACGCCTGCGGCAACGTGGGCTACCACCTCTTTGGCGTCGGGCTGGCGGCGATGCTGCTGACGTTCATCGGCGGCGCTGAGCCGGCCACGTGGGTTTACCATGTGATTCTGATCGGGTTCGCGGCCGCACATCTCGCGCTCGGCACGGTGAGCTGCCTCGTTCTGAAGCGGCGCTTGCGGTAACCTGCTCCGA
>RECV01000004.1 GCA_007693845.1 Phycisphaerales bacterium
AGCATCTGATTCAACTGCGCGACGGTCTTGTTGCACACCTCGCGCAGTTCAAGAACCTCCCGCCGAACTCGATCAACCTGTTTTTCCGCCTGGCGGAGACGGTCTGACTGCAGGGTTGAGTCCGGCAGCGGAATCTCCGGCAGCGGGGACTGCGCGAACTTCTCCAGCGCTTCGGCCAGCGGCATGATGGTGGTGTGCTGCTTTCGCACGCCCCCTTCCGTGGCGTCGATGACCCGCAGTCCATCGCGCTCCTGCTGGAGAAAGTCACGCTCAAAGTGCTGGAGATACGCGGACATCTGCGCATCGGAGTAGATCAACCGACCGCGATGGTCCTCCTTGCGAAACAGGTTGGGGCGGCAGGCCGCAATCCGGCGCCATTCCATCATTTCGATGGTGTTGAAGGGATTGAGTTCCGGCGCCCAGACATCATGAATGGCCGTGCCGGAGGTGTAATACAACCCGTCCGGGAAACCGAGGTCCTGCCCGATCATGATGACCGGATCGCACCCGAAGTACCGCGCGAGGTAGAGCGAAAGATGAGCCACGGTCGCCCCGGCCGCGACACTGCCCATTTCGCGCGCCGCAGGCCCGAGCACTTGATCGAGAAATCCCGAGGCGGCGCATCGGACCGGGCCGGGAAAGGCGTCAATCACCACCGGGTTCACCTTCGGGTCGCAGATCAACGTGACATCGCGCACATCGTCGGCGGTGATTCCCTCGTAGAAGCGCTTGGAAATCTCGTGGTAGTCCAACGCGGTGACGAAGTGCGGTTTGATGCCGGCGTTCAGGAGCGGCTTGAGCGTGGTCTGCACCGCGATGATCACGCACCGATCGCGCACGCCCGGCTGGGCGAGCTGTTCGATGTTTTTCTGCAGACTGGGGCCGGCGGCGACGAGCACAGCGGGCCGGCCGCGCAGTTGGTCCTTCAGGTCAAGGATGCCCGCGCCCCCGACGTAATGATCGAGATTCTGCAGCAGGTTGCGCACCGTGTCGACCGAGCGGATCAGCGTCGTCATCATCATCGTGCGGGACCCGTTCACGTGATCGCGCAGGGTGCGTGAGAACGTGCCGGCCACGGGGTCGAGGCGGGCGCGGCTTGAGGGATGGTTGATAAACTCCATCCCGATGCCGAGGAACATGTCCAACCCGTGCAATCGGGTGGTCAGATCGGCCTGATCCTGCGGATCGGTGACCAGAATGACGCGTGACTGTCGAATCCAGTCGCTGTGATCGATTTCTTCCAATACAGTCCGCAACAGTTGGACATCCGGCTCGAAGATGATGATGAGGCCTTCATCCCGTATGGTGCGGGCCAGCCGCTCCACGTGATAGCCGAGCCCGAGGCCGAAGAAGACGAAGGTGCCGTGTTCCCGCACATCAATGGGATCGATCAGCCGAGCGGCCTCGTCCTCGGGACGGCGACTGCAGAGTTGGCGACCGTTCAGCTTGGCCAGCGGCCGCCCGTCCGCTTCGCCGTCGAACTCGATCTCAGCATGGCGCGGCGCCTGGCGGATTGCCTCGATGATCGCCGCATTGCGTTCACCCAGAGCGTGCAGATTTCGCTCGAGTGAGGACGGGGCTGACGTCGTGATGCTGGTCATACTGCTCCGATCGACCGCGCCCCGGTCGAGAGCCCGGGGTATGCTGCATCTCGTGTTATCGGAAGTCTTTTCCCGGAGTCTGCAACAATGATCATCCCACTCGGTGCCGGCCTCTTGAACCGTTACGTGCTGGAGAACCCGCTGCCGCTGACGATCTTCGCGGGGGTCGTGGCCTTTGTGCTGCTGATCATGGCGCTGCGCGAAGGTCGCAAGCCGCTCGCGGTGGCGGCGGGCGTCGCGGCGGCGCTCGGTGGACTGGTCTTCCTCATCGGGACGATCATCACCACGCCGGCTGAGCACGGCGAACGCGTGACGCGGGCTGCGATCGAAGCGGCCGTCTCGGGCGATGTGGACCGCACGATGGGTTACTTCACGGAAGACGCCGCCCTGGCCGTCGGCTCACCGTCCAATCCCGGCCGGAGCATTTCCATCATGCGCGGCCGGCTGGAGTTTCTTCATCGCCGGTACCGCATTGAATCGAACCGAATCACGCGCATGCGCGGCACCACTGAATCGGAGACGGCCGCGACGGTCCAGGTGACCTGCCGTACCGTGGTGGACGGCGGGTTCGGCCCCACCGGGTCGGAATGGGAGTTTCGGGTGCAGCAACAGCCGGACGGCGAATGGAAGATCACCCGCATCACCGCGATCAGCATCGCCGGCCAAACGCCCGGCAATCAACTCTGGTAAGTCGAGCGCGGCGAATTCGATCCCGGCGCGGACCGCAGACGCTCCCGCGCGATGACGTACAGGGCTCGCACACCATCCCGCCAGCCGATTTTTTTGCCCGCCTCCAGCCCGCGCGGATCGTAGCGGACCGGCACTTCCTCGACGCGCGCGCCGAGCCGGGCGAGACCCGCCACCATCTGCGGTTCAATCCCGAATCTCTCTTCGGTCAGCATCGGCCGAAGCGCCCGAAGCGTGCGGATCGTCATCAGCTTGTAACAGCATTCCATGTCACGCACCCGGTAACCGGTCATCAGATTGCTCAG
>RECV01000021.1 GCA_007693845.1 Phycisphaerales bacterium
CTGCTGTGGTATCGCCGAATCAAGCTCCGATCTCCTGTTTTGGGATAGCGTCTAAATGCCCCTGAATTTCCACAAATTGGCCTTAATTGCCAAAAACGAAAACGCCAGTTTTGACCAGGCGCGCGCATGCAAGCCGCAACGGGGGCAAAGAAACAGGCCGGAAGCCGCCGATCCATCATTACAAGAGAAAGTGTCCCAACGCATCCGAACCGTGCGCAACCGACATCTCATTCTGCACAATGCTGTCGGCGGGCATGGTCGCCGCCTACTGATCCGGCTCGTCGATGAGTTCTGCATTCTCCACTGCCTCTTCGAGCAACACTGCGATCGAATGAACCGGAGCGCGATTGTCTTCAGTTTCGGCCGCCCGGGCTGCATAGCGGTCGCGGAGCTTGACAAGTCGTGCGAACTGGTTGGGCTTCAATTGTGTAAACCGTTGATTTAGAGATTGTGCTGCTGCACGCCGAAGTCCTTCTTCCGTTTCGAGAAGATCAAAAAGCAGTGCGACGATCTGGTCACGAAATGCCGGCTCGTTGTGCTAGCTTACGAGTAACCCCAAGGCGCGCATACGGGCTTCTCTCGAGTATGGTTCACCTTTGATCAGAATTCGCATCTCACCCGTGACAACCTGTTGCAAAAATCGAAACCTGACAGAGGCCTCCAATTCGTTTAGACGTCCCATTTCAGCGAACCGTGCCAGAATGGGCATGATGTTCGCTTCATCCATCCCAAGAATCTCCCACGTCGTAATCAGCCTTCGTCGCTGATCGCTGTCGCGCCACTGCTCACCGTGAAGCTGCATCATCGCCTCATCGATCGCGAGTTGGCTCCGAACCGGCAGTTCGCGTACATCTATCCTGTCCACGAGATCTCGTAGCGCATCCGGCTGCCCTTCACCAAGAAGGATGACCGCGCTCCGGGACACCTGCCAGATGTCGCTCTGAACATACTCCTGCAAAAGATCGATGCGATCTTCCTCAGTCTTGGCCTGCCAGACTCTTTCAACGGCTTCTGCCAGTTGCTCAACACGATCGAATTGGGGGTCACTGGAGACCTCTGCCGGTTCACGTCCGCCGAAGCCACCTCTTAGCACGACGTGTTGTCGCCGTACCGGCCAGTCTATTTTCAATTGAGTATCTTGGATCTGAACAATCGTTCCGCTCCTGTCACGAACCCGCCAGATCATTTCTTCGCCCTGCCGCAGTGCCGGCGCATATCGGCGCCCTCGAAACCCCCAACTCTCCTCCACCTCGAAGCGGGTATCGTGAAGACCGGCGTCTCCCGAATACACATGAACGATTCTCAGCTGGTAACGGGTTGTCGATCCTCGCCCATCGTGATCAACTTCTTCTTCAGATTCGACGCGCGCGCGAACGATCGGATACTCTTCGAGAGCAGCACGGATGCCATCTTCAGCACCATGCTCCACCAGAGCGCCCAGAAGCAGCGCGACAAGTACTGTGACAGCCATACGGTTCTCCGTTGTGGAGTCGGGACAGGACGATAATCTCGCGGAGGTGCGAGTGGAATCATATCCCGGAACAACCTCCATGCTCTCCCACCGCGGCCGGCCACACGGCAAGGCCCGCCGGGCGGCCGCTGAGGCGGCTCGGGACCACATACACCATCCGCGAAGACGCGAAGAGTCGTCGTCAGCCGATCGTCCGGCTGCATCAGTTGTGTTCAACCAGGTGATGCACGCCGCATTGAGACTCGGGCATCATGCCACGTGGGTGACATGATGCCCGACGCCGGGGCGCGGTGTGAAGTGCACCGAGTTCTTCGATGGGTTCGCAGATGTCCCTTCCAGGGCGCGGGGCTGCGAAGGTCAATCAGTCCGGACACGCACCCCAGTTGCTGAGCAGTTCGAGCAAGTCGAACACATTGACAACGCCGTCGTTGTTGAGGTCGCCGGGGCATGATGGATCACTGCCTTCACCTTGAACGCTCAATGCCGCGGGCGTGCTTCCCGTGGTGCCGCACGCATTGGTCACCAAGACGTCATAGGCACCGACATCTTCGGACAAGACGTTGCTGATGGTCAGCGTATCGCTCAACGCACCGCTGATGTTCCCTCCATCGGTGAGTGGCGTGCCGTTGCGGCGCCATTGATACGTCAAGTCATCGCTGCCGTTGGCGACCTCGACTGAAAACGTCGCATTCTGGCCTTCGCTCACCTGCACATTCTGCGGCGGCTCGATCACGGCGGGCCGGCCGAAATCAAACCCTGCGATAAACGCAAGTGGATTGGTATCAACAGGTGAAGCAATTCCGCCCGCGACGACCTGGCCATCAAAGAACGCAAGGGCCTCGAGAAAACTTTGTCCAAACGTGGACTGACCGTCAAAGGGCAACCAGCGTGATCCGTTCCATCGCGCGATTCGATCGGCGGGAACTCCGTCAACCGCTTCAAAGCTTCCGCCCACGAGAAGATCACCATCGAGGATAAGGAAATCGCGTACAGCAGTATTCGAAGTTCCGCTCAGGCCTGCACCGAAGGCGTGCCACTGCGTTCCATCCCACCGGCCGATGCCGTTGAGTTCAGTGCCATCTTCCGCTTGATCAAAAAAGCCGCCCACAATCAAGTCGCCA
>RECV01000285.1 GCA_007693845.1 Phycisphaerales bacterium
CGCACGTGGGGCGTGATGTAAACGGTGTAGATCGCCGCCGCGAGCAGACCCGCCGCCACGATCCACCGCCAACGCGTTCTGCCGGCGAAAAATTGATTCTTTCGTTTCGCCGTCCAGCCACACTCGCTGCACCGAAGTCCCGGTGTGTGTGACATGTCGTAGCGGCACTTGAGGCAGCGTCGCATTCGCCGCGAGTGGGGGACGATGCGCTCGGAAAGCATGCCCCAAAGGGCGAAAGCGGCGCAGATCGCCGATGTGGTGATGAAAATACCCGTCCACAAGTCCACAGCTGATCACCCACGCAAGGCACGACTCACAATGCAGATAGTCTGATTCCGCCATCGACACCCGGTGATGCGGTCAATATCGGGCTGCCCGCCAGATATTCTACCGCTTCGTTGCCTTTCGACATGGGCCACCTGTCGAGCCTGGGCTCACGATTCTGTTTCCATCGTGATGCCCAGCAGGCGCTGCAGTTTGCCGGGCTGCGCGCGGGCGCCGAATTGCATCCAGCACGCACCTCGGTAAAGCACATCAATGCGCAGGTCGCCGCGATCAAGCCACGGCCGAAACCGCATGGTCAGACTGATCAGCGGGCCGGACTGATTCCGCCAGAGTCGGTACATCTCGCGTAGCGAGAGCTCACTGAGATCGATTTCGAGTGAAGAACCGTTCCCCCGAATGACCACGATGTGCTCGCCCATTTCGGCGCGCACTTCGCCATCCACTTGAATCGGGATCGGCGGCGTTCGATCGCCGATCGTCGAGGACATCACGCACCGGCCTTATCTGCGTTGTCTTTGGTGCGGATGCGCAGCTTGCCGTTCAGCTTCCAATGGGCGTGGGTCTGTCCGTTCCCCGCGCCGCTGGGAATGTGCACATCAAGGTCGTCGAACTCGTACGTGATCTCTGCACCGCGGCCGGTGAGTTTGTCGTAGAGACCGATCGCCAGATCGGGCCAGTTGGTCGTATGGTCAGCCATGTCTTTCCACCTTTTCAGGAACTTGCCTCTGGGGGGAGGGGACGGCGGACCTCCCGCCGACCTGAATCCCACCTGCGACTCTTTGGCTTCGGTCGCAGTCCAAGCAAAGATTCGGCGATCTCGATTTTCGAATCTTCTTCTGCGGTCGTCTCGGCCCCGGCATACCTTTGACCGAACGAGAAATGGCGTGGATTTCTGACGACGGGTAAATCACACACGGGGCCGACCCGATGAATACATCGAGGTTGCCGATCAATCTCATCAATCTGCTGATCCAGAACGATGCCAGAGGAGTCCTCGATGCAGTTACCGGTCCAACAGTCGTGCGCTCGTTGTGAAGACATCTCCGAAACGTCCACGGCGACCGGCCGCGTTTTTGCCTGGTTCCCGATTGACCACGCGCTGAAGAAAGCCGAATCCGCCTGCCGGAAGGCCGGCTTGGTCGTTGATGCATCGCTCGAAGAAATGCGGCTGACGCTCTCGATCGAGAACGGTTGCCTGGCGACGATGCTGGGCGCGTTGGAAGAAAATCTGACCAGCGAGGAAGCGAAGTCCACGCGCGTATTGTTCAAGGAAGGAAAGGCCGATCCGACCATGCAGGATGTCGCGCAGGTGATCACGCTCACCCAGTTCGCGGCCCGGGTGAACAGCGAATGGCTCATCGCGCTTCTGAAGGAATCGCGTCTAACCTCGCATTTTCAGCCGATCGTGAACTGCCGGGACACGACCGAGATCTTTGCGCATGAAGCGCTGCTGCGCGGTTGGGGACGGGACGGATCGCCGATCTCGCCCGGACGCATCTTCGACGCAGCGCGAGATGCCGACTTGCTCTTTCAACTTGATCTGGCAGCACGGCGCAGCGCGATCGAACGCGCCCGGTTCCATGCCCTGAAGTCATGTCTGTTCATCAACTTCACCCCGACCGCAATTTATGATCCCGCGTGCTGCCTGCGGTCAACCGTTCGCGCGATCAACGAAGCGCAGATTTCACCCGAGCAGGTCGTCTTCGAAGTAATCGAGTCGGATCGCACGACGAACATGGAACATCTGTTGTCGATTCTCGCGTACTACCGCAAGCACGGTTTCCGCGTTGCGTTGGATGATCTCGGCGCGGGTTACTCTTCGCTGAATCTGATCCATCAGCTTAAGCCGAACTTCATCAAGCTCGACATGGAACTGATCCGCGACGTTGATAAGGATGAATACAAAGCGATGGTGGCGACGAAGCTGCTCGAAATGGCGCAGTCACTCGATGTGGAAACGATCGCGGAGGGGATTGAAACCGAAGGGGAACTGGCCTGGGCGCAGTCGCACGGTGTGACGTACGTGCAGGGCTATCTCATCGCCAAGCCAGAAGAGCAACCGGTCAGTACGTTCAAGCGTGCGGCGTGATCCCTGTCCGGTTGGCATGGCGGAGCTGAGACTCGATATCAATTTCTCATTATTGCATTGATTCGCTTGACAGACGGATCATGCGCGGCATGATTGGCCATTCACCGGCGCGATTGATCACGTTCCGCGCCGTTCTTTGTTTCGATCAGACAGGTGCACAATGCGTTTCCTTTTCCGTCCATTCCGATTGCCCTCATGTGTGGGTCGGC
>RECV01000035.1 GCA_007693845.1 Phycisphaerales bacterium
TCCGCTTCCGAACGCGGTCGAGTGAATCGAAAGACCAACAACAACGGCACCGCAAATGCTTCAACACTCATCGGATGTGTGCTGAGCACCCCATCTCCCCGCACAACGACGATTGTTCAGGTATTCCATGTCGAACGAACCGGTGAAGCCATGCAAGGCAAGGATTGAACTGCCGGTGCAAGATACCGAGGCGGTGGACCGGCCCGAAGTGCAGCACGTTCGATGTCCTTGAACTGAATCTGCGCGCTCGGAAAACTTGGCATCGGCCGCGACGCTAGAGCGCATTCAAACAACCCTTAGCGCGTTCGGCGCATGATAGGTATTGCGCCATGCGATTTGGTCGTGTACGTTGTCTTCTGCTCACCTGGACGAGCGGAAAGCAGCAACAGATGGCGGCGCCATATTCACAAGACTTGCGTGATCGAGTGCTCGCAGCGTACGACCGAGGAATGAAAACCAAAGAGATCTCGACCGTCTTCGACGTCAGCCCGGCGTGGGCCAGACGCGTCAAACAACGCCGGCGTGAGTTCGGCGAGACCACGCCACGCAAAGTCGGCAATCCCGGCATCTGCAAAGTCGATCGCACGCAACTGGCGGAACTGGTGCGTCAGTATCCCGATGCCACCCTGGCGGAACTGCGGGAGAAACTCGGCATCGTCTGCGGTCTTTCCACCATCTGTACCGCGCTGAAGAAGCTCGGCTTGTCTTTCATAAAAAGATCATCCACGCCGCCGAGCAGGATCGTCCGGACGTGGTCGAGAAACGCGCCGAATGGCGTTGCTGGTCGCGAGATGTCGATGCCAGGCGGCTGATCTTCATTGATGAAACGTATTCCGGGGGTTGGCGAAAACCAACATGGTCAGAACACGCGGCCGTGCCCCGCGTGGTGAACGTCTGATCGACAAGACGCCGCACGGTCATTGGAAGACGACGACGCTGATCGCAGCGCTCGGCATTGACGGCATCCGGTGCGCGGCAACGGTGGATGGCGCGGTCAACCGTGACATCTTCGAAGCATTCGTTGAGCAGGTGCTGGTGCCGGCGCTTCGGCCGGGCGACATTGTGGTGATGGACAATCTGTCGAGTCACAAGGGAGCGAGAGTGCGTGAGCTGATCGAACATTTGGGTGCTGAAGTGCGGTATCTGCCGCCGTACAGTCCGGACTTGAATCCGATCGAGATGGTGTTCAGCAGGATCAAGCAACTGCTGCGAACGCTGGCGTGTCGCACGGTCGATGCACTGTGGAATGTGATGCAGGATGTTCTGGATGCGGTGACGCCGACGGACGCCATCAACTGCTATCGCCACGCAGGATACAACGCTACAGGATCAACGAAACCGCTCTAGTCGCCCGCGTGCGCGGTCGCGGCAGCACGGGAGAGCGCATCCAAGGGGTCGCGGCCGGCCAGGTCAAAGCAGGTGATCGTGTACCAATCGACTTCGAGGCCACGAGACCTGGCTTCGATCATCGCATCGACGCAACGAGTGACGCAGCCGCCGGCAAGAACGTGATCTTCAAGTTCCCCGAGCTGAATCGGCAGCGCTGCCTCCTGCGCTTTGATGTAGCTCCGAATGACCACGGATGGTTTGATCTTCCGCAGGCGCATCATCAGAAGGTTCTTGACCGGGACGGGGTGGCCGGATGTTCGCGCGTGCCACCAACTCGGCAGCGCGGGAAGCAGCGCAAGACCGAGCAAGACCGCACCGCATATTGCGAACAGGATGATCGCGTCAGTAGGCATGGCGGAAGTATACCGTTGCCTGTTCGTCCCGAGTGTGGGAATGGGCAATCGGCTTCACGCGACAGCCGATGGGACTGGTCGCGGGCCGGCCGAAGGCGGCCGCTACGACTCGATGTGATCGTGCTGATCGCGTGGACTCGTTTGGCTCATGAAACAGCCCCCGCCGATTGGTCGGCGGGGGCTGGGGCGTGTTACATCAGATGCGTTCGGATCAGGAACGGGCTGGCCGGTCGATCAGAGGGCAGCGCCTTGACAGATATCGCACTCATCTAATGCGAAGCTGGCGCAAATCGAATCCCAATTGGTATCGCAGCAGAAGGAGTCGAAGGCGCAAACCGCTTCACAGCACTCGGCATCATCGCAGAAGGGAGTGCCGTTGGACTCACAGCAGTTGCCCGTACCGGCGACGCCGCAGTCGGGTTCCGGCTGACAGATCTCGCATTCATTGTTCGCGGTAGAGGCGCAGATTCCATCCCAACTGGTGTCGCAGCAGAAGGGATCGTCGGCACAAACTTGCGCACAGCACGTGGCGTCATCGCAGAAAGGCGTGTCGTTGGACTCACAGCAGTCACCCGTGCCGGCGGCACCGCATTCGGGCGGGCAGGCGCCCCAGTTCTCCAGCAGGAGCAGCAGGTCAAGCACGTTGACCACGCCGTCTTCGTTCAGATCGCCGAGGCAACCGGTCGGCTGATCGTCATCGATGGCGAAGTCAACCTGGAAGAGGAAGTTGCCGTTGCTTCCGCCGATGGGCCAGGTTCCGCTGATGCGAATATGGACGACATCTCCGGCTTGCAGGTCGACCTTGAGCGCTGCATCCAGATCGCCGAGCAGTCCGCCGG
>RECV01000076.1 GCA_007693845.1 Phycisphaerales bacterium
GGCGTCGCGCCGACGGTCAGGTCAACCGTGCGGTGCGGAATGTCATGCTGATCCAGCCAGGAGTTGATGGCCGCGATGTTGTCCATGTGAATGCGCCGGCCGGTGGGATCAATATCGCGCGAGCGCATGAACTGTTTGAGCGTGCCGGGCAGGCCGAACTCAATCGCTTCCCGCGAGACATCATGCTGCTCGACCTCGCCGCCGTACTTCTCGATCAACTCCAGGATCAATTCCTTCACGAGATACTCCGGGGCGCTCGCGCCGGCGGTGATGAGCAGGCGTTCGATACCCTCAAACCACGCCGAGTCCATCTCGCTCTTGTCATCGATCAGATACGCCGGGGTGCCGACCGCCTCGGCCAGCTCGCGTAACCGCTGGGAATTGGAGCTGTTCTTGGAGCCGACCACCAGAACGAGGTCACAATCCGGGGCAATGGCGCGCACGGCCGTCTGGCGATTGGTCGTCGCGTAACAGATATCCTCGCTCGGCGGCTCCTTGATGTTCGGGAACGCCTCCTTGAGCGCGTGAATGATCACGTTCGCATCGTCCATGCTGAGTGTCGTCTGCGTCAGATACACCAGCATGTCCGGGTCTTTGATGTGCAGGTTCGGGATATCCGCGGGCGACTCCACGACCTGAATCGCATCCGGCGCTTCGCCGCGCGTGCCGATGACTTCCTGATGATCCGCGTGGCCGACGAGCAGGATCTGGTATCCCTTGCGCGAGTACCGGATGGCTTCCGCGTGAACCTTCGTGACGAGCGGGCAGGTGGCGTCGATCGCGGTCAGTTTCCGCTGCCGCGCCTGCTCACGAATCGCCGGGCTGACGCCGTGGGCGCTGAAGACGACGATCGCGCCCTCGGGCAGATCCTTGACATCGTCAACAAACGTCACGCCCTGATCGCGGAAGCGGTTGACGACGTGCTTGTTGTGGACGATCTCGTGATAGACGTAGATCGGCTCACCCTCGCAGATGTCGAGGAGTTGATCGACCACGTCGATGGCCATGTACACGCCGGCGCAGAAACCACGGGGATTGGCAAGAATGAGCTTCATGGGTGCAGTTCGATCAGAGACTTGGAAAGCATCGTATTCTAGCGGCTTTCAGTGACGCCGTCGAAGTTCTGGCGTGCTTCAACGCTGGCCGTTTCCACCGCCTCGGACTACAGTATTGGCTTCCTTCAGACTCCACAGGCGGCATTGAAACCGACCATGAGCGCCAGTCCCGTTCAGCAACTCGCCCGATTCGGCCCCGACCAGTGCGACTCCCTTTCCGTCGAGGAGGCCCGCGCCTGGTGCCGCCGACTGACGCGCCGTCACTACGAGAATTTCAGCGTGCTCAGCGCTCTGGTCCCGGCCCACCTGCGGAATGATTTCGCCGCGGTCTACGCGTTCTGTCGGTGGGCGGACGATCTGGGGGATGAGGTCGGCGATGCCGAACGCGCTCTGGAACTGCTTGCATGGTGGCGGAGGGAACTGCACGCCTGTTTCAACGGCGAACCCCGGCATCCGGTTTTCGTGGCTCTGCAGCCGACGATCCAACAGCACGAACTGCCGATTCGTCCGTTTGATGATCTCATTCGGGCCTTCGAGCAGGACCAGTCAGTCACGCGCTACGAAACCTGGGCGCAGGTGCTCGACTACTGCAAACTCAGCGCCGATCCGGTCGGCCGGCTGGTTCTGATGGTCTGCGGCGAATCGCGTGATGAGACCACGTTCGCCCTGAGCGACGCCATCTGTACCGCGTTGCAGTTGACCAATCACTGGCAGGATGTCAATCGCGATCTGCTTGAACGCGACCGGATCTATCTGCCGCGGGAACTCACCGGTGAGATTCCGGATTTCGAAACGCGCTTTCGCGCGAGCGCTGCCCAGGGATATGCCGTGGACCGGACGTTTCTGGCGGAATCACGCCGGGTGATTCACACCTGTGTCGAACGCACCTGGCCGATGTTCGAGCACGGTGCCAAGCTGCTCGATCGTCTCGGCCCGTCATCGCGGCCGGTCGTCTGGCTGTTGGCCGCGGGCGGTCAACATGTGCTTCGCCAGATTGAATACTGGAATTACGAGACCGTGCTTCACCGGCCTCGGTTGGGTAAGTTCAGCCGAATCATGCTCGTGGCGCAGGCGTGGTGCCGCGCGCGGCTGTCTTTTCGGGGCGCGAAAAGGAACGATGGCGAATGACCGTCGCCTCGGCTGATCAACTTCATTCAGCGTTTGCGCACTGCCGCGGCGTCACGCGCGAACGAGCGCGGAATTTCTACTACGGTCTCAAACTGCTGCCGGAACCGCAACGATCCGCGCTGTACGCCATTTACGCCTGGATGCGTCGTGCCGATGATCTCGTGGATGGCGAGGCGGGCGACCAGTCCATCCCCGCGCCGGAACGACTGGATGCGTTCCGCGCAGAGACATCTCGCGCATTGAGCGGCGATCCGCCGGAGGGCGATCCGATCTGGCCGGCGCTCGCGCACGTTGCCGCGGAGTTCAATCTGCAGCCGCGTCACTTCGAGGACATGCTGGCCGGCCAGTTTGATGACACGGAGGACCACACGTACGAGACCTTCGAGGACCTGAAGACGTACTGCTACCGTGTCGCTTCGACCGTGGGGCTGGTCTGCATCGAAATCTGGGGGTACACCGACCCTGCCGCGCGCACCCATGCGATCGATCGCGGCATTGCGTTTCAGTTGACCAATATCCTGCGCGATTTCCGTGAGGACTTCGCTGAAGGCCGGGTCTATCTGCCATCGGACGATTTCGCCGAGCACGGGATCACGCATCATGATCTCATCGACTGGACGCAGCCGGAACGCTGCCGCGCGTTTCTGCTGCAGCAAGTCGAGCGCGCAACGACCTTCTACGACCGCTCCGCACCGCTGGATGAGTTGATCACACCGGAGTGCGTGCCGACGCTTTGGGCGATGACCGCCATCTACCGGGGGCTGCTGGAGAAAATGCGAACGCATCCGGAGCGAGTCGTGACTGAAGAGCGCATTCGCCTGAGCGCGATGGAGAAGGGATTGATCGCGCTGCGCGCCAAGTGGTTTCGAACATCGCGCCCGCCGGGAGCATCGACGTGAGCCGGGTCCTGATCATCGGCGGCGGACTGGCCGGCCTCGCCGCCGCGGTGCGGCTGACGGAACTCGACTACGACGTGACGCTGCTGGAGACCCGCAAGAAACTCGGCGGGCGCGCGACCAGCTTCGTTGACCCGCGCAGCGGCGAGGTGCTCGACAACTGCCAGCACGTCCTCATGGGATGCTGCACGTATCTGATCGATTTCTACGATCGAATCGGCGTGCTGGACACCATCGAATGGCACACCGAACTCTACTGGACGCGCGGGCAGGGATTGATCGATCGACTCAAGCCCGGCTGGCTCCCCGCACCGCTGCATTACTCCGGCTCGTTCGGGCGGTTCAAGTCGTACACTCAGAAGGAAAAGCGTCATCTCGCCCGCGCCATGTGGCGGATGATCCGCCTCGGTTACGCCGGCCGGCTTGCCTGGCGGGAGCGGACCTTTCTGGAATTCCTGCGCGAATGCGGCCAACCGGATGAGTTGATTCGTTCCTACTGGCAGGTGGTGATCGTCAGCGCCTGCAACCTGCCCGTTGAGCGTGTTTCAGCGGAAGCAGCGCTGCAAGTTTTCCAGGAGGGTTTCCTCGCGAGCAAGTGGTCTTCCGCCATGGGACTGGCCTCCGTCCCGCTCTGGTCGCTCTACGATCCGGCGCACGAGGCCATTGAACGGGCCGGCGGTAAAGTGCGACTCGGCGTCAGCGTGAAGTCGATCAACTTTGACGGCAGCCGCGCCACCGGCGTGGTGACCGACGAAGGGCTCATCGAGTCCCCCACCATCATCTCCGCCGTGCCGTTCGATCGTCTGGACAAACTTGTTGGTGCATCGATGCGCAAGGCGGATGCGCGATTGCAACATCTTGAGTCATTTGACGTCAGCCCGATTCTGGGTGTTCATCTGACGTTTGATCAACCGGTGATGGATCTGCCGCACCTCGTCCTCATCGATCGAGCGGTCCATTGGATGTTTAACAAGGGAACCGATCAGGACGGTCATCAGCACATTCATGCGGTCATCAGTGCGGCGGATGACTGGATGCCGTTGCCGGAGGAAGAAATCGCCCGCCGCGTGCTGGAAGACGTTCACCACGTGATTCCACCATCGCGCGGTCTGGAACCGGTTCGGGTGCGTGCGGTGAAAGAGAAGCGGGCGACTTTCGCGGCGGTTCCGGGTCTTGATCGGATACGTCCCGCCGCCGCGCCGGGCGGACCGGGCGGGAGTAATGGGCTTGCCACGGGCGGCATCCCGAACTTCTATCTGGCGGGCGACTGGTGCGATACCGGCTGGCCGGCCACGATGGAAGGTGCCGTTCGCAGTGGGTACGCCGCGGCCGAGTCAATTTCAGGCCGATCCTGCCGGGTGAGCGAGGTTCCCCCCGGCGTGCTGGCCGCCGCGCTCGGTTTGCGCAGCGGGCTGGCAAAATTCTGAATTCACAGAAATTGATCCATCCTTCCGCGGCAAGCCAGCCGTAAAATAGGCAAGGACAAGTGGACTCGGGAATGTCCTGAAAATCTTGTTGACCCATGGAAATGTGAGGACAAAACCATGAAGAAGATGAAGAAGGCCAACGTGGCCATGCGCTCGCGTACGGTTGCCCCTTGGACGTACGTCACGATGCTGTTGGGCACATGCGCGATCCTGCTGTTGTTCGTCGGCACGCCTGCGGGCGGTGAGGAAGGCGAGCAGACCGAGGCGTGCATGACTAACTTTGATTGCGCATCGGGTGAGTTCTGTAACAAACCGGCTGGCGACTGTGCCGGCGAAGGAGTCTGCACGCCGGTTCCGATTCCGGGCGAGCTTGCCTGCCTAGATGTCTGGGATCCCGTCTGCGGATGCAACGGCCAGACTTACAGCAACGACTGCTACGCGTTCCTTGCGGGCGTCAACGTGGCCGGGCCCGGTGAATGCAACGGGAACGGGAACGGCCCCGGCGTTCCGCCATTGTTCTGCCTGAACGACGGGCAGTGCGGAGACGGTCAGTTCTGCAACAAGCCCGACGGCGCTTGCGATGGATTCGGTCAGTGCGAAGACGTTCCCGGTGACGACCAAGCCTGTGCGCTCATCCTTGATCCGGTGTGCGGCTGCGATGGCAACACGTACGACAATGACTGCTTCGCTTGGCTCGCCGGGGTCAACGTCGCCTTCTCCGGTGAATGCGAAGATGGCCCGGCCCCAACCTGCATCGATGACAGCGAGTGTCCCGAGGGCTTCGCCTGCAAGACACCGTTCGGCGAATGCGATGCGGAAGGCACCTGCGTCGAAGTGCCGGAGCCCGGAACGTTGTTCTGCACAATGATTTATGATCCGGTCTGCGGGTGTGACGGTGTGACCTACGGCAATCCGTGCCTCGCCTTCCTCGTTGGCGCGAGCATCGCATCGATGGGCGAGTGCCCGCAGACGCCCGATACGCCCTGCACTTCCGACGCCGACTGTAACGCGGGTCACTACTGCTCCACACCGATGGGCGAGTGCGGCGGTGAAGGTGTCTGCGTTGAAGAAACCCCGCCCGGAAAATTCGCCTGTCCCCAGGTCTTCGATCCCGTTTGCGGCTGCGACGGCAAGACCTACGGCAACGGGTGCGAGGCGTTCCTTGCGAATGCGAATCTTGCGTACGCCGGTCCGTGCTGCAAGGGAGATCTCACCCTCAACATGCAGGTCAACGTCTTCGACCTGCTGGCTTTGCTTGAGGACTGGGGCACGTGCCCGGGCTGCATTTCCGATCTCACCGGTGACGGTCAGGTCAACGTGTTCGATTTACTTGAGCTACTGGAGAACTGGGGCGCGTGTCCCGATCCGCCGGACGGCCCGGTTAAGTTTTAAGAGTGATCGCACCGCCTGAGTCGTTTCATGCGGCCGTGGCCCGGTGATCGGATGCAGGGGAAGCTGCATCCTCCCGGGCCATGGCCTGCAGCGCGCTGTAGGCGGCGTACTTGAACAGTTCGGAGAGCGATGGGTAGTTGAAGCAGGCATTGATGAAGTAGTCAATGCCTGCGTGGTGACTGATCGCGCTCTGAGCCAGATGAATGAGTTCCGTCGCGTCCTCGCCGACGATCGTCGCGCCGAGCAGTTCGCGTGAATGCCGATCAAAGACGCATTTCAGGAGGCCCTCTTCATCGCCGAGCATGCGACCGCGCACGTTGTATCGGTACTCCGCGCGGCCGATCACGATGTCGTACCCTTCTGTCCGGGCCTGTTCCGTTGTCTTTCCAACCATCGATATCGCGGGAATGGAGTAGATCCCAATCGGCGTGGTCGAAGCCAGTTTCGTTTTGAAATCGATGTTGAACATCGAGCACGCCGCGATGCGCCCCTGTTCCATCGAAGTCGCGGCCAGTGCGGGAAAACCGATGACGTCACCCGCGGCGTAGATCGACGGAATGTTCGTGCGGTACTGCTCATCGACCCGGATCAGTCCACGATCGCCCATCGTGACTCCGATTTCTTCGACGCCGAGTCCGCGCGTGTTGCTCTGACGGCCGGCGGCCCAGAGCAGGGTGTCGGCTTCCAGCTTTTCACCATCGGACAAGCTCACGTGAACCAAGCCGAGCTTATCGACCCGCACCTCATCGACCGTCGTCTCCAGAACGAAGTTCACGCCCTGCCATTTCATCGAGCTCACCAGTCGCTCGCGGCATTCTCCATCCAGGAACGACAGGATCTCCGCGCCGTGATGGACCAGCGTGACGTTGGTCTCGATCTCCGCGAACATGGAGGCGTATTCCGTTCCGATCACCCCGCCGCCGACAATGACCAACGAGGACGGCACGTGGTCGAGCGTGAGAATGCTATCGGCATCGACGACGTTGCGATCATCGAACGGAATGTGTTCCGGCCGCAGCGGCGAGGATCCCGTCGTGATCAGAATGTTCGATGCGCTGATCGTGCGCTCATTGCCATTCGCATCCGTCACCGCGACGGTATGCGGATCCACCAGCCGCCCTTCCCCATGGATGATCGTGATGCCGTGACGATCGAACGACGCTTCGATTCGATCATGCTCCTGCAGTTCGATCAGATGCCGCCGCGCCATGAACTTGTTCATGGAAAACGCGTGATTGATGCGGAAGTTCATGCCCGGCAGCGGGCGGCGGTGGAACGCGGAACACAAGAGGGCCGTTTCGCGCAGTGCTTTGGAGGGGATGGTCCCGGTATTGACCATCGCCCCGCCGGGGCGCACGTTGCGTTCAACGATTGCCACACGGTACCCGTAGTAACTCGCCTGCGTCGCGGCCTTCTCACCCGCCGGTCCGCAACCGATACAGATCAGATCGTAATCATGCATGATGTCGTTATCGGCCGAGGCCGCGGGGCGGTTCAGCGCGATTGCCCGGACATACGCTTTTTTCGCGATTCACCGCTATCGGAACCTGCCCGAAGAGGCAGGGGCACCGCCCGTTGCCCTATTCCGGGGGGTCCGGCTCGTTGTCCTCACCGAAATACCCGTACGCGATGTTCAGTATCAGGACCCGGCAGAGGATGACCGCCACCAGGACCAGCAGCACGGCCAGCGCTTTATCATCGTGGACGACGAAGAACAGTGCCGCACTGACCAGCGCGACCGCCGCGATCGCGTGGCAGATGAATCGCCAGAAGAGGACGCGGTTCATGACTCAATCATAGTCCATCCCAAGCTGCCACATGAAATACGACCAGCGATCGGCGAGATCACGAATTCGGATATGCAGCGGCTTGCCCCGGCCGTGACCGGAGTCTCGATCCACCCAGAGCAGAATCGGTCTTTCGCACGGATCGTTGGCGGCCTTCTCCTGCAGAATTGCCGCCATTTTTCGCGCGTGCAGCGGATGCGTCCGGGCGTCGTTTTCACCGGCGGTCAGAAAGACCGAGGGATACTCCTCGCCGGCTTGCACGTTGTGGTACGGCGAGTACGCACGAATCCACTCGAACTGTTCGGCATCCTCTGATGAGCCGTACTCGGGGATCCAGAACCGCGCCATGAGAAACTCGTGGTAACGAATCATGTCGAGAAGCGGCACGGCGGAGATCGCCGCGCGATACAGATCCGGCCGCTGGGCAATCGCAGCGCCGGTCAGCAGTCCGCCGTTCGACCCGCCGAGAATGCCGAGACGATCCGACGATGTGTAGCCGCGTTCGATTAGATGTTCCGCCACCGCGTGAAAGTCGTTGAACACATTCTGCTTGTTTTCCAGCATGCCCGCGCGGTGCCAGTTCTGGCCGAACTCTCCCCCACCGCGCAGATTGGCCACGACGTACACGCCGCCGTTTTCATACCAGGGAAAATTCGTCGCGCTGAAGGACGGCGTCATCGAAATGTTGAACCCGCCGTAGCCGTAGAGCACGCAGGGGTTGTCACCGTTGAGTTCCAGGCCTTTCCGGTGCACGATGAACATGGGAATCTCTTCACCATCCGCCGAGGTCGCCCACTCCTGCGTCACGACGACGGACTCCGGATCGACCGGCACATCGGGCCGTTCCCACAGTTCCAACTCACCGGTGCGCAGATCCACACGGTAAATGCTTCGCGGCTCGTTGTAGCTGGTGTAGGTGATGAACGCTTCGGTGCGATCGTGGTGCGTGGAGATTCCGGCGGACCCGAGCCCGGGCAGTTCGATCGCGCCGAGGGCCGTTCCGTCGGTGCGGAACCGCTCGAGTCGTGTTGCCACGTTCTTCTGGTACGACGCAACGATCATGCCCCGCGCTTCACTCACGCCGCGCAAAACCGCATTATCACGTTCGGGCAGTACGACGCGCCAGTTTCGACGCTCAGGATGGTTGAGATCCACCGCCACGAGCGTTCCGTTCGGCGCATCGAGCGTGGTCAGCAGATACATCGTGTTGCCTTGCACGAACTGCGGGCTGAATCTGGCCTCCAGATCCACCGCGATCGGGATGGGATTCACCTCCCCCGTGCGCTGCCAATCACCCACGTTGATTGCGTAGACATCCTGCTTCGCCCAGCCGGCGAAGATCGTCTTGGTGATCCACCGGCCGTCGCGGCTCAGCGAACCGCCGGGGATGCGGCTGGGATCCTCCTGGGCGTACAACATCTCGTTCTGGCGATAGTGTTTGCCGAGCGTGTGAAACCGAATCGAGCGCGAGTACGCATCCGCCGGATCATCAAGCACGCCGTAGAGAAAGCCCGTGGAGTCTGGCAGCCAGCCGGCCAGGTACACCTTGCCGGGAATCTCGTCCGCGAGCCACTCGCCGGTCTCGACATCCATCACGTAACAGACGGTCATCTCATCCCCGGCGTAGCTCAGGCCGAACGCCAGAAGCCGGCCGTCCCGATTCGGGCGGTACCAGTCAAGACTGTACAGCCCGCGTTCATCCAGCGTGTTGGGATCGAGCAGTACGCGCTCCTCACCCCCCAGACCGCGGCGCACGTAGAGCACGCTCTGGTCCTGATCGCCTTCGCGTTTGGTGTAGAAGTAAAACTCGCCCCGCATCGTCGGCGCGGAGATCGAATCAATGGTCATCAGCTCCGCCAGCCGCTCTTCCAGCGCCGCGCGGCCGGGCACATCGTCCAGCAACCGCCGGGTGAGTTTGTTCTGCTCGTCGGTCCAGATTCGGACCTCGCTGTTTTCGCGTTCGAATGCTTCCAGCCAGCGGTAGCGATCGACGATCTCAACCCCGTGCAGTTTTTCCCGCACGGCTTCCTGCCGCGTCTCGGGGTAGGTGACATCGCAATCCAAAACAAAGGGCGTCGCAATCAGCAGGGTGGCGAGCAGCATGAAAAATCTCCTGAGGAAACAAACATCGTGTGCATGAAGATACCGGATTCCGCCTCGCGCGTTGCACGCCGAACGTGCCCTCCCCGCTGCGCACGAAAGACGCGGCCCGAACCGGACCGCGTCGTGTGAATCTGAACCGTTGAGTCACTGGCGATTCACCGCTTTTCAAGCGGCACGTAGGGCTGCTCGTGCGGACCGACGTAGTGCGCGCCCGGCCGAATCAGACGATTGTCCGCCAGCTGTTCGATGCAGTGGCCCGCCCAGCCGGCAATGCGGCTCATGGCGAACATCGGCGTGAAAAGGTCAATCTCGAGACCGATCGAGGCGTAGGTCGTCGCGGAGTAAAAATCGACGTTGGGGTAAATGCCCTTCGACGCCACCTCGCGATCCATGATCTCTTCGATCTTGGAGCTCATCTCGTAGAGCTTCTTGTTGCCGGTGTCTTCAGCGATCTGCTTGGCGAACGTCTTGAGATACGTGGCGCGCGGATCGTAGGCCTTGTACACCCGGTGGCCGAAGCCCATGATCCGGTCCTTGTTCTTGAGCTTGTGCATGATGGTCGGCTCGACCTGATCGATATCACCGATCTCGTTGAGCAGTTCCATCACCGCTTCGTTCGCGCCGCCGTGCAGCGGGCCCTTGAGCGTGCCGATCGCCGTCGTCATGGCGGAATACATATCGCTCAGCGTGGCGATCGTGACCCGTGCCGCGAAAGTCGAGGCGTTCAGGCCATGATCCGCATGCAGAATCAGGCACACATCCAATGCCCGGGCCATCGTTTCCGTCGGCGCTTCGCCGTTCAGCATCGTCAGGAAACTCGTCGCGATATCCGCATTGCGGTCGGGCTTGACGAAGTCCTTGCCCTTGCGGTGACGGTCGAAACCGGCAATCAGTGCGGGGGTCTTCGCCAGCATGCGGATGCTCTTGCGCTGATTCGCCTCATTCGAGGGGTCTTCCACTTCCGCATCGTGGAGCGACAAAGCCGAAACCAAAGTTCGCAGCGCGTGCATCGGCTTGGCGTCCTTCGGCATGCTGCGGATCATGTCCCAGATCGGCTGGGGCAGGTCGTACTCCGCGCGGATCTCCTTCGTGAACGCATCCAGTTCCGCCTTCTTCGGCAGGCGACGGTTCCAGAGCAGGTAGACCACTTCTTCAAAGGTCGAATTCCGCGCGAGCGCATCGATCTCGATCCCGACGTATTCGAGAATTCCGTTCTGCCCGTCAATGAAGGACATCTCCGTTTCGGCAGCGATCGTATTGCCGAGGCCCTTGTCAAAGTTCACGTTTGCCGGCGCGGTCGTCATTTCGGTTCCTTACTTCCTTTTGGCGGTCAGAATGCGGATTCATCACAGTTTCGGGACGAAGAGCATGACATCCGGCAAAGGGGCGATCCGGCCGTCCGACTTGTCCGTCCCCGTAGTTTGCGTCATGTGCCCCCATCACCCGACGCGAACTGAATATACCGATGATACGGCCGCCGGAGACCCGGGGCAATAGCGTATCATCCGGCCACGATCGAGCCGCAGGAAACCCCCCAATCCCCCAATCACGACCGCTCCCCAGCTGCCCGCGAGCACCACGCATCTTCGCAGCACCATGCCCGAACACGCACGTTCATCCTCTCATCCGGCCGACTTCGGAACCGACGATCTGCTTCCCACCGAAGATGGCTCTGCCCGCTGCTGGTGGTGCGGCACCGATCCGCAATACATCGCCTACCACGACCGGGAATGGGGACGAATGCCTGCGGATGACCACCGGCTGTTCGAGAAGATCTGCCTCGAGGGTTTTCAGGCAGGACTCAGCTGGCTGACGATCCTGCGTAAACGTGACCGCTTTCGCGAGGTCTTTCACGATTTCGATGCCGAGCGGATTGCCCGCTTCACGCCGCGCGATATCGATCGGCTGCTTGCTGATCCGGGGATCGTCCGCCACCGGAAGAAGATCGAGTCCGTGATCAACAACGCTCAGCGCTATCTCGAACTCACCCAAGACTCCGGCTCGCTCCGCGCATTCATCGAACCGTATCGATCCACCTCATCCGAACCGCCGCGATCCCGGCAGGAGATTCCCGCCCAAACGGACGCCTCCGCCGCCCTCTGCCGCGAACTCAAACGCCGCGGCTGGAGTTTCGTCGGCCCCACCACCCTGTACGCCTTCATGCAGTCGGTCGGCCTGGTCAACGATCATCTGGCCGGCTGCCACGCCCGCGAGGCGTGCGAAACCGCGCGAAACGGGTGAGACCGTGCCTTCTGCGTCCCCGCTCGCCGCGTCCGATTCGCAGTTATACGAACTCCAAGCGAAACCTGAACGGTTTGATTGTCCGAATACAGTTATATCGACTACCATCGTGCAAACATTTGCTGGCATAATGCCGTGAATCGTGTACGTTTCAGGAGTTGCCGGAGGTCAGGATGACGACTGCCACTGCTGCACTGGATGAAAAGGTTCTCGTACTCAACCGCACGTATACCGCGGTGCGCGTGATCAGCGCCCGTCGCGCGTTCACCATGCTCTGCAAGGAAATCGCGGAAGTGATCGCCGTCGAGGACGGCGCGTACCGCAACTACGATTTCGAGAGCTGGATCCAGATCGCGGAACTCCAGCGGGAGTTTGAGCCGGAAAGCCACACCTGGGTGCGCACCGCGCGCATCGAACTCGCCGTGCCCAAGATCATCCGTCTGCTAGGCTACGACCGCCTCCCCCGTCAGCAGGTGAAGCTCAACCGCCGCAACCTCTACGCGCGTGATGCCAGCAAGTGCCAGTACTGCGGCAAGAACTTCCCGACCAAGGAACTCACGCTCGACCACGTCGTGCCGCGCGTGCAGGGCGGCGGACATACCTGGACGAACCTCGTCTGCGCCTGCGTGCGCTGCAATGCGAAGAAAGGCGGCCGCACGCCCGAACAGGCGCGCATGAAACTGCTGCGCAAGCCCGTTCGGCCGAAGCGCAACCCGACCATCACCCTGCGCCTGGGCAACCAGAAGTACCAGTCCTGGAAAGCGTTCCTCAACGACGCCTACTGGACGGTCGAACTGCGCGACTGATTGCGAACAAACCCGCACCGCCGACTGCGC
>RECV01000230.1 GCA_007693845.1 Phycisphaerales bacterium
GGTGTCCCTGAATCCGGCCGGCTCAGACCTTGCGAGATTTACACGGATCGAAGATGCGGCCTGACCCGCCGAGAGTCTTTTCGTCGACTCCGGCATGACCGAGACTCGCGAATGACCCGTATAAAAGGTAAACATTATGGCGAGGTCTTGGACAGAATCGTCGGTCTGCGGTTGACGATCGACCATCGATCAGATAACATTCATCACATCATCCGGATGAACGGATGAAAAGTTTGGATTTCACTGCCTCCGGCGGACGGTTCGGCCGAAGGTATTTGTAGAAGAATCTCGTGACTGGACCCCTCAAACAATCGAAATTGGAGTGTTTTCTGTGAGTACAACTGCTGTCGCAACGGACAAGACATTTATGGACACGAATCTTCCGCTGACCAGTGACCTGCCGTACAAGGTTGCTGACCTGTCGGAAAAGAACGTCACGTTTGGTCGGAAGGAGATCGAACTCGCTGAGCACGAAATGCCCGGCCTGATGGCGTTGCGTGAGAAGTATAAGGGCCAGCAGCCGCTGAAAGGTGCACGCATTCTCGGCTCGCTGCACATGACCATTCAGACGGCGGTGCTGATTGAAACGTTGACTGATCTCGGTGCTGAAGTCCGCTGGGTTAGTTGCAACATTTACTCGACGCAGGATCACGCCGCCGCGGCGGTCGTGGTCGGTCGTCCCGAAACCGGCGGCACGCCCGAGAACCCGAAAGGCCCGGCCATCTTCGCGTGGAAGGGTGAAACCCTGCCCGAGTACTGGTGGTGCACCTTCCAGGCATTCAATTGGCCGGACGGCAAGGGCCCGAACATGATTCTCGATGACGGCGGCGACGCCACGCTGCTGCTGCATAAGGGCGTCGAGTTCGAGCAGAACGGCGAAACGCCCGATCCGAACTCCACCGACAACGAAGAGTTCAAGTGCGTGCTCTCGATGCTCCGCGATGTCCAGCAGATTGATGACAAGTTCTGGTCCAAGATCGGCCCCGGCGTCAAGGGTGTTTCGGAAGAAACGACCACCGGCGTGATGCGGCTCTACGAGATGCACAAGAAGGGCACGCTGCTCTTCCCCGCGATCAACGTCAACGACTCGGTCACCAAGAGCAAGTTCGACAACCTCTACGGCTGCCGTCACTCGCTCGTCGACGGCATCATGCGGGCCACCGATGTCATGCTGTCCGGCAAGGTCGCGGTCATCTGCGGCTACGGTGATGTCGGCAAGGGCTGCGCCCAGTCACTCGCTGGCCAGAAGTGCCGCGTGCTCGTGACGGAAGTCGATCCGATCTGCGCTCTGCAGGCGTGTATGGACGGTTACGAAGTCGTGCAGCTTGACGACGTGATCGGTCGGGCCGACATCTTCATCACTGCCACCGGCAACTTCAACGTCATCACCGCCGACCAGATGGCGAAGATGAAGGACAAGGCGATCGTCGGCAACATTGGCCACTTCGACAACGAGATCGACGTTGCCGGCCTGAAGAAGCGCGGCGTGAAGCAGGTCAACATCAAGCCGCAGGTCGACGAGTTTGTCTTCGATGACGGCAAGTCAATCATCATGCTCGCCGAAGGCCGCCTACTGAACCTCGGTTGCGCCACCGGCCACCCGAGCTTCGTGATGAGCAACAGCTTCACCAACCAGGTCATCGCTCAGATCGAGCTGTTCCAGAACAAGGAAAACTACGAGAAGAAGGTGTACACCCTGCCGAAGCACCTCGACGAGCAGGTCGCGCGGCTGCACCTCGATCAGCTCGGTGCGAAGCTCACCAAGCTCTCGAAGGAACAGGCCGAGTACATCGGCGTGCCGGAGAACGGTCCGTACAAGCCCGATCACTACCGGTACTAATTCGCCTTCGCATGAATGCCCGACGCGGCATCACATGCACCGCGATGGAAGCAACGTGTCAGCCCAGGGACTTCGGTCCCTGGGCTTTTTTCTGCGCTCAGGTTTTCAACGATTCCGTGGCGATTACAGGTGAATTCGCCGCGAATCTCTGGACCAGCAGGCGTTTGCGTATAGAGTTAGATCCAACGGAGATCATGACTTTGATCAGGGCAGGTTCGATGTCCAAACATTTCCATACTCTTCGATTCGTATGCGGATTCGGAGCGATCCTTGGCATCATGCGGATCCCAAGGTCGATTGGCTGCGAACACGTGCAAAAGCATTACAACGACTGGCAGCCCTGCCAACGTGCTACAGGTATCGCCAATTTCGAAGCGTAGCGACAGCATGACCCGATGTTGACCTCGAAGTTGATCAGGACACGTGCGGCTTGATGCGGCTGCGAAACAACCATGAGGAGCTTGATTATCGTGCAGGATTTGAGACGAGATATTCGCCCCGACTGCGGCTGTGAGGTTCCCTTTGCAGCGAGTCTGTTGGCAATGATTACGATCTTTTCGCTGGCCATGCCCGTCTTGGGGCAATCGCCGACACCGCCCCCGAGCGAACGTCTTCCGATTTCGATCGACTCCGGAGAGCGAGGGATCGATGGTGGCCTCGCGGGAGAGGCCGATCCCCACGAAGCGTCGGTCGTGTTCTCCGAGATCGTCTCGGTGGGC
>RECV01000003.1 GCA_007693845.1 Phycisphaerales bacterium
CCGACGGTTCAACAGAATATTCTTTCACCGCGCGTGGTGAACTGCTGCTCTCGGGCAACTGGGATCAGTTCAAGGAATTCCGCAGCGCTCCCGGTGAAGAGCAGGGCATCATGGTCGGTGCGGCCATCCACGTTCAGGAAGACGAGTACGGCACCGACTTCAACGAAGAGACCCGTATGATCATCGTCACCGGTGACGTCTCCGCGAAGTTCGGCGGCTTCAACCTCTTCGGTGCGCTGGCGTACGCCAACCTCGATCCGAAGGAAGGTTCCAGCCAGGATTTGTGGGGCTTCGTCGTTCAGGGTGGTTTTCACTTCACCGACGAGTGGGAAGGCTTCCTCCGCTACGAGTGGGCTGACCTTGATGACACCAAGGACCTCAGCATCCTGACCTGGGGTGTGAACTACTACTTCGCTGGTCACAACGCCAAGTTCACCGCGGACATGGGCTACTCCTTCAACGAGCTCGAACTCCTCGACATGGGCCTTGCTGACGGCAACATCGCGGGTTACCGCGCTGACACCGACAGCGGCCAGTTCGTGATCCGCACGCAGCTCCAGCTCGCCTTCTGATCCCGAATCCGGAATCAGATCGAAAGCTCGAACTCAACCGGCCGATCCCTTGGGACCGGCCGGTTTCTTTGTTTGGATGGGGCCCGGGTATGACTCTCAGATGTCCGCCGGATCGGATCACCACCTGGCTGGCCGCATCATCGCACCGAACAGAACATTCGCCCTGTGCTCCGGCCGCTGCTGCTCTGGCGTTTCCGCGCCCGCTCGATATCATCTTGTTCTGGATCGACGCGCGCCCGGCGGCCGATAAATCCACCGGGTCCGTATGGCCTGACGATGTTCACGTGGAGTCATTGTCGTCAAACAAACGAACGCAATGCGTGAGTGCTCCGCATACCCCCGAATGAAGAGAACTGGTGCATGATGCAACAAGTGGCAATCAGGATGGCGGGTCTCGCAGCTCTGCTCCTCGCCGTACCAACGGCCTCGGCGACGCTGTCGTCAGCAGACGATGCGGTCTCACAGAAGCTTGAAGAAATGCAGGCGCAACTCGAACGCCTCAGCCGTGACAACGAGGCCTTGCGGGGCGAGGTGGATGAGCTTCGTTCTGCGAACGATGATCAATGGCTGACGGAACGACGCGCCGATGAGATCCGCATGATCGTTCACGATGTCCTCGCCGACGCGGACACACGATCACAGTTGATCGGCGACGGCCTGATGGCCGGCTGGAGCAACGGGTTCTTCCTGGCCAGCGCTGACGGCCGCTTCCGCCTCAACGTCGGCGGACAGATTCAGGCCCGGTACATGTACAGCTTCATTGATCGGCCCACGCCATTCCTCGCGCCCGATGCGGGTGCGAACGCAAGCCCCGACCGGCACCTTCACGGTTTCGAGATGTCGCGTACGCGGTTGGCGTTCTCCGGCCATGCGTTCAATCCGGACCTTCAGTACATGGTGCGCGGCGAGTTTGACCGTGATGGCGGAGCCTTCGGCCTGCTTGACGCCTGGGTGCGGTATCACTTCAACAATGAATGGAGCTTGCGGATCGGGCAGTTCAAACTCCCGTTCAGCCGCGAGCAGCTTGTGAGTTCCTCCCGTCAGCTTGCGGTTGAGCGCTCGCTGGTCGACAGCAACATGAACATCGGCCGATCCAGCGGCATCGAGCTGACCTACGCGGATGATCATCTGCGCGTTTCTCTGGCCTATAGCGATGGAGCGCAGGACCAGCTCAGCGCACTGCCGGCTGCATTTGACGTGCCTCCCCTTGGCGGCGCGCAAGGGGGCGGCTTCAATCGCTCCGCACTGGCCCGCACGGTCGAGTACGCCTGGACAGCGCGGCTGGAGTACCTCGTGGCGGGGAGTTGGAACCAGTTCTCTGACTTCACCAGCCCGATGGGTGAGAACTTCGGCCTGCTCCTCGGCGTGGCGGGACATTATCAAAAGAGCGAGGCGGGGCTTCTGGGCTTCGCTCCGGCCCAACAGAACTCGGCCTGGGCCGGCTATACCGTCGATGCATCGCTTGAACTCGGCGGCGCGAGCGCGTTCCTCGCCTTCACACATCATTACATTGAAATCAAGAATGTTCCGGGATTTAGAAGCAACGTCAATGTCTTCGGCTTCGTCGCGCAGGCTGGCATGTACGTCACCCCCAAGGTGGAGCCGTTTATCCGCTATGAATTTGGTACGTGGCAGTTCAATGAACAGGGAGTGCCCGCGCTCGACCGCTTGCTGAGCGATCTCCACCTGATTTCCGTCGGCGTGAACTACTATCTCGACGGCCATGATGCCAAGTGGACGACCGATCTCGGTGTGGGCATCTCACGCGTGACCTCCGCGTGGGGAGACACGCTCGACGACGCTATCACGGGCTGGCGTTTCCAGGCCGAGGATTCCCGGCCGCAAATCGTCTTCCGAACCCAGTTTCAACTCCTGTTCTGAGGACGAGGCGGCGAGTGTCCGTGCAGCGAGTCGCCGTCGGTCGCCGTGGTGCGCCACTCGGTGCCGCCATCCGTATCCGCCCCTTCGCAGCACGTCTCTCCCACC
>RECV01000118.1 GCA_007693845.1 Phycisphaerales bacterium
GCTGATGTCATGAATCGATCCAGCTCGGCGTGCAGCAGCGATTCATCGAGTTCAGACTGGCTGATGACTGTCACCACCGGCATGCGCAGGTGCTGCATCGCAACACGTTGGACGTCGTCTGCAGTGACCGATCGCAGTTGCTCGAGCAGTTTTTCGCCGCGGTCGAGGCCCATGTCGTAGAGCACGTGCAGCGCGGCTTCCGTGGCCTGGTCCTCGTTGGACTGCATGCCGAGAAACTCGTCGGTGAGCACCGCTGCCCGTGCACGTTCCAGTGAGTCGGTATCCACACGCTGCTCACGCGCTCGTTGAATCACATCAAAGCTGCGAACCATTGTCTCCGGCAGCGCATCGGCATCGGTGTTGTACCGCAGGCCGAGATAACCGGGCTGCATCCCGGCGGAGGCCCACGCGCCGACGGAGTAGACCAGCCCCTGGCCTTCGCCGCGCAACGCGCGATCAAGCCAGCCGGCGGGAAAGCGACTGATGACGCGCGCGAGCACCTGCATCGCGGGATAGTTCTCATCCCTCAACGTCATGCCGGGGCCGAAGCCCATGTGGACAGCAACCAGCGGTTTGTTGGTCCGGTGCACACGCAGCGAGGGTGTCACAGCAGGCGTCGCGGGTGGATCAAACGCCACGTCTGGTTTCGGCTGCAAGCCCGAGAACAGCGTCTCCACGTGTTCGACCAGCGCATCGCGATCAAAATCACCAAAGACCGCAAGCACGCTTGTCTCAGCACCGAAGTGTTTGCTGTGAAAGGCAGCCAGGTCTTCATGGGTGAGCTGTTCGATGACGCTCGTACGCCCCAGCGACATCTGTGACCACGGATGCTCTGCGTAGTACGATTCGCGGAAGCGGGCTTGCAACTCTCCGCTCCAGCGGTCCTCCGCTCGCGAAATCGCTGCGATCAGGCGCGGACGCCGCCTGTGCCACTCCTGCTCATCAAAAGAAGGATGCAGCAGGACATCAGCAAACAGTTCCGCGACCTCAGGCAGGTCTTCGCGAAGGCACTGCATGCGCGCATAAGACGTGTTGAGCCCGCAGCCGGTTCCCATGTTTGCCCCGAGTCGATCAAGCGAAAGCGCAATCTCCCGGGCGGAGCGCGAACTCGTGCCGCGCATCATCATGGTTGCCATCGCATTGGCCACACCTTCGTGGCCGGGCTGATCCGCGAGCAACCCGCCGAGCTGATAGAACTGCATCGCCACCGCCGGCGTCAGTGTGCTGCGCCCCAGCACCACACGCAGGCCGTTACTCAGCGTGATCAACTCCAGCGGCGCGACCTCCACTGCCTCGGTCCCTGCCGGTGAATCCAGCGTCCGGATGTGCGCAATGATCTCGCTATTGTCGAGGTCGACCGATTCTTCTGCCACATTCATCTCTTCATCCACGGGGGTGCGGTCGAAGTCTGTCGGTTGGCCGCCCGGAGGCAGCGGCAGCAGCGAGACTTCCAGCAACACTTCATCACGCAGCACGGCTCGCGCTGCTGCGGCAACATCTGCTGCGGAAACGTGCTGAATCGCTTCGAGATAACGCTCGCTGTAATCCGGATCACTCTGGCCAAGCACATCGCGGGCCAGTCGCGAAGCGATCTGCTCAGCCGTCTGACTGCTATAGACAAGCCCCGCTGTCTCCTGCCGCTTTGCCTTGTCCAGTTCTTCTTCAGTGACGCCCGCATCCTTCACACGCTGCAGGACAGTGAGGATGGCGGATTTGAGCATGGCAATTCTTGCCTGATGGATCGCCTCGCCAGCAGCTCCGTCCGGCTTTTCGGACGACACCGACAGGTCGAAATCCGCGACTTCCGCATCAATGCCGAAGAAGCCCTCTCCCCATGGGTAGCTGAGGTTGTACGCAGAAATGGATGTGGCCTTCTGCTGTTGATCTCTGACTTCTTCCACCAGTCGGCTCGATTCGCCTCGGCCGATGATGACCGCCAGAAGATCGAGCGCGTAGTCATGCTCAGCGGCGATTCGTACACCCGGCCATGCCAGGCGCAGGCGCGGGCGGGTGATGTCGGCGTGGCCTGACTGAGGGGGCACGTGTTCGCGCACCGGCTCAACGGGAAAGGTGATCTGCGGCAACTCGCCGGGCCGGCTGCGCTTCCACAGGTCTTCAATCTGATCAACGACCTGTTGCTTGTCGATGTCTCCAACCACCACGAACACCATGTTGTTCGGCACGTACATACGCCGGTAGAATTCGGCCAACTCGTCGCGCTTCACAGCCAGAAACTCATTCAGGTACCCGATCGTGGGATGCCTTGCGGGATGAGCGTGATACCGCGCTAGCTGCGTCATCTTCCATTGAATGCGGCCGGAATCGCCCTGCCCCATTTCAAACTCACGCTGGATCACATCGCGTTCGCGATCGAACTCCTCCTGAGTGATCTGGCAGTTCTGCAGCCAGTCGGACAGCAGTTCAATCGCATCGCGTGTGTACGGCGCGGTCGTGTTGATGTAGTACCAGACGTTTTCAAGACTGGTGGCTGCGTTGGTGTGGGCGCCGATCCGCGCAAGGATGGCGTTGCTTTCCGCTTCGGTGCGATGGCTTGTCGTGCCGCCGGAAACGAGATGTTCGAGGAAGTGACTCAGCCCTGCGCCGATATGCTCCTGCTCGAAGATCGAGCCGGTCTGCACGTACACATGCGCTGAAACCACGGGCGCGGTGCGTACTTCCTGCGCAATCACCATCAGTCGATTGGGTAACTGCACGAGCATCCGGTCAGACCGCTTCTGTAACACGTGAACCTCCGCATGCAGCTTGGATTCGTGATCGTCGTCTGATTCGTCGCAGTAGGTTCTGCGGTGAACAGCAACTATAGCCCGTCGGAATGCCACATGACTGCGCGCGAATGATTTCGTGATTCTTGTTCGGCGCTTCATGAGTCCGTGTGGTCTGATCTGAACTGGCAATCACAGCGCGAGGAGCTTCCGAGTCGATCAGCAAGACAAGGACCCCGCAACGCTGCCTGTCGCCGGGCCACTCCGGCAGATTGCGATCATTTTCACTCGGGCTATCCACACGATTTCCTGTATATCCATCTGCAATGGCGATATCGTCTCATTAACGTCGAAAAGGCGGTTTGAGAGAAGAAAATTGACTGGCTTTGATGAAAGTGAATGTTTCCCCTTGCTTTCCTAAGTTCACAGCATAGACTTGTGGTAGATCGCGGAACGTAAGGCCTGCAAGAGGCAAATGTTCCGTCTCGGATGATGAAGCAAAGGGCAGTTCGCTCCGCCCCCCACAGGAGCGAAGAGCCCGTTGATGAGTAAACCGACTTTGTTCGCACGTCTAGTGCAGAACTGGTCGGTTTTTTCGTTTTTGACTCGCGCGGTGGCGAAGTGCCGCCATTTGGATCAGAGGAACACCATGCGGACAAACAAAGACATCATGGATGGACCAGCAGATGCATCAAGGAACGCCACTCAAAGCAAATCGACGAGTAGTGATGCTCCGGCCAGAGTCGTTGTGAACGGCGAGGCGCTGGACCTGACACTGGACACCGGATTGACGCGGGCCGAGCGCGCCGCGGCCAGGCAGCACCCGAATGCCATAAATCCAATGAATCGGCGAAACGGTTCACCCGCAAATTTCAGCACGACGAATCACTCAGGTGAACTGAGAGAAGAGAGAGATTTCACATGAAGATCAATACCCTTGTCGACCTTTATCTGGAGCAGGTCCACGATATGCACAGTTGTGAGGAGCAGATCATCAAAGCCCTTCCAAAGATGATCGAGACCGCTCACCATCCGGAGTTGAAAGATTTGTTCAAGACGCACCTTGAGCAGACGAGAGCGCATCTGGTGCGGCTGGATCAGATTCTGGGCGAGTTGCGGCGACCCTCCAACAGCAAGGTCTGTGCTGCCGCAGCGGGCCTCATCGAAGAAATGGAAGAAGTGATGGAGTATGAAGGCGATGAAGAGACTCGCGATGCCGGCTTGATCTGTGCCGCTCAGAAGATTGAACACTACGAAATCGCTTCCTATGGCTGTCTGCGGACGTATGCGACAATGCTCGGCCGCACCGAGGAAGCGGGACTTCTGGAAGTTTCGCTGGAAGAAGAAAAGCACTCAGACGTCGCGCTCACCAAACTGGCCGTAAGCGTCATCAACACCGCAGCCATGGCTTGATCGAGATCATCGCGATCGGTGTTTGCCCCCCGCTGAGCCATTCAGCGCATCCTTTGCCGCAACAATCTTTCCGCGGCGGAAATGAGATTGATCATGAAAACATTCACTCGTTGTATCGTATGTATCGCAGCCGGTAGCGTTGTGTCACTGAGCGGTTGTGACACGAGAGACAATTCGCCTGCATCAGGCACGTCCTCGACGCCGTCGCGCACCACCACCTCGAGCCCGCCGGCCACCACGACCACGGCCGATGCGGACAACACGGGCCGCAACTGGGACGATCGCGATCGTGATGCGATGACGCCGATTGATCAATCGCAGTCATCTGCGCATATCACGATGACGGCTGACATTCGCCGGGCGGTGATGAGTGATGACATGTTGTCCATGAACGCAAAAAACAGCAAGATCATCACCGACAAATCGGGCCAGGTCTGGCTTCGTGGTGTCGTCAATTCCCGGGCTGAGAAAGACCGGATTGAGACGTTAGCCCGAGAGATTGCCGGCGCGAACAACGTGACGAACGAGTTGGAAGTCAAAGCCGGTTGAATCGTTCTTGTGCCTGATCTCCCCCACACACAGTTCCTGCAGCGATCGTTGCATCGAACATATCAAGAATGGAGCTTCCCAATGAGTAAATCAGTTTTCTGTATCGCACCATCTGAAACGATCGCCAACAACATCGTGATGAGCCTGAAAAGCGAAGACTTTCTGGACAACGACATTTCCGTTCTGTTTCCCGATAAGTCCACGACGCGTGACTTTGCACACGAGAAGAACACGAAGGCACCCGAAGGCGCGCTCGCCGGCGCCGGCGCCGGCGGTGTCGTCGGTGGCACGCTCGGCCTACTGGCGGGCATCGGTCTGCTCGCGATTCCTGGTTTGGGCCCCTTCATCGCTGCCGGTCCGATCATGGCGTCGCTCAGCGGTATCGCCGCCGGCGCGACGCTGGGCGGAATCACCGGCGCTCTGGTCGGCATGGGCATCCCAGAAATCGAAGCCAAACGCTACGAAGGCAAGGTGAAGGAAGGCAACATTCTCATTGCCGTGCACGCTGAAGATTCGGAGCGTGTGAAGTGCGCGAAGGAAATCTTCGAGAATGAGGACGCTGAGGACATCTCCACCGGTTCGACCGCCAGCGCACCAGATGCGAAAGATGAGAGTGATGTAGAGATCACTACGCTGAAGACAAAGAACGAGCGATCGGATTCGAGTCGAACGGTCGCCCCGCAGGGTGGTGCCATGAATCGGGGCAACGCGGCGACAGAACCAAAGACCGGAATGACACGCACGGGGCGGGACCCGATCACACGTCCGCGAACGCCGCTGACATGACGGACCTCTTGCGCTGACCATGGTCGGCACACCGGACAATCCGGCGTGCCGGCCTGGTCTATTCAGATCAAGTACAGACGGACAAAGACGACGCAATGAACACTGTCACTGCCCTCCGGCAATGACGTACACGAAAGGATTTTGAATCATGTCACGCACACAATTTAATGACAGCACGGCCACTCATCAGGAGTTTGACAAAGCCGCTGACGGCGTCGAGAAGGTCAAGGGTGACCTGAAGAACCTGAAGCATGACGTGGCCGACGTGGCGCGTTCCGGAGCGTCAGAGGTTCGCCAGGGCATGCACGATGCCGTTGAAGCGGGCAAGGAGACCTACCAGGGCGCGAAGGATATGGCTCGCGAAGGTTACGAGGGCACGAAACAGGCCGCCTGCGATGCCACGAGTTCCCTGAGAGATGTCGTCTCCGACCATCCGATCGCATCCGTCAGTATTGCTGCCGGCGCTGGTGTACTACTTGGCGGCCTTCTCTTATGGCGGCTCAGGAGCTGAACATGAAAGAGATCTCACAGTTTGTCATTCGTGTGTTCGATCTGGTCGAAGCCGAGGGACGAGTGCTTCTTGAGATCGGCCGCGAAGAGGCCCGTCATGTACAAAGCGCCGTCAACAGCATGGCGCTCGGCGCCACGTGCCTGTTGATCTCGATACCGCTCTTTGTCGCCGGCTTCAGTCTGTTGGCGATTGGCTTGATGTGGTGGCTCGAGACACAAGTGTCTCAGCCACTCGCGGCGGGGCTGACCGGACTTGCGGTTCTTGCCTTCGCATCAGCCTGGCTCCTTGGATTTATACTGACCAGATGGAAGAATCGACCATGAACCATTCGCACGACATCGTTGGACGTGGAGAAGCTACAACAAAGGCGCACCGATCCATCGCGGCTGCCAAGGCCAATCTCCTGGCCTGGGCTGAGGACTGTGATGCTCGTAGTGCCACCACAACCCGGAGTATGACAGCAATCGCCACCACCGGCATGTTCGCTGTCATCGGCGGCATGGTCATTGCGCGCATCGTGACTTCTTCGGGGAAGATCGGCAAGACAGGCATGGCCGGCGGTTGGATCAAGAAGGCGATTGCTACCCTGGTCTTCCGCGCGGTGATGGCCCGTGTTCGACAGCAGATTCAGACGCGAGCGTCAGCGGCGTGACAGGTTAGCGGCGCTGTTGGCCTTTTGATGCTCGCGTCAGACAGTGGATGGAGAATAGTGTGGAGCACGACGCTGCGGAGTTTCGCAACGGCAAGAATCGGCTCCGGTGTCGGAAGATGAATTGAAGGGTACGTCGCCACGCAACAGGCCCGTCGATCCGCAAGCCACTTGGTTAGCGCTTGTGAGCGCACCACTTGGTTAGCGCTTGAGAGCGCACAATGTGGTCGGTTGTTGATTCTGGTTATCGCAGACCCGTCACTCGTTCTCTTCGATCCGCCAGCCATTCACACCATGAAGGGCTTAACCATGAAACCACAGTCAAAGACCCAGCAGAACCTGAACAGAAGAAGCAGGCAGCGACACCCGCCGCCGTGAGAGACGCCAGCCTGGGGATTGGCCATAGCAGGGAGTCCTTTCGGTAGACCAATGTGCCGACGTGTCCCTGTGCCCGTCATTCGTGGGCCACTTCACTGCTGCTCGTCGGCGCTTTTCCCACATGGAGCTACCGCCGCAGATGGGGGTACTGCCCCAGCGGGGTCCTGGGCTTCATCCTCTTGATTGTCGTGATCCTCCTGTTGTTGATGGGTTATCTGCCGCGCGGGTTCTGATTGATCAGGCACGACTTTGCCGCCAACCCATACTCAGTGTGTTTGCACTCATGGTCAACCTCGTCTCTCTCAACGGCTGTAACACCTGGAAGGGCACCGGCAAGGACGTCGCACGAACCGGCGAAGCCATGCAGGGCGACGACTTATCTGCCGGTGTAAACTCAATGCCCGATCGGCAGTTGATGATGACAATAGCTCTGACGATTGCCCGGTCGACACTTCCCCCCCTTGCACCCCGCGACGTCACTCGAAATCAACCGGTGCTTTGGGTTGTCATTCTGGCCTGCCTGTGGTGCGGCATGAATACAACCCAGGCCGTTGCGCAGGTTGCCGATGACACCGGCAGCGCGACTCGTGAAGCATCGGGCGAAGACGCGATCGCGCCAATTCGGCAAGCGACTCCTGACCGCGATGATCTTTCCACTGCGCCGACGAGACTCGATGTCCAACCCATTGCTCGCGATGACGAGATACGCAGTCGGCTGCAGAGCGTCCTCGACGCCACCGGCTGGTTCTCCGAACCGATTGTCCGAGTTGACGAAGGTGTTGTGTTTCTGAGCGGTTACGCCGAAACTGAAGAGCTGCGAAGATGGGCCGGCGACCTCGCCCGCAACACGCAGGACGTTGCCGCGGTCGCGAACGCCATCGAAGTCATTGAGCCATCTCTCTGGGATTTCAGCGCTGCATCAACCGGACTCGCGCGATTGTGGCGAGATCTGATCCGCTCGATCCCGTTCGTGGTGTTCGGCTTGTTCATCATGGTCCTGTCAGCCATCGCAGGGCTCTTTGTCGCACGCGGCGCACGCAGATTTCTTATGCCCAGAGTTCAGGCGAGACTCCTGCGTGGCCTGCTCGCGCGCGCAGCCGGCATCTTCGTCTTTCTCATCGGCACTTTCATCGTTCTCCGTATCGCGGGGCTGACCCAACTCGCGCTGACTATTGTCGGTGGTACTGGGTTGTTCGGTTTGGCGGTCGGCATCGCGTTCCGCGATATCACGGAGAACTATCTCGCCAGCATCTTTTTGAGTATGCAGCGGCCGTTTGAAACCGGCGATCTCGTCGAAGTCGCCGGCGTCACCGGGCTTGTGCAGCAACTGAATGTCCGCGCGACCGTTCTGATGACGTTTGAAGGCAATCTCGTGCAGGTTCCAAATGCGGCTGTCTATAAAAGCAACATCCGGAATTTCACGGCGAACCCCAATCTCCGCGAATCGTTTGCTGTCGGTATCGGCTATAGCGACTCCATTGAATGTGCGCAGGAAATCGCTCGAACCGTGCTGGCGGATCACCCGGCCATCCTGAATGATCCCGAGCCGTGGGTGCTCGTCGATGGTCTCAGCGCTGCGACCGTCAACCTGCGCATCTACTTCTGGGTCAACGGCCATGAACACAGCATCTTCAAGGTGCGGTCCTCCGTCATCCGCCTCGTGAAACGCGCATTTCAGAATAGCGGGATTTCGATGCCCGATGAATCACGCGAAGTCGTCTTCCCGCACGGTGTGCCGGTTACGATGCTTGACGCACCGCAGGCCGATGCGCGGGATGCTGTTCAGACATCACAGCCCGGCAGTGAGTCTCGCCCACCATCGGACGAGCCGCAACAGGTTTCAACACCAGCCGAAGCCGGATTCGCCAGTGACGCCGATGTCCTTGAAGCGCAGGCGCGACAGGCAAAACCGCTGGACAAACACGCGAATCTATTGCAACCAGAGTCGCCTGACTCGCCCACCGCGTAGGCCTCTCCTGAAGTGTGGACCACTCGCGACCATCAGCCGCGTGCCGAGCGGACTCACCCGGGCAGCTGGAGGCAATTGCCGGCGCGATGCGCAATGACCAGAGATGTGGGTACGTCCAGATGCCGTGCATCACGAAGGACGCCCTGTGAGAGAACAGTTGCATGGAGAGCTTTTTTCGCATGTTGAAGGACATTTACACCATCCCGCGCTAAGATGAAACCGGATTGATGCGTTCATCAATTCGGTTCGGAAGACGAGATAAAGGGCAGTTCTCCCCGGTGATCTGCCAGTTACCGAGTAAGCCGACGTCGTTCCGCACTGTAAGTGCTGAACGACATCGGCATTTTTTGTTCAAACATTGTGAGGCTCATTGGCCAGGACGAAATCAACCAGAGCGACGCAAGCCGCGCAAGAGGTCGTTGAACTGCCTCAGCGGGCAGCAGAGGGAGACGGCGCGCTGCCAACGTCAACGAGAACGCTCCGGAACGGAATGGAGTCGAAGCATACGGCCGTGGACACGCTGGTCCACGTGCTGCAACGCCATGCCCGGCAGCGGCCGGATCATCGAGCGTTCGTCTATCTGCGTGATGATGAATCGGAAGAAGTGGTGATGACGTATGCGCAGCTCGATGAACGGGCGCGCCGTATCGCGGCGCATCTGCAACAGATGCATCTTGTCGGTGAGCGTGTGCTGCTGGCGTTTCCGCCCGGCCTGGATTTGATCGCGGGATACTTCGGGTGCCTCTACGCCGGTTGCGTGGCGGTGCCGGTGTCACTTCCGCGCAAGCGAACGCTCGATCGCTTTGGCGAGATTGCGGCTGATGCAGGGGCGCGACTTATCCTCAGCACAACACCGGCCATCGCGCAGTTCCACGAGGTGATCAGACGGCTTGATCAGGCGAATGTCGCATCGCAGATTCCGTGGCTGGCGGTTGACGACATGGTGCTCGCGTCTCCCGATCAATGGACGAGGCCGGAGATATCATCCGAGGCGCTCGCGATGCTGCAGTACACCTCCGGTTCGACGAGCCAGCCGAAGGGCGTCATGATCAGTCACGGCAATCTGATTCAGAACACGCGCGACATTCATCAGGCGTTCGAGATGAATCGAGAAGTGAGCGTCTTCTGGTTGCCAACGCATCACGACATGGGACTGGTGGGCGGCATCCTTGAGCCGATTTATGCCGGGACGATGAGCGTGCTGATGGCACCGTCGTCATTCCTCCAACACCCCTACGCATGGCTTGCCGCCATCAGCACCTACCGGGCAACCATCACCGGCGCGCCGAATTTTGCCTACGACCTGTGCGTGCGCAAGATCACCGACGAGCAGCGCGCGACGCTTGATCTGTCCTGCTTGAGTCTCGCCTTCATTGGTGCGGAACCGATTCAGCCCGAAACGCTTGAGCGATTCACGGCTGCGTTTGCGCCGTGCGGCTTCGACCCGGCTGCGTTCTATCCCTGCTACGGGCTGGCGGAAGCAACCCTGATGGTCAGCGGCGCGAAACGCAGCAAATGCTCACACAATCGTCATCGTCACCGACGCCGACCACGGACTCGTCAGCCCGCGCTTGGTCGCCCAGCGCGCAAAGTACGTTGCGGTCTTGCCGATGTGCTTTTTCTTATGCGGCACGGTGAAGACGTGGCGCGTGGCGATGTGAACGAAGGTCACGAGTTCACCCCCAGAATCATCCGCATGGTGATACGTCATCGCGCGCCTTCCCCATATCCCATACGCAGCCCGCGGCGGCAACTGGCGCAACCGCTTCGCGGTCAATACACCATCACTCACCACCACGAACACCTGGCACTGCACCACGCCCGGCGGCTTGGCGAACCGCGTCGGAAACATCGGGTCAAAGTATCGCAACCGATGGCCCCCGCCGTTTGGAAAACCCTTCTCAAACGCCAGCATCGGCGCACGATCCGGCGGTTTGATCGGCGACCCCCGGAAGTTGGGCAGCTTCACACCAACCGCCACTTTCATCGCATCGCTGATTTCTTCCGGGGGCTTCGCTTTGATCTGCATCGCAATCGGCCGCACGGCATCCCACGCCTCACGCCGCACACGATTCTTCTCCGCCGTCGCCGGCTTGCTGCGTGTCGCTTTGGCCTTCGCCCGCACATACGCCGCTTCGTACCGCTGCGCCAGTTCCACCAGCATCGCCGCCTCGGCCGCGCTCCGCCCATACCCCGCCGGATCAGCCGCGATCGTGCTGGCAAACTCGTTCAGCCAGTCCCGAAACGCCCCATCCGCCCGTGGAATGTACGGCCCGTTGTGTCGTCGCTGCGGCATGATGTTGTCTCGCTTCGCTTGACAGGCAGGAAGGCATGGAGGCAGAAAGGCAGAAGGGCTTGCGTCGCCGTCCAATTGAGGCCGGCTCGGCAACTCACGTCCGGCCGCCCCCACATGCCTCTCTGCCTTCATGCCTCAATGCCTTCGCACGCAAAATCCGCCCTCACAGCATTGTAACCGCCCAAAACGTCAGAACCAATTGTCCATTGTGCAAGTTGCCTCATTACCATTACGCAATGAGGGGCTGATTCTGCCATTTGAATCGCTGATTGTGCCGAATGCCCCGCTCCCCGTGCCGTTTCCCGGCGCGAGTGGGCAGAATGAACCCGCGATTTTGCACTGAAAACGCGGGATTCTACACGTTGGGCAATTGGTTCTGACGTTTCTGGGGGAGATTCTGCACGATCCGCTGCCCCATCCGCCTCGCGAAGAAGCGAATCTGCTCGATTGTGCTGCCATGCTGAACCACCCCGCCGCCGGATTGCGCTCGCTGCCTGTTGGCTCACCAGTTCCATGATGCGGCGGTCACGTTGATATGCCGATCCTGCACGTAGAGGTGATGAATCTGTGGTTGTTGCATTGCCAGCGTTGCCCCACCGGATGCCGAACGGTATGCTGATGGGCATGGGGAATTCGCAGGCCGCATACTGGGTGATGCCTGCCCATTCGGGGGTGGGCAATGCCTGATCCAGCAACTATCGCTTGGTTCGTCGGCGCGCTCGCGATCATGATCGCGTCCGGATGGATTGCATCATATGCGGGCTATTTCTATGTCGCACTTTACGGCTTCGAGTCAATGCCTGAATGCTCCTTGGCATACCTGAACCCGGTCTCGCGTTTGCTGGGGTATTACGGGTTGCCATTGGTGCTCACAGTGATAGCGGCATGGATGATGCCACACTGGTCGCTCTCTGTGTTCGTGGTCCTATACGTACTGTACAAACACAAGTCCGGCTCACGCTTGATGGTGCTCGATTCCGTCGATCGTATGACGGAGCATTTCATGGAAAGCGAAGGGTTGTCGCGCGAAGATGCCTTTGTCAAAGCAGATAGATTGATCGCGACTTTGCTTGGCCGATACTCGCAGGTTCATGCCCGAACTCAGACGACAAACTACCACTTTCTGAACCACATCCAGCGGATTAAGAACAAGCCGCTTGCGCCGCGATCGTCGCATGATTCCACAGCACCGCAGTAGCACGGTTCCGATTCATGACTACCACAGGCGAACCCAATCCTGACCTTGAGGCCAGCATAGAACTAGATCGTAACATGGCGAATCCGCCGTTTATTGCTGTAGCAGTAAACATTTGACCTGCCCCCGTTTCATGTACCAGTCGTTATGAGAGTCGATTGGGGT
>RECV01000002.1 GCA_007693845.1 Phycisphaerales bacterium
TAAACTCAAACAACCCGGATGCATCACCGGCTGGCGCGGCCGAGGCAGAGACATCAGACGTCATGGTGATAGAGGAACTGCTGATGAAGGAAGACTGCGATGCACTGCCTTCGATCGTTTGGCCTTCCAATGCTTTGAATGGATCCGTTGCCACGGAATTCTCCCATTCGCCCAAGCCACCGAAAGACTCAGACACTGTGACGCCGGGAGTCGTTGGTGGGGAGAAGGAATAGCTGGCCGAAACACTCCGACTCGTGCTGTGAATGATCAGGTCAGCAGAGGCACAGTCGACAGACAAAAGCATCAGGGTGGCGGCAACGATGGTGCTACCGGAACAAACATGTCTCATGATCTTTTCTCCTTTTGGAATAGAAACCCGGATGGGCGATGAAATGACCGGACCGTAAAATAACCGGTTCCGCCGCAAAATCGCCAAGATTTATGTGAAAAGATCACGAATCGTGGTCGGGAACGGCAATTTTGCGGCCATTCGACGACTCGGTGCGAAGATTCGGCACCGACCACGTGGCTCGTGAGAAATCACCCGAACGTCGGCTACTGTTCGTCTTCGTGATTGAACTTGACGGAGGCGGGAACGGATCCGGAACCGGTTCGGTTGACAGCGGTGGGATGATTGGTTGAGCCGTCCGGCGCATCGGGGTTGATGCGTTCGATCTTCGCGCCGAGCGCGTTCAACGATTCTTCCATGCGCACGTAACCGCGGTCGAGGTGATAGACGCGGCTGACAATTGTTTCACCTTCAGCGGCAAGGCCGGCGAGCACCAGACACGCCGAGCCGCGCAGATCGCTCGCCATCACCGGCGCGCCGACCAGTTTGCGCACGCCCTGCGCCATGACCGTCGGCCCCTGGCGGATCAGGTTCGCGCCCATGCGCGAGAGTTCCGCCACATGCATGAACCGTTCGGGGTAGATCTTCTCGGTGATGATGCTGTTGCCGCTGGCGAGGCAGAGCAGCGCCAAGAGCTGCGCCTGCAGATCCGTCGGGAAACCAGGATACGGCTGGGTCGTCATCACCGCCGGATTAAGATGCCGTTCCGAAGTGACTTTCACGCGGCAGCGCGCTGGATCCTCGCTTGAGTCGACGCGGTCAATGTGCACGCCAATCTGGCCGAGCAGTTCGGTCACAGCGAGCAGATGGTCGTAGGGAAAGTCATCGATCGTCAGGTCGCCGTTGGTGATGCCGGCCGCGATGGCGTACGTGCCCGCCACAATCCGATCAGGAATCACGGTGTGATCCGTGCCGCCGAGTTGTTCAACACCTTCGATCGTGATGCGCGGCGAGCCGGCGCCGCGGATCTTTGCGCCCATCGCATTGAGCAGGTTGGCGAGGTCGATGATTTCCGGCTCGCACGCAGCGGACTCGATGATCGTTGTGCCTTTGGCCAGCGTGGCGGCGGAGAGGACATTGGCGGTGCCGAGCACGGTCGAGCCGAACGCCCCGCCGAGGAAGATCGTCGTGCCGATGAGTTGATCGGCGGTCGCGACGATGTCGCCGCCTTCGAGTTCGATGGTCGCGCCGAGCGCTTCCAGGCCGCGCAGGTGCAGATCCACCGGCCGGGCGCCGAAGGCGCATCCGCCGGGCATGGAAACGCGCGCGTGCTTTCGTTTGGCGAGAAGCGGCCCGAGCACGCAGATCGAGGCCCGCATGGTGCGGACAATGTCGTAGCGTGCGTGGGTCTGGGAGGGGTCGGTGTTGGTCAGGGTGATCGTGCCGTGCTCGGCGTCACCGGTGCAGCCGAGTTCGCCGAGCAGCCGGAGCATGTTGGAGATATCGGACAACTGCGGCACGCGGCGGAGGGTGACGGGTTCGTCGGCGAGGATGGCAGCGGCCATCTGCGGCAGTGAAGCGTTCTTCGAGCCGTCCACGGCCAGTCGGCCGGCCAGCCGGGTTCCTCCCTGAATTCGAAACGCATCCATATCGGCACAGCTCCTGAGGTGAGTCAGTGACGCGGAGGTTCCATCCTGACCGCGGCATCGACTTCATCGGTGGGTGGTGAGGTGGGCGCGAAACGGCGGCCACCACTGAGAAGGATATCGGCTGCCCGCGTGGAGCGGGCACAGAATCGGCCCGCGACTCGTGCGGCGGTGTGTGCCTGGGCCGGGTTCAGTGCGTTCGTAAAAGGCGGCACAGATGGAACAGGTTCGCCAGGCGTTGCGACGCGGCCGATATGGCGAGGATTTTCTTCCCACGCTCTTGGGCATTCGGAAAGCGAATCGTACGGTTGTCATTGAGTCACGGCATGGGCCGTGCGTAACGAGGAGTTTTATCATGAACAACTCACGCCACACTTTACGTATGCAGGCCACACTTCGTGCCGGACTGACGGCGTGCCTCGCCCCGGTCCTGATCGGGTCTGCTCCCTTCACGGCGAGCGCCGTTCTGGCGGACGACGAGGCGCCGGAGTACATCGAACTCACGGGCGTGGTCCGCGATTTCATTGAGAGAACCAAGCCGGGTGGCCATCCGGACATGGAGCGACGGCCGGATTCCGGCTTCGGT
>RECV01000209.1 GCA_007693845.1 Phycisphaerales bacterium
GGTGATTGAATTGACTTTGCTCATGACCAATCCTTCAGGGGTTCTCGTTCATCACTCTCGGCTCGACCGTCAGTTCAGACGCGGCGGGCTCTACTTTCAACAAAGTGCCGTGCTCAGCCGCCGTCAGCATCTCGCCTCTGTACCGCCGTCGGCATCCACTCTCGCATCCATTCGTGGAACCACAGAGACTCGATGAGGAACGTGACCCGCGAAACTGGCTCGTCGCCGAAGACGTACCCGCCGCGCATTTGGGTGTAGACATCGACGGCTTGAACCGAAAGATCAATGGTCGTCATAAAGTTGTGGCGAGCCAGGGCATTAATGACATCGGGAATCCTTTCCGTCTCGACGATGGCTTCAAGCTGAATGTACCGCACATTGTAGAGTTGATTGGGCCGACGCCCGGTGATCGACTGATCGTACTTACGGCTGACCTCGCGGGTCGGATCGGGTGAAGTCGCCTCGGCCTGCTCCGGATCATCGCCGGCCGGCCCGGGTGATGCCCCGCGCCCACCACCTTGCCGCCCTCCACCACCTACTGCGCCGGCACCCACTTGCCGTCCTCCACCCCCCATTGCGCTACCTCCGTCCACCGCGCCGCCGCCGCGACCGGGGGAGCCTCCTTCCCCTGATTCAGACTGCCCGACTTGTGGCGCCCCGGTGACCTGAAGACTCAGGATGCGTTTGACTGGCGAGAAGAGAACAATTCCGTCACTCTCCTCCTGAAACGAAGTGATCACTGCTTCGAGCACATCGGAATAGATCCAATAGCGCCATTGCCATTCGAACATTTCTGCGGAACTGGGAAGTGAACCCGAGGCGCGTTCCGGAATGTCCAAGGCGGAGCGATCAAGATAGACGCGAATCGACTCCGCCTGCTCGTGATATCGCTGAAGCCGCAGGGCGGCCAGGCGATCTCGTAGTTGTTGACGCTCTTCATCATTCAGCGATTCATCTGGATCCTTTGCCAGATACTGCGTCATGAATCGGGCTCGCTCACGCATCAACTCTTCGCGCAACTCGCCGGCATCGGGCGGGCTTCCTGCACCAAGCCGTTGCATCAATTCGTCGTACGACTCCACAATGCGATCGTGAAAACGCCGCGGCAAAACTTCGGCCAAATCGGAGGGCATTTGCGGAAAGACCTGGCCCATCAGTGGACGATGGTCGCCCTGATTTCGTGAGACCGCGAGTTCGTACACCCCCTCGGCATCACGCGATTCAATCTCCATGTACTCACGCAGTTGCTGAACCAACTGTTCATTGATGACGCCTTGTTCCGATTCAAGCTGCAGTGCCTGCGGGAAGCTGATGTTGTTTCGCTCCAACGATGAGAGTTCGTTGATGCGTTGTGCACGACGTTCCACCTGTTCGCGCACATCAGTGTTCATGCTGCTCACCACCAGTGGGATACTGATGAGTGAGGCGAGAATGACCACGCTGAATATAACGATGAGAACGTGGCGCTTGAGGATGGCAAGAATATCTTTAGCGTTCACAGTCCGGCCTCCTGCTGCGTGGCCTCAAGATCCGAGAGCCGCTGCGGATCATCAGGTGTTCCCCGTTCAGACTCAGGGATGATCTCCACTTCAAAAGTGACTCTTGCGAGGTAATACTCACTGCCGCCCGGGAAGAACGCGGGCGATGGTGGAACCGGCGCGAGATCGTCCATTTCGCCATCAGGCGCTGGAGCACCGGCATCGCCGGGTTGGTCAGCGGCTCCACCACCACGCCCTCCTCCACCGCCACGCCCCCCACCCTGGAATGCTCCGCCACGGCCACCTCCCTGAAACGATCCGCCACCACCTGCCGCCCCGCCTGCGCCGCTCCCGGTATCACCAGATCCGCCACCCGAACCGCGGCCCGTTGGACGGTCCTGCTCTTCTCGAACGGTCTGGGTTTCGATCTGTCCCGGATTGATGCTGACCGAATCGGAGATGATCCGGTAGGGACGACCGGCCCGCGTCTCTTCAGAACGCAGCCAGTCCGCGACCGTACTCGTCAGAAACTCATCCGGACGCGCGTGACTTAATCGCACGTTCATAGTGACGCGGAGTCGGCGTGATTGACCTTCAGATACATGAACATATTCCGCACCGAGTCGCTGTAGTTCGACCAGCCGACGCCGCTCGGGGGAGATGGACCGAATGGCTTCAAGATCATTGCCGAGCAGTTCCGGCTGCGGGTCGCTGGATGCCAATGCTGCGGAGACGTCGAGCAGCAAGTGCGGCCAGATGTCACGATCGGCCGTCAGTTGCATCATGTTGTTCAGGGTGTGCCCCGACTCACCGCCGGAAAGCAGGTTCTGGTACTCGTTGGCGAATTGCCTTCCCCGGTCGATTGCCATGCGAACCTCTGCGGGCTCGCCGCCGGGGTCCATCCGCATGCCGTCAGTGATCGGACGGTAGAGCGTGATCGATGTTCCGACGAGCGCGATCGCCGCGGCAATGCCGAACCACTTCGTTTTGGACAGCCAGATCTGCTCCCGCAACGTCGTGGTGGGGACGAGGTTGGCGGTGA
>RECV01000108.1 GCA_007693845.1 Phycisphaerales bacterium
GCGCGCTCGTTTCCTGCGCGCTTGATGAATGCCTCCCGCGATGCGCCGAGGTGCGTTCGACGCGAGGCGTGAATGAGCACCACGTGTTCCGCCTGCCAGATGTCCAGCAGCTTCACGATGTCGTCGACGTGCAGATGCTTGCCGATCGAAGATCGTGATCGTTGATCTTCCTCGTAGAACGTGCACTCCGAGATCACGACCTTGGCGAGGGCGAACTCATCACGATACAGGAACGGCCCGAACTCTGTATCGCCAGTGTACGCAACCAGTGGAATTTCGAAGGTTTTCGTGATTTCGCGCCCTTCCTCTTTCAGCTCGCGAAGGCGCTCCTGCGGTAGTCCGTGAAACTCATCACGAAGTTTGCTTCGTTTCTCGATGATGCTGTAGCCCATTGCGGGGACCGTATGGCTGACTTCGATTGCGCGCAAAAACGTGTTCGGCTTGACTTCCATTTGCTCGCCATCGGCTAGCGGAATGATCTTGTACGGCGTCTGCTGCTGCTCCAGTGCGACCCAACTCTCCATCATGGTTCGTAGCGGGTCAGCAATCTCCGGATGGCAGACACACGTGCCCGTCCCCATCTTTTGAAAGTAGCGTTGACTGAAGTAGTACGGCAGACCGCCGATGTGGTCCATGTGCGCGTGGCTGACCGCAACATATGGTGATGCAAGCGCAACGCGCGGGCACATGCCGATGTCGAAACAGACATCCAGTTCCGGAATCTGAACACAGGTCTGTTCGCCGGCGACGCTGATGCCCTGCACCCGGTAGGGCGGGCAATAGAGGAATCCGACCTGCCCCTCGCGCGGGGGCATCTTGGGTAACACGATGAAGAACCTCCTTCGCCGATGCTTTCACATCGGCGGGCTGAATGATGAATCGGAGATTCTAACCACCCCACGGTGTCCGCTCAACGGGAAGATTCGCTTGACCGGTTTGGCCGCCGGTCTATGCTTCGTCGAGCGGCTCGGCCGGCCCTTCCGCAAGAGTCCCCGAGTCCGCCAGGCCCCGTTCGTCTAGAGGCCCAGGACGCCAGGTTCTCATCCTGGTAACAGGGGTTCGAATCCCCTACGGGGTGCTTGACCTCCTTTCGATCGGTGACCGGAACAAGCCGCCTGCGGATTGCTGTAGCAGGTAAAATCAATGGCCTTCGGCCAGGGATCCCACCGATATGCAGCATCGGTCTCGCTCGGAATCGTGGCGCGCCGAGACGGGTCAGTCTCGTCGCGGCTGATGCGAAGAGCACACATCAACGTGCTTCGCGACATCACCGCCATCAGCCAATGGCTTTCCCGCGCGAACCCAGGGAAGCTCGTTCCGGCACCGATCAACACCGTCGCATCCATACGGCAGACGCCTGACGGCGAAAGCTCGCCGCCACGCTACGATGCTTGTGTGATCCCCGCGGAACCGAACACGATTCTCATCACTTGCGCCAAAGGGCTGGCGGATCTTCTCCGCGCCGAAGTCGAGGCCCTTGGTTACACGATTGATTCGCAGCACGAGACCGGCGTCATGATTACTGCCGGTTGGCACGACGTGATGCGGCTCAACCTGCACTTGCGCACCGCTTTCAACGTGCTCTGGCTGCTCAAGAGCTTCGACTGCCGTTCACCCAAACGCCTCTATAATCGCGTGCAGACGGTTCCCTGGGAACAATTGATTCCGCCGGACGGCTATCTCTCGGTCGTGTCCAAAGTCGAAACGCCTTCGGTGGACAACTCCATGTTCGCGAACGTGCGCGTGAAGGACGCGATCGTCGACCGGATGAACGAGATCGTCGGCCGTCGGCCCGATTCCGGCTCCGAACGCACCGGAATCGTGGTCAACCTGTACTGGAAGGATCACCGCGCGTGGTTGTATCTCAACACGAGCGGAGTCAAGTTGTCCGACCGCTCTTACCGCCGATTGCCGCACGATGCGCCGATGCAGGAGTCGCTCGCCGCGGGGGTGATGCTCGCAACGGGCTACGACGGCACGCAGCCGCTGTTGTGTCCGATGTGCGGCAGTGGAACGTTGGCGATTGAAGCGGCGCTCATCGCGGCCGGCCGCGCGCCGGGTTTGTTGCGCACGCACTTTGCGTTCACGCAGCTCAAGACTCATGATGAGGAAGCGTGGCAGCAGTTGCGCCGAGAAGCGCAGAAGCTCAGCCGAAAGAAGCGGCCGAGCGCGCCGATCATTGCCTCGGATCTCAGCGCTGGCGCGGTTCAGGCCGCGCGGAAGAACGCGATGACCGCCGGCGTGGAGCACAGAATCGAGTTTCGCATCTGCGATTTCGCGGAGACACCCGTGCCGGATCAGCCCGGCCTGATCGTCATGAACCCCGAATACGGCAAGCGGTTAGGCGAAACGGAAGAGCTGAAGGAGACCTATCGCCGCATCGGCGACTTCTTCAAACAGCGCTGTCCCGGCTGGACCGGGTACGTGTTTACCGGCAATCTTGAACTGGCGAAGCAGATCGGCCTGAGCGCCTCGCGCCGCATGCCTTTCTGGAACGCCGAGATCGAGTGCCGA
>RECV01000165.1 GCA_007693845.1 Phycisphaerales bacterium
CGGATCGTTGACACCTCCAAGCCGCTTCGGTACCTTCAAGGTTTCCCCCGCTATTATTGTGTCAACATGCGGTGCGAGTGCGGCCGAACGCCCGAAACCGCGGCCTCCCGCTCATGTTGACAACAGATCAGGAGTCAGGGCTGATGTTCATTCAATGCCTCTCGCGGCTGGGTTTGGCCGCTTTCATCCTCACGGTCACGATGGTGGCCGGCAACGGCACGGCACAGACTCGGTCGAGTGACGATCCGATCCAGTTGCTGGACAACTTCGTGCATTACACGTTGATTGCCCGGCCTGACCTGGCGGAGGGATACGCCCGGCAACTGCTCGACTCCGCTTTGTCCGATGCGGACCTCGCCCAGATGCTCGATGAAGGCAGGGTCACCGAACAACGGCTCGACACGGCGATCAGTCGTGCCCAGTTCCTTCCCGAACTCGAAGACATCGTCGGTGAACTTTCCACTCGAATCGAACAGGGGCGGCTTGATCTGGCCCGGGATCGCTCACGCATCAACGAAGCGATCGAGATGCTCACCGGCACGCAGCGCCAGCGCCTGCTGGCCCAACGCCGACTGTTGGAAGCGGGGGAGTACGCCGTCCCGCATCTGTTGCGTCACATGATCGAAACTCGCGATGAACGACTTCGCCTGGCTGCGCAGGACCTCCTGCGAGACATCGGACTGCAGGCGGTCACACCGCTCGCCGTCGCGCTGCCCGAAATCGGCGAAGCGAGATCGCAACGCATCGTCTGTGAACTGCTCGGCGAGATCGGTTACCCGCACGCGATTCCCTACTTGCGACAGGTGGCGGATGATTCCAGCATGCCGCAGCCGGTGCGCAACGCGGCGGCCCGCGCGATGGGGCGGCTGCCGGGTGATAGCACCCTGCCGCTCGATCAACTCTACACCAACCTCGCGCGGCAGTATTTTGACGATGCGACCTCGCTGATCGCCTACGACCTCGAACCGACCAACAACGTCTGGCGGTACGATGCGACGATCGGACTGACCCCGACGGCGGTTCCGACCGTGATCTTCGGCCGCGTCATGGCGATGAAGCTCACCAGCACCGCGCTGGATCTGAACCCGGAGCACGACGCCGCGATTGCGCTCTTCGTGGCGGCCAATCTCAAGCGGCAGAACGATCTGCCCGAGGGGCATACCGATCCAGTCTACGGTGAAGCGCAATACTCACCCGAGTTCTACGCCACGGTCTTCGGCACACGCATCTGCATGGACGTGCTCGGCAAGGCGCTGGATATCCAGGATACGCCGCTCGTTCGTGATGCCGTCGCGGCCCTGAGCAAGACCACCGGCGGCGCGAATCTCTTTGCCTACGGCGAAGACCGTCAGCCGTTGATCGAAGCTATCCGGTACGCCGACCGGCGGGTTCAGTACGAAACCGCCATCGTGCTCGGTCGGGCGCTGCCGCAGCGGGAGTTCCCCGGCGATAACCTGGTCGTTCCGCTGCTGGCCAGCGCGGTTCGCACGGGTGATCGGCTCTTCGCGGCGGTCGTCGGCGATGATGACGAGACCCGTCAGATCATCGGCGAGCGGCTCGGCGATCTTCGGTTTGACATCGTCGGTTCCGAGTCCAGCGTGGCCTCCGTTCGCGATTCCATCGACCGTTCCGTCGGTGTCGATCTCGTCGTGCTGCGAATGCGATCAGCCCAGCGCGCGGAAGACGTCATCAGCGAACTGCGGCAGATTCCCTCCACCATGGTGGTTCCGATTCTCGTTCTGGCGGACGGTCAGGACATTCCGGCGCTGAACCTCAGCGTCGGGCAGGATGCCCGCGTGCTCGTCACCCGGGCGCGACTGACCGATCAGGCCTTTGAAAACAGCGTGGATCAACTCATGACACGGGCGGCCGGCGGGCGCATGACCCAGGCCGAGGCGGACGCCTATGCCTTCGAGGCGCTCGATACGCTGCGTGACATTGCGGTTTCCAACTCGCCGGTTTACGAACTGCTGGATGCTGAGTCATCCCTGCTCGCCGCCATGGACACCCGTGACGGTGCCGCACGCATGTTCGTGGCGGACATTCTGTCGATGATGGACAGTGCAGCATCGCAGCGTCGTTTGTTTGATGCGGCGATCAACGCCGATGAGTTCGATCAGGTTGAATTGCTCAATCATGTCGCCTCATCGGTCAAACGTTTCGGTGATCGGCTGCAAAGCCGTCATCACGATGCGCTTCGCGATCTGGTAGAAACCTCGACCGGCTCCGTCGCGGAGGCGGCGGCGGAACTGCACGGTGCTTTGAATCGTCCGGCTTCGACGGCGGTTGATCTGCTGCCCCGGCCGCAGCTTCGTTGATCGGGCCGGTTGATTGGACCGGTTGATTGGGCCGGTTGCGAAGGAAATGATTTTCAATCCCGGCGTTGCCTCGGGTCTGTGGGTTTGCTACTTTTCCGAACCGACTTTTGCCACCCTAGCTCAGTCGGCAGAGCGGAGCTTTCGTAAAGCTCAGGTCAGGGGTTCGAGTCCCCTGGGTGGCTTTG
>RECV01000001.1 GCA_007693845.1 Phycisphaerales bacterium
ATGATGAAATCGCGCGTCTCGACCTTCTCGATGACCCCGTAGGTGTTCTCCACCTCGTGAACCGTGCGCCCGACCATCGCGGGCACATCCACGCTGTGCTCGCCGCGCTGGTAGACCACCGTGCGCGAGGCATGCTCACGCTGCTGGTCGTTCAGCCACTGGGCACCTTGTTCGAGAAGATCGGGCATGGCTGGTCTTTACTGGCTGAGGCGGACACGAACGTTTGTGTCGTCATCGCTGGCGGCCAGCACTGATCTGCCGAGTCGCTTGTTCGCGCCGCCATCGGCGTTGGTCGTTGCCTGGCTGGCCGATGCGTTCCAGAAGACGTCGACCCCGGCGGCAATCGCAGTGCCGCCACCGGTTGCCTTGGCGATGTCAAAGACGCCGACGACTGCAAGCGCGGCCAGCGTTCCTGCCGGATGATCGCGTTTGGCAACGCCAACCAGATCGCCCTGGACGACCACGTCACCGGCGGCAACGTCGGATGCGGGCGTGTAGTCGATCGCATCGCCGTGATGAATGAATTGTGCTGCTGACATCTGTATGTTCCTTGTGTTGCTCTTTTGCCTGACTGCCTCAGTGACTTCATGCCTTCACTCAGGCTTCGCCCTTGACCTTCACCGCGCCGCGCGGGTCCTGCTCCTTGACGCCCACATCGATGTAGCCGCGGAATCCCATGCCCAGCGTGTTGGGCGCAGTTTCGATACGCTCGATTGTCGGTGTGCGGCGACCGTTCAAGAACACGAGCTCGAATGCAGGGACCACCGACGGGTTGGCGAAGAGGTACCACGCCTTGCCGCTGGCCCCGGTGTAGTAGTCATCCGACAGGTGCGGCACCGAGATCACGCGGTACTTGCGGCGGTGCGGGTTGTCGGTCGGAATCTTCGTCTGTGAATCAGAACCGTCGATCATGATCTGGGCCGAGCCCATGAGCAGTTCCGCATCGGTTTCGACCTCGACCGGAACAACCAGCAGTTCCGGACGAATGTTGATCGGCTTCTGATCCTTCGCCTTGTTGCCAGGACCCGCCTTCTGCTTGCGGAACAGCGTCTTGGCGACCGTCAGCGAGTCCGGCCCGAACGCAGTGTCCACACCGGTCAGGTAGTTCTTGTTACCGGTAGAGAAGAACGAAGCCGGATTGGACAGGAGCAGCGTGAAGAACAGATCGTCGATCGACTCGGCACCACTCCGGCCCATCTGACGCGGGATGTCCATGAACGCGCCGAGGTCATCGTTGATGATGTCATGGCGCGTCAGCGTCAGGATCTGGCCGTACGTGTCAGCCTTGTTGGTGTACTTCTGCTCATCGAGCTTGCCGTGCTTGAGTTCGCCGTCCGGAGCGACCTTCTCGAAGCCGCCAGTACCGAGCAGCCGATACCGCGTGATCTCCTTGAAGTCGCTGACGGAACCCACACTGCACAGGTCGAAGGCCGCGATCGCCGTATTCCGGTACGCCGCCAGCATCGTCTTGTGCATGACGTTCTCGAGGATGCCGGGCAGCGACATCGTCGAGAAGCCGGCACGGATCGTCTCCGTACCATCACCGAAGATGCGCGGAACGTCGTGACCTTCCAGCCGTGCGCACTCGGCCACGAGTTCACGCAGTCCGATGTGACGCAGCGGATGCGCCGCATCCATCGTCTTCTCGCCGTAGTCCTTGGTGAGTTCGTTCTCATCCAGTCCGGCGGAGAGGCACGCCGCCGCTTCCAGCGTGTTCTGGCTGAACGGTTTGGAACCGCCGCTCAGACCCGGGTACGGCGCCTTCGGGCGACTGGCGCGCAATACCTCCAGTTCGGTCTTGACCGTGTTCCAGCCCTCGGCGATGGCCTTGGAGGCAATCGCCCTGTGCTCATCACCGCCCCCGGAACAGATATCCTGAATCGCCTGGATGCGGTTCAGATCCGCAACGTACTCCGCGCGCATCGAAGAGATAGCCGTCTGCAGCTCACCACCAGTCGCGGCCGATGCATTGGCCTGGCCGTTGGACTGTGATGCAGCGCCCGATGACGAATCACCGCTCTTGCCACTTGCGGGGGCCGGAGAATTTCCTGGGGATGAGGCCTCGAACAATTTCTCGAGGCTTGTCCGCTGCTCGTCGGAGAGCTTCTCCGGATCAAAGCCCTGTGCTTCCAACCATGTTTCGAATTCCATTGAATTGTTCTCCGTCCGTGAAGTGGATTGCCCCCCGCCCCCGGACGCACCGGAGGTCCCGGATGCACCGGCAGCAACGCGCGCGTTCGTGTTGCGATCCGCGCCGAGAGCGACAAAGCTGATTTCGTTGAGTGTGGTCTTCTTCGCCACGTACACCGGGCCGGGCACGTTGCGCCCGTTCGCCACCGCCTCCTTGCCCTTTGGGACAAAGACGACCTCGTCGGCGCTCGCGCCGATCGATGCCTGCCACGGGAATCCGTTGCGGCTGCTGTTGACGACCTGCTCGGCCACCTGATTGCCGCCAGATGCAACGCCGGTCACGAGCAGTTCGCGATCGGTCACCGTCACGC
>RECV01000086.1 GCA_007693845.1 Phycisphaerales bacterium
TGATCTTCCTCGTCCAGCCGGTGAGCTGGTACGGATCCTTGCCGTGCAGCAGGACGATGCGCGATGCGGGATCATATTGGAAACCGGTCGAGGGCTTCTTCTTCGCCATGACGCGTGCATGGTATCGCCAACCGCCGGGCGGTGAGGAATCGTTGCCGGCCTCCCAGGCTAATCGCGATTCCGGTCGCAACCGTCGGAGTGGGGCTCAGAAAACCGAATGATTCGCTCGGTAACAATGTTCTTTCGATCTCAGTGTTGCATCTGCCCATGCGAAAACTGGTGGCTTCAGACAACGCGATCGCTCTGTAAACCAGCCCCAGTCGCTCCAGTAGTCCCCCAGCCCCAGCCCCAGTCCCAGTCGCAGCGGGTGCGAACCGCCATCGGGCACCAACGATCAGTCACCAACGATCCCAGGTGACCGCCCAAGCGCGTGCGCCCCGGACACGGGCAGACAGTTCGTATTTTTGCAAAAATACGAACTGTCGGGAGAAGACGGCGAATGAGGCAATCGTCAGGGCGGGCGGCTGATCCCCTATCATTCCCGCGTGCTGATCCTTCACGTTCTGCAGGGGCCCGACCGCGGCCGCAAGTTCGAGTTGCCCGAGACCGAGCCGCAGCTCATCGGCCGTTCCACCGAGGCCCTGCCCATCTCGGATACCACCGTCAGCCGGCGTCATGCGGAACTCACGCCCGACCACGGCATGTGGTTTCTGCGCGATCTCGATTCCGCCAACGGGACATTCATCAACGGCCACCGCATCACCGAGCGCACGCAACTCAAACCCGGCGACCAGATCCGCTGCGGATCGACGCTTTTCACCTTCGCCCGCAAACCCGTCGACCCGAAATCATCGATGGTCGAACTCGTCGACGCCGAAGCGTTCGATCTCACGGTAGAGGGACTGGTCGAGAACTCGCCGTCCTCGGACTCCGGTGAGGGACACGATCTCAACGAAGAATCGATGGTGCTTGCCTCGCCCGATCCGGCCAAGGCAGCCCGGGATCACCTTCGGGTCATCTACGATTTGACCGCGCTCACCGGCTCGATCATCGATCGCGAGCCGCTGCTGGAGCGGGTCATGGATCTGATCTTCAGCGAATTCGATCCCGACCGGGGCTTCATCCTGCTGCAGGACTCAGCGGAAAGCCGCCCCGAGCCGATGGTCCTGCGGTACAAGGTGAGGCCGAAAAATCTCGATGAAGGCCGCATCCCCGTCAGCCGCACCATCGTGCAGCACGTCCTGCGGCGGAATCAGGGGATTCTCTCGACCAACGCAATGAACGACAGCCGCTTCCGCAGCGGGGATTCGGTCAAGGACTACGGCATCCGATCCGCGATCTGCGTACCGATCCGCACCGGCAATCGGACATTCGGCGTGATTCACATCGACTCATCCCTCGCCAACTTCACGTTCACCGATTCGCAACTCGCACTGCTCAACGCCATCGGTCAGCACACGGGACTTGCCCTTCGCAGCGCGGAACAGGTCAGCAGCCAGATGCAGACCGAACGTCTCGCCGCGATGGGCCAGACGGTGGCCTCGCTCAGCCACTCGATCAAGAACATCCTGCAGGGACTGCGCGGCGGGGCGGATGCGGTGGAGCTCGCGCTCAAGCGGGGCAATCTCAAACTTGCCAACGACGGCTGGCCGATCCTCGCGCGGAATCTTGATCGCATCTACGCCATGACGCTGAACATGCTGGCGTACTCCAAGCAGCGCAACCTCGAGATCGATCTGACTTCGCTGCACGCGCTGATTGAGGAAATCGTCGAATTGCTGCACAACGCGACGAAGAAGAAGGGCGTCGGGGTGATCCTCGATCTGGCGGATGGCATGCCGCCTCTGCCGCTGGATGTCGGCGCGATGCACCAGGCGCTGATGAACGTGCTGACAAACGCGATCGATGCGGTGCCGGAGCGCAAGGGCATGATCTCGATCCGCACGGAGTTCAACGCCGGCGAGAACCGCGCCAGAATCACGATTTCCGACAACGGCCCCGGCGTGCCGGCCGAATGGCGCGAGCGCATCTTCGATGCCTTCAGCACCAGCAAGGGGCAGCGCGGAACGGGTCTCGGCCTGGCGGTCACACGCAAGATCGTCCAGGAGCACGGCGGAACCATTCGCCTGCTCGACGATCATGACGGGGCCTCGTTTCAAATCGAACTGCCGAGCGATCGTGCCCATTTCGATCCCAGTGACACGCGACTTCCGAAGCCCGCGGACAATGATGATCTTGCCCTGCTCTTTGAAGAAAACGAGCCGGACGAAAACTGATTTGCCTCATTCAGCAGCGTTCCGCGCGTTGTCCGATTCCCGCTCCTCAATCAGCCGTTCAATGACCTCGCGCTCCCGCGTGGTGAGTTGCTTGAGCGGATCGAGCTCGAAGTTCCGATCGGCTCCGAGCGCTCGCCGGTACGCCCCGACGGCGGTATCGCGCCGGCCGGCATCCCAGAGCACATCGCCCAATTGGTGCCAAACCACGATGGCGTGCGGGTCGAGCTCCGTCAGCCGGGTGGCATCTTCAATCGCGCGCTGCCAGTGATCCGGATCGTCGGTCAGGTCGGCGATGCGGCGGCGGACGGTCAGACGCTGTCCGAGAAAGCTGCTGCGCCCGGTTTCGTTCCAGCCGTGGGTCGCCCACGCTTCAGCGCGCTGCAGATCACGCAGCCGCGCGTTGAGATCGCCGGCGAGCATCGCGGCCCGCTCCATCTGATGAATGGCGTCCAGCAGCGGCAGGCGGTGACGGGGGTCCCGCTCATACGCGGCGTACAACCGTTCGGCGGCTGCCCGGCGATGATCGCGGCTCGGTGCGTCCTCTTCGACCACCAGCATGTGAGCGGCTTCGATGACCATCCGCTGCTGCTCATGCAACGGCCGAATCCAGAAAATCATCAACACCGCCGCCAGCGCGATGCATCCCAGCGCGCCGGCGATCTGCGTGCGTGGTTGACTGCGCCCGGTGGCGGCGCCGCCGGCCAGCCCGACGAACGCGATCAGCCACGGCAGGGCGTTCGTCTGCGTGAAAGTCATCTCGATCTGGGCGTGCACAAGCAGCACTGTCGCCCCGATGGCGGTGATCCACTGCAACGCGCCGCCTTCGATAAGGGTGAACCAGCGCATGAGACCGAGCGTGAGGGCGATGAATCCGACAAAGCCGGCGAGCCGCACGTAGAGCGCGAGGTCACTGAGCGTGTGGAACTCGACCAGAACGGCCGGCGCCAGACCGAACACGACCACCGCGAGCGTGACCCGGCTGGTCTTGCGCAGGATCGCCTCGATATCCTCGCCATCGAAACTCATGCTCGTGCGGAAAGCGCTTCGCGCAGCGCGAAGCAACCAGACGGCGAGCAGCGCGACCCACGTCGCTCCGAGCACGCCGAGCATCGTGAACCAGTCGGTGATCACTGAATGTGCGCTGGTCACCTCTTCCGGACTGCGCGGCACGCGGTGTTGCACGTACGCTTCCTGGAATCCATCCGGCCCGACACCAATCAGTGGCGATTCGGTGAAGATGCGCCCCGCGCCGATCAGATAATGCCAGCGAAAGAGCAGACTTCGATCACCGAGAAAATCTTCGGGCAGCAGCACGCCGCGAACCACGATCCCCAGCAGCGCGAAAACCGGCAGCGCAAGCAGGAACCAGGCCAGCTTGGGCACGAGTTGACGACGCAACGCGGGGAACAGCAGGGGCATGCTGACGAGCGCCGCGCCGAGAAGCATCGTCGCCATTGCGCCCTTTGAACCGCTCAGCCAGATCATCACGCCGCTCGAGAACAGCAGGACCAGCCCCAGTGCGATCCAGCCCGGCGCGTGCGGCATGCGACGACTGAGCAGTGCGATCCCGATCCCGACCACCACGGCGATCAGCATGATCGAGGCGTAGATGTTCGTCGTGGCGAACCAGCCGTGCGGTTGCGGTTGGCGCAGACGGCGTTCGTAGATCTGCGCTGCGGAGGAATCGGGATCCCAGCCGCGCGACTGGAAGAACGCCTCGCGCTGTTGCTCGAACGTTTGGATCGTGTCGGCATGTTCAAAGGTGACCTGGCCGAGCCCGCGCGCAAGCAGCGGCGCGAGAAGACCGAGCAGCACCGCCAGCGCGACCAGATGCATCGTACGGTCGCGCGCGAGATGAGCGATCGCGACGCCTCCGACAATCGCGCTGAACCAGCTCATGCCGCGCCAAAGTTGGCTGATGTCGCCCCAGCCGTGCCAGAGCAGAACGGGCAGCGGAAGCGCGGCGAGCAGGATCAGCGTTCGGTCGAGGCCGTGGCCGCGCTTGGCTTCCCCGATCGCGGCGAGACCGGCGAGGATCAGAATCAGCGCATCGATGATCAGACTGCCGACCGGGCCGAACCCCGCGAGCGGAAGCGAATCGAACGCGGGGTCCACATCAAAGTAAAGCTGAGGCGAGGTACTCGACAAAATTCGCAGCGCGATCAGTACGAGCAGGCCGGTCAGGGCGGCCCACCGCCACCGGTCCGCGATGTCATTTTGCGATGTCGTGATCGAAGTCACGTCCCGGCATCCTCCGAAGCATCTCGCCGCGCTGTGGCGTGCTCCAGCAGCGCGAACATGAGCAGCACGAGCATCGTCTGCACGCCCACGAGCTGCGCCTGCCACGGCTCCAGTGAGCCGAGCACGATCCCACCCAGCCCGGTCACGGCGGTTGCGGCCCAGAGCACCAGCACCGCGCCGCGCCTTGACAAGCCGCGGCGCACCAGCCGATGGGAGACGTGTTGCTGATCACCGACAAACGGACTCTGGCCCTTGCTGAGACGAATCAATGTCACGCTGAGAAAATCGTAGATCGGGATCGCGAGAACGATCAGCGGCATGAACACGCCGTACCACCCGCCCCCGAGCGCGAAGGCCGGATCATCCGGGTTGAAATATGTTGTCCGCGCGGTCAGGATCGCCAGCAGAAAACCGATGACCAGGGAGCCGCCGTCCCCCATAAAAATCTTCGCCGGGGGAAAGTTGAAGATCAGAAACCCGATCAGCGCGCCGATGAGAAGCGCGAGCGTGCCGGCGATGAACCATTGTGCATTGATGAGCGTCGCGGTCATGAAGAGCGCGGCGGCGATCGCGCACACGCCGGCGGCGAGGCCGTCCATGTTGTCCAGAAAGTTGATCGCGTTCGTGATGACGATGATCCACAGGACGCTGACAACCACGCTCGGCAGGGGGCCGATGCCCAACCAGTGATCCAGCACGGTCAGCAAACGGATGTCGAACCAGGCGACCATGACCAGGGCGATTGCCAGTTGCACGCCGAGCTTGCTCCACGCGCCGAGCGGACGGCGATCATCAACCAGCCCGGTGATGTGCAAAACCGCCATGCCGATCAACAGCGCCAGAGCCGTGGGCGTGGTCTCGCGCACGCGGTCCAGATGCGGTTCCAGCGCGGGCAGCAGTTGAACGATGCGTTCATCGGAGAGCAGCCAGAACCCGCCGAGCCCGACGGCGAACGGGAACGCCACGGCCCAGAAGATGGCGATTCCGCCGATGTTGGGGACGGGGCGCAGTTCTTTCCGGTGCCCCGCTGCCCCGCCGGTGTCGAGCGCTGCGAGTCGATGGCCCATCCGCACCAGCAGCGCGGTGAGCGGTGCGGCAATGGCAAACCCGACGAGGATCAATCCCAAAGCGGGCCAGAGCATGGGCGATATCGTAGCGGCGATTTCTGCACCTGTTCGAACAAGTGAACCAGAAACGAAACGCACGAGCGTTTCGGCCGCACGCTCGCGGCGCGGGCTTGCCCCGCGTTACGCTTCAGATGTCATTCTGCGCTGAATGACTCAGTACAACAGCGCGGGGCAAGCCCGCGCCGCGAAACGGTGAATCGTGGGCTCTGGTTGCAAGCGCCTTTTACGCTGCGCCCGTCATCGCCGGTGCAGTTTCCCGCTCGGTTCGCTCGATCATGGCGTCGATGGCGTCAAACATCGCGGCACTGGATCGGGCAAGTCGTATCGACTCCTTGAACGGCTTGATGTGGCCCATCGTCTTGCCATACCAACTAATTTTGCGGCTCATCGTGTCGACCGCGTGCCGCTCGCCCATGTACGTGACGAGAAGCTCGAGATGCCGGCGGATGATGCGCAGCTTTTCAAGCTGATCCGGTTCGGGCGGCGTGAGGCCGGTGCGTAACCGCACCTGCCCCGCGCGGAAGAGCCACGGCTTGCGCATCGCGCCGCGGCCGATCATGACGCCCGCGCAGCCGGTGCGCGCGATCATACGGTCGATATGCTCCGGTTCGGTGATGTCCCCGTTGCCGATGACGGGAATGTTTTTGACCCGTTCGACGACCCGCGCGATGCCGTCGAGATCGACCGTGCCCTTGAAGCGCTGATCGGTCGTTCGGCCGTGAACCGTGATTGCCGCAATGCCGACATCTTCGAGCCGGGCAGCCAGTTCCGGGGCGACAATGCACGAGCGATCCCAGCCGAGCCGGACCTTGGCGCTGACGGGCACGCCCGTGGACTCAACGGCCCGGACAATGCGCCCGGCGAGCCGGACGGTGCGCCCGACGTCGCAGAGCAGCAGCGACCCGCCGTTCTTCTTGGCGACCTTATCCACCGGACATCCCATGTTGATATCGACGATCACCGCGCCGTGTTCAACCGCCCAGCGCGCCGCTTCCGGCAGGGGGTCAAGGTCGTTGCCGTAGAGCTGCATGCAGAGCGGTTGATCGTGCTCGTTGGTCGCGGCGAGCGTGAGCGCCCGCGGCGCGCCGCGCAGAATCGAGCGACAGTTCAGCAGATCGGTGCTCGCCAACCCGACCCCGCCTAATTCGCGGCAGAGGATGCGGAACGCCAGATCGCAGTGCCCGGCCATTGGCGCGAGCAGCAGCGGGGAATCGAGGGTGACCGAGCCGATTCTGAACATGCATGGATTGTAGAACATGCAAGCGTCATGCAAAGGGAGCGCAGCCGCCTCCGATGACTTCTGCTTGATGTCTCCGGGGCTCATCGTGACGTCGCATCGGCGGGTGCGCTGATACACTGCTGTCGGAACAAAGCCGCCTGCGGAAGGTCCTTCATGCCCGATACGATTTTTGACAAGATTCTGGACGGTGAGATTCCCTGCCACCGCGTGTACGAGGACGAGCACGTGCTGGCATTTCTGGATATCGGGCCGCTCAGCCGCGGCCATACGCTCGTGATCCCGAAAGAACGGGTGGCGCGGTTACATGAGCTTTCCGATGAAGCCGCCGCCGCGCTCGGGCGCGTGCTGCCCCGCCTCTGCCGGGCCGTTCTGAAAGCCAGCGGCGCGACGGCCTACAACGTGCTGCAGAACAACGGCAAGCCCGCCCACCAGGAGGTTCAGCACGTGCATTTTCACATCATTCCGAAAATCAACAATGACGGTCTCGGGATCGGCTGGAAGCCCGGCGAACTGCGCAACGACGATGCGGAATCACTCCTCGCCGCCATGCACGAAGCCCTTGAGAACGGTGGTTGAAGAGTTACTGACATGGACCGAACGAACCAAATCGATCCCCCGGCCGTGGTCTGCGGCTGGCGTGAACGCATCGCTCTTCCGGCATGGGGCGTCAAGCGGCTGAAGGCCAAGGCCGACACCGGCGCCCGGACCAGCGCGATCGACGTGAGCGATCTGACCGAGCTGCCGGGCGACCGAGTTCGCTTTCACCTCGTGGTTGATCGCGCCCATCCGGAGAAGGTGGTCGAGGTCGAAGCGGACATCATCCGCCGCGCCCGCGTGCGGTCGAGTCTCGGGGATCGTCACGAACGGCTGGTCGTGCGCACGACGATGCGGCTCGGCCCGATCGAGAAGGAAATCGAGGTCGGCCTGCTCTGCCGAAAGAACATGCTCTGCCGCATGCTGCTCGGCCGCAGCGCGCTCCAGCCGGACCTGTTGGTGGATTCATCCCGCACCCATATTTTGAGTCGCGCCCCGAAACGCCTTTCTTCTTCGAAGAGAAACGCGCCTCGCGACGGAAGGAAGAAGAGTTCATGAGAATCGCGATTCTGTCGCGCGGTCCCAAGCTGTACAGCACGCGCCGCCTGCGTGATGCAGCCAAAGCCCGCGGGCACACCCTGCGCGTGCTCGATACACTGCGTTTCTTCATTCACGTTGAAGCGCACGAACCCGAGCTGTTCTACGATGGCAAGGCGATCAACCACTACGATGCGGTCATTCCCCGTATCGGTGCGTCGATTACCTTCTTCGGCACCGCGGTGGTCCGGCAGTTTGAACAGATGGGTGTGTACTGCCAGAACAGCTCCTCCGCAATCAGCGTCTCGCGCGACAAACTACGATCGCTGCAGATCCTCAGCCGTCACAACATCGGGATGCCCCCTTCCGTGTTCGTGCGCAACAAGAAGGACATCCTGCCCGCCATTGAAGAGATTGGCGGAGCGCCTGTGATCATCAAACTGCTCGAAGGCACGCAGGGCATGGGGGTGATCCTGGCGGATTCGACCAAGATCGCCGAGGCGATCATCGAAACGCTGCAGACGGCGCGGCAGAACGTGCTGATTCAAAAATTCGTCGCCGAATCCAAAGGCCGGGATGTCCGCGCGTTCGTGGTCGGCGGGCGGGTCGTGGCCGCGATGCGGCGCACCGCGCAGGGACAGGAGTTCCGCAGCAACGTCCACCGCGGCGGCCGGACCGAATCGCTCACGCTGGATGAGGACTACGAACGCACCGCGGTCAAGGCGGCCCACATCATGGGGCTGCGCGTCGCGGGCGTTGACATGCTCGAAAGCAACGAAGGACCGCAGGTGATGGAAGTCAACTCCTCGCCCGGACTCGAAGGCATCGAAAGGGCGACCGGTCTCGACGTGGCCAGCGCGATCATCGAGGATCTCGAGCAGGAGGCCAAGTTCCCCGACTTCGACATCCGTCAACGCCTGACGTTCTCCAAGGGCTACGGCGTCGCGGAGATCACGATTTCGAAGGATTCGGAACTCGCCGGCCAAACCCTTGCCGAGGCGAGTCTGCGCGACCGTGATATCCAGGTGCTGTGCATCACGCGCAACGAACTGGTCATTCCCAATCCGAGCGGACTGCGCGAGATCATGCCGGGCGATACGCTGTTGTGTTACGGCAAGCAAATCGCGCTTCAGGCGCTGATCCCGACGAAGAAGAGCAAACGCAAGAAGCGCCGCGTCGCCGGCGCGACAAAGAAGCCATGACCACCACCTGCGGGTAGCTGCGCTCCAACCGCACGTTTAGCCGCGCCCCGACCGCAGGGAGGGAAGCGCTCCCCCTCCCCCACTTCCGCAACCGACCCGCGCCATGCCCCACAATGATTTCCAGATTGCCGGCACCACGATCGCCCCGGGCGAAACCGCCGACCTTCGCCTCAAGGTCAGTGAAAGCTACACCGGGGACGATGAAGCCATCGCGATCCGCGTGATCCGCGCCCAGAAGCATGGGCCCGTCGTCTTCATCTGCGCTGCCGTACACGGCGATGAGATCAACGGCACGGGCATCATCCGACAACTCATGTTCGACAACGATCTGGAGCTGACACGCGGCACGGCCATCCTCATTCCGATCGTCAACAGCTTCGGCTTCGAGGCCAACTCGCGCTACCTGCCCGATCGTCGCGATCTCAACCGATCGTTTCCCGGCTCGCAGAGCGGATCGCTCGCATCGCGCATCGCGGACAGCTTCTTCCGCGAAATCATTCAGAAGTGTGACTACGGCATCGATCTGCATACCGCCGCGGTACGCCGGACGAACTATCCGAACATTCGCGGTGATCTCTCGATGCCCGGCGTGCGGCGCATCGCCCGCGCCTTCGGATGCGAACTGATGGTCAACGGCAAAGGTCCCGCCGGCTCGTTGCGCCGTGAGGCCTGCCGCGTCGGCTGTCCGACGATCATTCTTGAAGCGGGTGAAGTCTGGAAGATCGAACCGGGCGTGGTCGATGTCGGCGTGCGCGGCGTGAAGAACGTCCTTATCGAACTCGACATGCTCGAAGGCGAGATCGTTGCGCCGCACTACCAGACCCGGGTCGAGAAGACCTACTGGATCCGTTCCGAGGTCGGCGGGATTCTGACCTTTCACGTCGGACCCGGTGACATCGTGGAGGACGGGCAGCCGATTGCGACCAACGTGAGCGTGGTGGGCGATGCGCAAACCGTCCTGATCGCGCCGGCGGGCGGGGTCGTGCTGGGCATGGCGACCCTTCCCGCGGTCAAGCCCGGCGAACCGGTCTGCCACATCGCCATGCCGAAAATGAAGCTGAGCACGATTCAGAAGAAGCTCGGCAAGCTGCCGGCCAAAAACTACTCCCGCTCCATGCGCCGCGCGCTGGCGACGAACATTTCGGTCCATCCGCCCTCCATCCACGATCTGCACTGGCGCGAACCGGAGCCGGGCGAGAGTGGCAATGACGACGGGTAGGCCGCGTGGAAGGTGACGCGTGATCTTGCTCGGTCGATCGGGGTTCAGTCGATCAGGTCTTGAACTGCGTCCACGGCACGAGCGCAACGACCATCAGGATGATGACGGGCAGGAAGACACCCGCTGCCGGGGGGATGCCGGGCAGATCGACCATCATGCCGATCGCGGCCCCGAGCATGGCGGGCAGTGCAAGCCCCGCGCAGAGCAAGCTCTGCCGCATGAGGTTGGCGGGCTCACGCAGCAGGAAGCAGGGCAGCGTCAGACCGAGGACGAGCAGATTGATCAGCACGCTGGCGAACCGCGCGTAGCGATACCGCAGCAGCGTGTTGATCTCGCTCACCGCATTGGAGTCGAGCATCTGCGAGATCTGCCGCAAACTCAGCATCGCGGCAAACTCACCGTAGCGATTGATCAGAAGCAGCCGCGGGTCGAGATCGGTCTCGTAGTACTCGATCGGCGTGACGCGGACGGAGGCATCGCGCGGCCCTTCGGCTTGCTGGAGCGACATCGCGCGCCCCTCGTCCAGCCGCCAGGCCTGACGGCCTTCATCCCAGAAGGCCTCCCGGGCGGTGATTCGACGCGTGGTGAGACCGGTGGCGTCGCGCTCGATGATGGTCGGTGAGACCAGGGCATTTCGGCCGGGATCGAACGACGGTGCCTGGAACATCGCGCCGCGGGCGTCGGTGGTCAATTGAATCTCGAACTCGTTGACGCTGGACTGCCCGATCTGGCCGTGGCCGCGAAGCACCAGCGGCGCGACATTCGGGAGGATCAGTTCCTGATTGGCCATCTGGATCAGACTGAGCCCGAACACGACAACCATGAACGGGACCGCGATCCGGTAGAGCGAGATGCCGGATGCCATGACGGCCACGAGTTCCTTGAAGCGGTGCATCTGCGCCAGCGTAAACGCCATCGCGCCAATGGCGACCAGGCCGTGGAGATAGGCGTAAAACTGAAAGATGCGGGGCAGTTGGAAGTCGGCGATCAGTTTGACGAGTTCAACGGAGATCGCAATGCGACTTTCCTCGCCGGGGATAACGCGGGCCACGTCAGTCTCAGCAGCGCTTTCGAGCGCCGCCTCGGTCTCGGCAACGATATCGCGCGCCGCGTCGATGAACCGATCGAGGTTGAGGATCAGGTCGATGGTGGTGGCGAAGACGAAGAGCAGCGTGAACAGGATGATGAAGTTCACGAGAAATCGCGTGATGATGTATCGGTCGAGCAGGAGCATGATCGGGCGTCCGCGGACGGAGATCGGCGATGACTTCACGGAAGGTTGCGCACTTTAGCCGGGAATGATAAGGCGTGTCGTGCACAGGCGCGGGCCGTGGCGCGTGCGGCCGGCGGTGCGGCGCGAGCAACTCGTGTTGCGGTCGGTTCAAAAATGAAAAAGGGCTCGACCGGGGTTTACCCGATCGAGCCCATAAAGTCGGCAATGACCTACTTTCCCGCTGAGCAGTATCATCGGCGGCACAAGCTTAACTTCTGTGTTCGGAATGGGAACAGGTGTTTCCTTGCACCTCTGGTCACCGACAAATCCTGCGATGCGTTTTCACGCACCACAGGGTGATGGTTGTGAATCGCGCCGATCGTGGGGGTGCGCCCATGATCGGCGATGTTGGTCAATCGGAAATCGGAAGCAAGCGTGAACTTGCAAGCGTCGTTGTGACGCGTCCGATACGGGTGGGAACCCGGTCGGACGGATCAGATCATCGACCGTTAGTACTGCTTAGCTCAAGGCATTTCGGCCCTTACACATGCAGCCTATCAACCTGGTGGTCTACCAGGGGTCTCACGTCAAAGACATGCAATACTCATCTCCAGGGGGGCTTCCCGCTTAGATGCTTTCAGCGGTTATCCCTGCCTCACTTAGCTACCCAGCCGTGGACCGAGCGGTCCAACTGGCACACCAGGGGTGAGTCCCTCCCAATCCTCTCGTACTAGGGAGAAATCCTGTCAATATTGCGACGCCCACAGCAGATAGGGACCGACCTGGCTCACGCCGGTCTGAACCCAGCTCGCGTACCACTTTAATGGGCGAACAGCCCAACCCTTGGGACCGCCTTCAGCCCCAGGATGTGATGAGCCGACATCGAGGTGCCAAACCGCTCCGCCGCTATGGACGCTCGGGAGCG
>RECV01000071.1 GCA_007693845.1 Phycisphaerales bacterium
CGCGTGATGATCATTCAGAATGTCATCGAGCAAGTCGCAGATCGTTTGAACAATCTCGAGGTTGGTGTGTTCACACCGCGCGCCGATGTTGTAGCTTCGCCCGACCCGTCCGTTGGCAAGCACGGTACGCAGGGCGTGGGCATGATCGTCGACATGTAACCAGTCGCGCACGTTTTCACCTGTTCCGTACACCGGCAGCGACTCCCCAGCGATGCCCTTGATGATCATCAGCGGGATCAGCTTCTCCGGGAACTGGTACGGACCGTAGTTGTTCGTGCAGTTGGTCAGTAGGGTCGGCAAGCCGTACGTGGCATGCCAGGCGCGCACCAGGTGATCAGAGGCGGCCTTGCTCGCGGAATAGGGTGAACTCGGGCAGTAGGAAGTCTCTTCCGTGAAGAGCCCCTCCTTGCCGAGTGAGCCGAAGACCTCGTCGGTCGACACGTGCAGAAACCGGAAGCGATCGCGCTGTTCCGGATCCAGATCGTTCCAGTACTCCAGCGCGATCCGAAGCAGGACCGACGTGCCGACGATGTTCGTGTTGATGAACTCGCCCGGGCCGTCGATCGAACGATCCACATGTGATTCGGCGGCGAGATGCAAGACGGCGTCCGGCCGATAGGCCCTGAAAATGCGCTGCATCGCCTCCGCATCACAGATGTCCGCCCGCTCGAAGTGGTAGCACGGATTCTCCTCCGCGCCGGGCAGCGAGGCGAGGTTGGCGGCGTAGGTCAGCTTATCGACATTGATGACGGTCGCATCCGTCTCTGACAACAATTGTCGAACCATGGCCGAGCCGATAAAGCCCGCGCCGCCGGTGACGAGGATCGTCGTGTGTTCGATCCGCTCGCTCATCAGAAAGTGTCCTGCAACTCGGAAAACGTGGGGTGGATACGGTCTCTCTCGGAAAGAATCGCCTTGCTAGCGTCGACCGGCCACGGAATCGCCAAATCGGCATCGTTCCAGCGTACGCCGTGATCACATTCGGGAACAAAGTGATGGTCCACTTTGTAGAGCACATGAGTTGAGGGTTCAAGGGTGCAGAATCCGTGGGCGAAACCGGCGGGAATGTAAATCTGCTTCCAATCCAGTGCGCTGATCGTGACGGCGACGTGTCGGCTGAAGGTCGGCGAGTTAACGCGTAAGTCCACCGCGACATCAAAAATCGCCCCAGCGACGACACGGATCAGTTTGGCCTGCGCGTGCGGTGGAGACTGGTAGTGAAGTCCGCGCACGGTTCCCGCCCGAGAAGAGATGGAGTGATTATCCTGCACAAACTCCGCGTCAATTCCGGCGCCCCGGAGCCGCTGCCGATTGTAGGTTTCGCAGAACACGCCACGATCATCTGCGTGGCGTGTCGGCTCGACAACCAGAACATCCGGGATATCCGTTGGGTACACCTTCATCAGACTGCCCGTATCCGAGGGACGCGTAACACCAACTCGCCATCCCAGCAAGTGTCCCTGCTTTCATGCCTGAACACACATTCAGGGAGCTCTTTCGTTCATGGTACAGATTACTCATACCACATTGCAGGTGTCAACCATCGACACATGCTGATGAGAGCAATCTCATTCTATCGAGAGAGCGCTTGAACATCGGTGGCCAATCCGACGAGTCGAGGGCAAGATGCCCGCTGCCTCCACTGAGAAGCAGATCACAGATAGCACTGCTGCTGCCCGCACTCTGCCGGCCGTGGCGTACCGCTCGATCAATGAGCAGGGCGAACTGCCCGCGTTCACACGGACGATTTCATAGGGATGTGTCCGTCGCGACCGAATCACTCCGCCCCGAGCCGCACTCCGGGCAGCCGGGATCCGTGCAGCCGACGAGGTCGTAGCCACAGTTGGCGCAGGCATTCGGCAAGTTCGTTCGGCGAGATCGCGCGCCGATGATCGCGCAGAGCGCAATGACACAAATGGTCGCGGGCACCGCGGCACTGGCTCCGAACGTAATCCAGGGATCGATGAACACCCAGATAACCGTCGGCAGGAGGCACAACGCGTAGATGGTGATCAGGGCTCGCACTCGACTGGTCCCCCGAAGGAGCCATGCGAGCAATGGCGAGAGGAGCAGTCCGATCAGGCCGGCGACGAACCCGGCTGCGATCGAGCCCACCACCATGACCATTCTGTCAATCGCTTGCATGTCCTCCTCAGAAGAATATTGCGGTTCGTTAAGGAACCACCAAAAAAGCCCCGCTATGTACGCAAAGGCAAGAAACGCAGCGATGCCGAGAAACGCCATGCCGAGCATGGAAGTGATCAGCACGGGGCGCAATGGCGGTTTCGTTTCGCGGGTCGTTGGCGGCGTGGTGGGTGGCGTGGTCATGTGGAGGGTCGCGGCTGGTCCGAACACTGCCGCGAATGTGCAAGCAAGCGTGTCGTTGAATCCTGATCAGTATGCACCGTTGCGACGACCTGACAACTTCCTTCCCGATCGCTTGACCGATGATTCTCCGCAGATGACCGACCGTGGTCCGTGATTCTTCGGGACACCCGCGCGATCCGGCGCGAGGACGTGGCTGCCCGTAAACAACTGATTCTCATGAAGTTGTGGGTCTGGTCGATTGAGACGCACCGGCTGGACCTCAACATGTTGACGCATACACGGACGCCATTATGATTCATTTTGATACATCTGGTTCGCACTTGTGGTTTGGGATCGGGGATTCATGCGGTTGCTCCGTCGTCCAAAGAGAAACTCACCTGATGTGAACTCTCGCCAATGAGAAGGCGAGTGTCGTTTCCTGTCATCGGGGCGTAGGCCCAAGTCGTGTTGATCAACTTTTTGAGAAAGGAAAAGGCCATGAAGAAGAAAGCAAAGCTGCTGTTGTTGGGTTGTGCACTTGGAGGTGTGGCCGCCATGTCTGCGATCAGCATGAGCAATGAGCCGGCACCGGCATCGAACGGAATGCCGATCGAAATCTCCGTGGACGGCGTGCCGGTTTCGTTTCCGGGATACGGGGTGCCGGTCTCCGTTCCGCTCTTCACGACAAACGGCGTGCCGATCTCGATCTCAACCGACGGGGTTCCCGGGATGTTGACGATCAATCACGGGGTTCCGATTTCCGTTCGAAAACCCGACGTACCACCGACGATCACAAACATCTCTCAGGATGATGTGCCGTTCATCGTCGCCACAACGAATGGCGTGCCGATCTCGATCTCCGCTTCGGAAACGACGACCGTGTACGACTACGAAGGCGATCCGGTCGCGATCTCGGGCGATGGAACGCCGACGCCGGTGCCGTCGGATCTCACGCCGATTCTCGCGGCAACCAATGGCGTTCCGATTTCGATTTCCACCGGGACGGCGCCCGCCATCATTACCTCGCTCGGTGAGCCAATTGTTCTTGATGTGGGCGACCCCGCTGACTTCCGTGACTACCCCTCCGACATTGTTGAAGTCGTGCTCGTCAAGGACCCGAACCACATCGATGCGGAAACCGCCGGCTTCAAGATGTCATTCACGGAGACGCCGGGTCAGCTCGAACTGGTCATGCAACTCGAGGATGAGTTCGAAACATCGATTCCCGACGAGGAAGCGGAAAAGATCCGGCAAGTTGGGCAACAGGTCGACTTCATCGTCTCTCACGCCAAGCAATGACGGGAGCGAAGCCGGCAGGATCGGCGTCCAGCCGTCTCGTGCAGAGCGGAGACAAATGTGCTGATACCCAAACATGAAAAGAGCCCCCGCATATGCGGGGGCTTGTTTCGTCGGCTTGCAAGCGAGGCGGACGGGACTCGAACCCGCAACCACCGGATCGACAGTCCGGTACTCTAACCAATTGAGCTACCGCCCCTGAATTGGAACACTCGGCGGAAGGGGCTCCCGTCGAGCACGGAGAATATAGCATCCGTTCAAGAGGCGTTCAAGTCATCCATCGTCAGAATGTGTTCATTCGAGTCTGAGGGCGACTCGTCGACATCATCAGCCACGATCAGCCGGCCGCCAACGCCCGAAAACATCCGCCACTTCCCACCGTGTGCGCGGTCACAGCGACCCCTTGAACTGATACGCTCAAGGTTCCTCCGGCGGGTCAATTCGGACCCGTCCGCGCTCGATCGTTCCCAACCATTGCTCGCCATCGCGGCTGTCCCGCCTCGCCCCCCACCTCTGGAGTCTGATCATGCTTGTCCAGGGCCGTCTGCTGATCGATCCTCACAAACCGCCCGTCCCGGGATGGGTGCGGGTGGAGGGTGGCCGGATTGCGGAGGTCGGCGAGGGTGATTCACCCGCTCTGCCCGCGGCCGGGGGCTCCGAGGCCATCATTACCCCCGGGTTCATCGATGCGCATCTCCACCTGCCCCAGATCGATGCGATCGGTTGCGACGGGCTGGAACTGCTCGAATGGCTCGAACGGGTAATCTTCCCGGCGGAACTCAAGTGGGGCAACGCCGGGTTCGCCCAGCAGCAGATCGATGAAGCCCACCAGCGACTGCTTCGTGCAGGAACGCTCGGCTACGCGGGGTATCTGACCAGTCACGGCCACGGGATCGGCGGCTGGATCGATTCGCTCCGCCGCTTTCCCCTCCGCGCGACGGCGGGTCAGGTGCTGATGGATCGCGCGGGACCGCCGGCTCTGACGAACCAGGTGATCGAACCGTTGCGCGGCGTTCCGGGCGATCGCGCTTCGATGAGCGTCAATCCACGATTTGCGGTCTCCTGCTCGGGCGATCTGCTCAAGACCGTCGCCCCCATGTCCGCGGGTTTGTTCATGATCCAGACGCATCTCGCGGAATCAAAACGCGAGTGCGAAGTCGTGCTGGAGTTGTTCAAGGAATGCGAGAGTTACACCGACGTGTACGAGCGTTTCGGCATGCTCACGCAGCGCACGCTGCTGGCGCACGCGGTTCATCTGAGCGAAGCGGAGTGGCGGCTGATCGCCGAGCGAGACAGCGTGGTGGTGCACTGTCCGGGTGCGAATACATTTCTCGAAGCGGGGGCGTTCGATCTCCACGCAGCCCGCGAACACGGCGTGCGACTCGCATTGGGGTCGGATGTCGCGGCCGGCCCGGACCTCGCGATGCCGCGTGTAGCGCGGTCAATGATCGAAGTGGCGAAACTGAGACGAATACTGACTGGCCAATCGACGCCCGTCCCCTCGCCGGCTGAGGCGTGGAAGATGATCACGCGCGGCAACGCCGAGGCGCTCGGCTGGCAGGATGCCGGTTTGATCGAACCGGGCGCTCGCGCGGATCTGCTCGTGCTGCAGCCGCCGTTCGAGATCGATGAACATCTGATCGGGCGACTGATCTATACCTGGCGTGATGCGATGATCGCGGCACGCATCGTGGACGGCCGATTGATCGATGTGCCCGCGGTGGAAAATGATTCGCCCGTCACGGCCGGCCGTTTCCCGGGTGCGGCGGGGAATGGCGTAGACTAATGCGGAGATGTTTATTCCCCTCGGCACAACCCGGCAGGTGCGCAAGCAAGCGATCGTGACCGAATCGCTCATCCTGATCAATGCCCTGGTCTACCTCATCGGGCTCATGGGTGATCATTTCGAGTGGTTCAGCATCGAAGCGTTCACCGCCGGCGGCTGGTTTCACGGCACGAACTCGCCGATCTGGACGGCGATCAGCTATCAGTTCCTGCACAATCCCGACGATGTCTTCCACCTGATCTTCAACATGCTGTTTCTGTGGATCTTCGGCCGGGCCGTCGAGGACCGCATGGGCCGGCTGTCGTTTCTGGGGTTCTATCTCGTTGGCGGCATCGTGGCCGGCGTCGGGCACGCCATGGTCAGCGGTGCGCCGGTCATCGGGGCGAGCGGTTCGGTCGCGGCGGTCTCCGGCGCGTTTCTCGCGCTCTTTCCGCGCAGCCGCATTCGCATCCTGCTGATCTTCTTCATCATCGGCATCTTTGAAATCCCCGCGCTGTGGTTCATCGGCTTCTTCTTCCTCATGGACATCCTGCGCGGGCTGGGGGACATCTTCGGCGGGTCAGGACATCAGATTGCGTACATGGCACATCTGGCGGGGTACGTGTACGGCTTTGCGATGGCGTTCGTGCTGCTTGCGATCGGACTGCTGCGACACGATGATTTCGATATGTTCTATCTCTTCCGTCAGTCGCGCCGTCGTGCAGCGTTCCGCGCTGCCAGCCGGGGCAAGGCCAGCGGTCTGTACGAGTCGGCTTCCGCGGATACGGCCAAACGGCTGGAGAAACAGAAGCAAGCCGCGGAAAGACGCAAACCCACGCCGCAGGACGAAGCGATCGCGCGACAGCGGAGTGTGATCGCCAAAGCTATCGCCGCGCGCGATCTGCCACGGGCGGCGCGTGAGTTCATTGAGCTTCAGAAACTCGACCCCGAAGCGGCCATTGCTGAAGATGCCCAACTCGACGTCGCCAACCAGCTCTACGCCGAAGGTCGCTACGAACACGCTGCCAAGGCCTACGAAGGTATTCTGAATACCTATCCCGGCACATCGCGCGGTCCGGAAGTGCGCCTCATGCTCGGACTGATTTACACCCGACAGATTGAGCGACCGGAGCGGGCGAAGGAACTTCTCGAAGCGGCGAGAAAACGTCTCGCGGATGGCGCGCAGGCGCAGCTTGCCGAACGACTACTCGCGGAGCTCCAGACATGACCAGCAGCGATGCGACCGATCATGCCGCGACCCACTTTCCACCGCATCGCACGCGGATCAAGATCTGCGGCATTACCAGTCCGGAACTGGCCCACGTTGCGGTGGCATCCGGCGCCGATGCGGTCGGGCTGGTCTTTGCGCCCGACTCGCCGCGACACGTTGAGTTTGAGACCGCCGTTGAGATCGTCGAAGTGCTCCCGCCGTTCGTCACCGCCGTCGGACTGTTTCAACTGACCAGCCGCCTCAACGAAGACCTCGAAGACTGGTGGGAAGAGTGGTGTCAACTGCACGGCGAGGAGAATGAGGACCTCGTTGATGAAGTCGCCGACACGCACCGCGTGATCCGCGGCTTCCGTTTTTCGCGCGATGCGGTTGAACGCTGGAACGCGTGCGAGGCGGTTGATGCGCTACTGATTGACGGCGGCGCGGGTGGCACGGGTGAATCATTCGATCACGCCGAGCTGGCGGCGATGCGCAACGAGATCACCAAGCCGATCATTCTCGCCGGCGGACTCACGCCGAACAACGTCGCCGAGGCCATCCGCAATGTGCGGCCGTTTGCCGTGGATGTCTCCAGCGGTGTGGAATCCGAGCGCGGCGTGAAAAGCCCGGACCTGATTCGCGCGTTCTGCGCTGCCGTTCGCGAGGCCGATGCCGCCCTGGCCTGATCGATCGGAGAACCCGATCGCACCGGACGGCTGTGTGGCGATGTCGCGTTCATCTGGTGTAAACCCTGGCTTACTCCCCCGCGCGGAAAACCGCCACGACATCCTCCACCGGCACGACGAACAATCGGTTGTCGCCTTCGAAATCTACCGGAATCGCGTGCTTTGGATTGAACAGCACGCGATCGTACTGCTTGAGCGGGTAGTCCGTGTCGTTCTCGACCTGCACGCTGATCGTGACGACCCGGCCGGTGATCGTCGGAATCTCGATCTTGTCCGGCAGGTGGATGCCGCTCTTGGTCTGTTTCTTGTCCTCATCCTTGCGAATAAGAACGCGCTTGCCCAGCGGCTCGACCGTCTCAAGTTTGGAGGGACTGGAATTGGGTTTGGACATAGCAGGATGATAGCGAGGCAGCGACGCAGCGACGAAGGCACCAAGCTGATCCGATCCACTGCGTCAAACGCGTGCTTGATCTACTCGATCCGCTCCAGTTTCGCGTACTGGAGGATCAGTGTCTTCACGCCCAGGCCGCGGAAGTTCACGCGGGCACTCGTGCCGGCTGGCCGGGGCGTCAATCCTTCCACGCGCCCGATGCCGAACTTCGGGTGCCGGACCGTGCAGCCAACGGGAAACTGCCCTGCAACGCCCCCGCCGCCGCCCGATGGACGACTTGTCGAAGCCGAGGGAGACTTCGGCGTCCAACTGCCGTATTCGACCGCCGGCACATCATCAATGAATGGATCATCCGCATCGCGCTTGCGCGCGCCGCCGCCGCCATCACTGCGGGGCGGGAAGTTCTTCTTCCGAGCGCTGCCGAAACCTCCGCTCGTGCGCCCCCATCCACCGCGATCATCTTCAACATCGCCGCCCGTCGCGCCGAAATCCGAAAAGCCGTACGGATCACCCGCCAGATCCAGCGTGTTGACCGCGTCTGCGGGCAACTCATCAAGAAACGCGCTCGAGATGGTGCGTTCCATGAAGCCGCGCTGCGTGCGCATCTGCGCGTGGGAGATCAACAGGTGTCTGCGGGCGCGCGTGATGCCCACAAAGCAGAGACGGCGTTCCTCTTCAATGTCCGAAGGATTCTCGAGCGAGCGGCTGTGCGGCAAGAGTCCTTCTTCCAGCCCCGCCAGCGCGACCGCATCGAACTCCAGCCCCTTCGCCGCGTGCAATGTCATCAGCGTCACCGCACCGTTCGCCGGATCGATCGCATCAGAATCGCTGACGAGCGCAACGGATTCAAGGAACGCCGCGAGGATTGAGCCGGCACGATCATCGCCTTCGCGATCCGGGTCCTCACCACCGGGTGCGTCCCCGGCCGGACGAAACTCTGCCGCCGCGCTGATGAGTTCATTGAGGTTGTCCAGCCGCTCCCGCTCCTCTTCCACCTTCGCGCTTCGGTAGAGCTTTTCCATCCCTGAGTCACGCACCACGCGCTCCACCAGATCGGCGAACGGCGTGCGGCCGCCGAATGCCTCTCCCTCCGCGTCCGCCACATCCTCCCGACGATCCGGGATCAGCATTTCATCATGCGGCGGTGCGTCATCAGTCGGCATGGCCTCCCCGCTCGATGCGGCCCTCGCTTCCATCGCGCGCCACGATTCGATCATGCTCACGAAGTTCTGGACCGCCTTCACAGCGCGCGCGGTCAGATCGCTGATCTGATCGACCTGCCGCATCGCATCGAACAGGCCGAGCTGGTTTTGAATCGCGTATATCTCGATGCGATCCAGCGTGGTCTTGCCGATGCCGCGCGTGGGCGTGTTGATGATGCGTTTGAGCGCGACTTCATCGTTCGGATTGGTGATGATGCGCAGGTAGGCCAGGGCATCCTTGATTTCCTTCCGGTCGTAGAACGCCGTGCCGCGCGCGATCACATAGGGAATCTGCGCATTGCGGAACGCTTCTTCCATGACGCGGCTGAGGGCGTTCACGCGGTAGAGGACCGCCATCTCCTTCCACGGAATGTCCTTCTCCTCGCGCAGCTTGCGGAACTCCTCGATGATGAGCTGCGCTTCGTGGTGTTCATCACGACAGGTGATGACGGTCGGCCTTTCACCGTCCTCAAGCTCGGTGTGCAGGTCCTTGTGCTTCCGTTGCCGATTCTTGCGGATCAGCGTGTCGGCGGTCTTGACGATGTGACCCGTCGAGCGGAAGTTCTGGCCCAGCGGCACGATCGACGCTTCGGAGTAGTGCTCCTCGAACTCCATGATGTTGCGGATATCCGCGCCGCGCCAGCCGTAGATCGACTGATCCGGATCGCCCACAACGCAGATATTCCGGTGCGCTGCCGCCAGCGAATGCGCGATGATGAACTGCGCGTGGTTCGTATCCTGGTATTCATCGATCATCAGGTAGCGGAACCGCTCCTGCAGTTCGGTGCGCACGCCTTCGTGATCGCGGATCAGCTTCGCCATCATCAGCAGCAGGTCATCGAAGTCAACCGCATCGTGCTGGCGCAGAATCTTCTCGTACTGCGTGTAGACCTTCGCGACGGAGCGCGTATAGAACTCGTTCGCCTGCGCTGCAAACGCCTTGGCATCGAGCAACTGGTTCTTGGCATTGCTGATGGCGGAGCCGACGCTGGCGGGCGTCCAGTTCTTTGAATCGAGCCCGGCGATCTTCAGCGCCTGCTTGATCGCTTCACGCTGATCGCCGGTGTCATAGATTGAATAGTTCTCCGCCAGCCCGATGAGCGGCGCGTAGCGCCGGAGCAGCCGCGCACAGAAGGAGTGGAACGTCGCGACCGTCAGGCCGCGCACGCCGGGCAAATCCGGCGGCAACAGGCGTGCGATGCGGTCGCGCATCTCCGCCGCCGCCTTGTTGGTGAAGGTCAGGGCGAGAATGCGGTACGGCGCGACACCCGAGGCGATCAGGTGCGCGATGCGGCGGGTCACGACGGTCGTTTTGCCCGAACCCGGCCCGGCGAGGACCAGTAGCGGACCATCGGTATGCCGAACCGCCTCGCGCTGGCGTTCGGTGAGCCCTTCGAGGAGTGTTTCCTGCGCCGTGGTCGACGAAGTGTGCATCAGAGTGAGTCTAGCGTCGCTGGGGCCAACGCGGGGAGGGTCCACACTCCGGAGTCACATGAAAATGCGATTTCCCGACCAGAACCACAAGATATGCGGCTATCGACACCAGTTGACAAGTTGTCCACCCAATGGATGGGGGTCAACGGCAAAATCGGCCTCGTGGTAAAGTGGGTTCCTGCCGAGACTTAGCTCAAGCGGTGGTAAAATAGCGAAAAACACCAGATTCTGAGCGTTAAATTCTTGCACGCCCAAGATGTGGTATTATCATTGGTCTTGTCGGTCGAGATCGTCCTGATCACGCCGCCGAATGTGGGAACGGGGCTTTGCGAGGGCCCGTCGCGGCAACGAATCGCGGCACGCCTCGCCGGTCCGGTCCGTCTTGGGCCCGATCCCGTCCACCACACGGCAGCCATGGCAGCGGATCAAGGCCGGCGGTGGGTTTCGTTTGTTCGTCAGCCACTGTGGGAATGGGATGGGAGCACATCGTCGTCTGGCCAAGACCTTCGCACGCCACACGAAGACGTTTCACGCGCTCTCTGACCGGTTCCGATAACTGACTCTGCTTCGAGGGAAGACACACTCATGACCGTACTCTGCGACACTCAGATCCGTGAACTCGTCGGCATTGAGCCGTTCGAAGACAACGAAAAACGCGCCGGCCGCGTCTCCTTCGGCGTGTCCTCCTACGGCTACGACGTGCGCGTCGGCACGCTGTTCAAAATCTTCACCAATGTCGCGCCGCACGGCGGGCAGACGATCGTCGATCCCAAGTCCTTCACCGAGGACATGTTCATCACGATCGACACGAGGGACACGGGCAAGGATCACGTGATCATCCCGCCGAACTCCTTCGCGCTCGCCGAGACGGTAGAGACGATCGACGTGCCGCGCGATGTGCTGGCGATCTGCGTGGGCAAGAGCACCTACGCCCGCTGCGGGATCATCGTCAACGTCACGCCGCTCGAACCGGAATGGCGCGGCAAGGTGACGATCGAAATCTCGAACACCACGCCCCTGCCGGCGAAGATCTACGCCAACGAAGGCATCGCCCAGATGATCTTCCTCCAGGCCGAACGCACCTGTGCGGTGAGCTACGCGGACAAGAAAGGCAAGTATCAGGATCAGGCGGGACTGACGCTGCCGATGGTGGATTGATTACGAAAGGCATTGAGGCACGAAGGCACCGAGGCATCAAGCATAAAGCCGCGACCAGTGGTCGCGCGAAACACTCAGGGCAGGATTTCACCCCGCCGCGAACGAAGGATGGCGTACGTTGCACGTGACGGCGAGATGAAATCCCGCCCCACAGATCGGATCACTGCCTGCGGAGCGGGCGGCACAACACGGAAGTTTACCCGGCGCGTGGATGCCCGCCGGTCAACAATAGATCAAGAACGGAAGGAATGGGCCAACATGAAAATCACACGACGATTCACCAAACCCGGCGTTGACGTTTTTTCCACGGTCGAATGGACGAAACGTACGAGTCGCATCACCAACTCCGACGGGTCCGTCGTGTTTGAGATGAAGGATGCAGAGGTGCCGAAGTCGTGGTCGCAACTGGCCACCGACATCATGGTCAGCAAGTACTTCCGCAAAGCCGGGGTTCCGCAGGAAGACGGCAAGACCGGCCCGGAAAAGTCCGTTCGCCAAGTGGTTCACCGCCTCGCCGGCTGTTGGCGACACTGGGGTGAGAAGCACGGCTACTTCGACACGAAAGATGACGCCGAGGCGTTCTACGATGAACTCTGCCACATGATGCTGCACCAGATGTGCGCGCCGAACAGCCCGCAGTGGTTCAACACCGGGTTGAACTTCGCCTACGGCATCACCGGCCCGGCGCAAGGGCACTGGGTCGCCGATCCGGAGACGGGCGAAGTTTCACTGGCGGATGATGCCTACTCGCATCCCCAGCCGCACGCGTGCTTTATTCAGTCGGTGGACGATGATCTCGTCGGCGAAGGCGGCATCATGGACCTCTGGACGCGCGAGGCCCGGCTGTTCAAGTACGGCT
>RECV01000159.1 GCA_007693845.1 Phycisphaerales bacterium
GCCGGCATCGACGCGGTCGGCGTGAGCATCGCATCACACTGGCTGAAAACATCCGTGAACGCATCGTGGATCAGTCGCCGGGCCTTGAGCGCCTTGAGGTAATACGCATCGTGGTATCCCGAGGACAGCACGAACGTGCCGAGCATGATCCGCCGTTTCACTTCTTCGCCGAACCCTTCTGCACGAGATCGGGCGTAGAGGTCATCGAGTGCGTCCCCTGCCACCGGTTCAGTTCGGTGACCGTACCGAATGCCATCGTACCGCGCGAGGTTACTCGATGCCTCGGCCGGGGCGAGGATGTAGTACGTCGCCAGACCGTAATCCGCGAGAGAAAAATCGACTTCAATGATCTCCGCGCCCGTCGCGCGGAAGTGATCCACCGCCCGCGCGAAGGCGTCGTTTACCGCATCATCGTTCTTGTCCGATTGCGCTTTACTCGGCACGGCCAACCGCATCGGCTGGTCACGTTGTGTGATCTCCGCATTGAAATCGAAAACGTCTTGCGTTGAACTGGTCGCATCGCGCGGATCGTGGCCGGCCATGATCTGGAGCAACATCGCGGCGTCGTTGACGGAATTCGTGATCGGGCCGATGCAATCCAGACTCGATCCGTAGGCGACCAGGCCGTAACGCGATACGCGGCCGTAGGTTGGCTTCACCCCCACCACGCCGCAGAAGGAGGCGGGCAGCCGAACCGATCCGCCGGTGTCGCTGCCAATGGACGCCAGGCAAAGCCCGGCCGCAACCGCCGCCGCACTGCCGCTGGATGATCCGCCGGCGACGCGGTCCTCATCGTGCGGATTCCGCGTGGGGCCAAAGGCGCAGTTCTCGCCCGATGAACCCATGCCGAACTCATCACACTGCACCTTGCCGATGATGATCGCGCCGGCATCGATCAGCCGCTCGACCGCCGTGGCGTTGAACGGACTGCGGTAGTCCGCCAGCATTTTCGAACCCGCGCTCGTGCGGCCGAGCGTCGTCGCAATGTTGTCCTTGATCGAGATCGGCGCGCCGGCGAGGGGGCCGGGGTCCGCGCCGCGCGCGACTTGCTCGTCGATCCGGTCCGCCGCGGCTCGGGCTTCTTCGGCAAACACTTCCCGATAAGCGTTGAGACCGGAATTCTGCGTCTCGATTTGTTCCAGCGTGGCATCGACCATCTGCCGCGCGGTCGTCCGGCCGGCCCGAACGGCTTCGATGTACGCCGAGATGGTCCGGTAAGGCAAGACCGTCACGAGCGCCCCCGATGATCACTCGATGATTCATGTCCGTCCTCGCGCCCGGCGTCGATGACCTTCGGCACGGCGATGTAACGCCCTTCCGTCGCCGGCGCGTTCCGCAGCAGTTCATCCACGGCCATGGCGGGCTCCGGGACATCCTCATCGAGTCGATTTCGCCCCGAGTCCGCGTGCGTCATTGGTTCGACATCATCGAGATCAAGTTCATCAAGCCGGCGCAGACTCTCGATCACCAATTCCAGCTTCTCGCGGAGTTCTGTCGCCTCACGCGGGTCGATCCGCAGGCGGGCCAGCCGCGCAAGCGTGGTCAACGTCTTGTCATGCAACGCATCGTCCATGATGAATCAGGGTATCAGGGTTAACGCGATCGGGGGATCGCCACGGTGGAGAGTCCGGCGAATGCGGTTCGGAGCCGCGAGCACGAGCCGGGCGTGCCGGCCCCCCTTCCAGCGATTTTGCCCCGCTCCCCCGAATGGAGCATCCACGCTCGACGGGGGACGAAGTATCCGTCGGACCATCCCGGCCGTACTGAGGCGGCCGGTGATCCCCGATCCGGTCATCCCCCGCGTACAATGCCGCCCCTTTGTTGACGGTCCGCCTTCCCTCATTCTCGCAGATTGACCCCGCATGAAACGCTGGCAAAGCATTCTGGGCCCAACGGTAGTTTCCGTACTGACGCGTCTGATCGTCAGCGCGGCAATCCTGGCTGCGTCAATCGGCATCGCGATCGTCCTCATCGAAACCCGTCAGGAACCGGCGCGGACCGAACGGGACGTGATTCGGCCACAAGTCCGTGTGATCGAGACCCGGCCGGTGGAGGTGCACCGCCAGTGGGACGGCTTCGGCACCGCCTTCGCACGGCACGCCGCCAATGTCGCGGCGGAAGTGCCCGGCGTGGTGATCGAGCGACCCGAATCGATTGTCACCGGTCGTATCGTTCGGGAGGGCGAGGTCATCGTCCGCCTCGATCCGATCGACTATGAAGAGGAAGTCGCCATGACCCGGCAGCGGATTCGGGAACTGGAGGCCCAGCTCGATCTGCTTGATGTGGAACTGCGTACCTGGCTCATGCGGCTGGAGCTTGCGCAGGAGGACGTCCGGTTCGCCGAGCAGGATTATGAACGGGTTCTGGACGCCCAGCAACGCGGTGCCGCCACACAGCGCGAGGTTGATCAGAACCGTCAGATTCTGATCAATGCCAGTCAGAACGAGATCGCAGCGCGCGAACGCGTGGATTCCATCCGTCCCCGTCAATCGCAACTCGAAGCGACTCGCGCCATGCAGGAAGTCCAGCTTCGGATGGCGGAGAAGAACCTCGAACGTACCACGATCCGCAGTCCGATCGACGGCATCATTCAACTGGTCGAAGTGGATCGGGGCGACAGCGTCCAGATGAATCAGCGCGTGGCGCGGATCGTCGACCTTCGCCGCATTGAGGTTCCGTTGCGTGTGCCGTCCGGTGCCCGGACGTTCATCGGGGAAGGCGATCGCGCGCAGTTGCTCAGCGAGGCCGGCGGCCGACGGCAGGTCTGGGACGCGGAAATCACGCGCATCGCTCCCGAGGATGATGAAACCACGCGCACCATGACGGTGTTCGTCGATCTTGAACAGTCTCCCGGCGACCGCGACCGACTCGCGCCGGGAAAGTTTGTGCGCGGCATCGTCACCTCGCGGGAAAGGGAACGGCGTTCTGTGGTGCCTCGCCGCAGCGTACGCCAGAATCAGATCCGTCTCATCGACGAGGAAGGCGTTGTCATCTCTCGCGCGATCTCGATCGACTTTCGTGTTCTCGAGAGGTTTCCCGAACTGGGGGTCGATGACGACCAGTGGGTGGTGTTGACGGACCTGCTGGAGGAGGGCGCACTGGTGGTTTACGACGCCTCACGCGCCCTGTCCGACGGCACGCAGGTCGAGCCGGTCATCATCGGTCGCGACAACAACCGGTCGGAAGTGGCTCAAAATCCTGAAGACGGGGAGCCGTCACCGTGAGTCTGCCCCGGTTCGGCGTGACCAATCCGGTTCCGGTGAATCTGCTGATGATGGCCTTCCTCATCGCGGGCTTTTACAGCGCGGTGACGATTCAACGGGAATTCTTTCCGGAAATCTCACCCGAAGCGGCGAGCGTGACTCTGGTCTACCCTGGCGCGACCCCTGAAGAAGTCGAGGAGGGACTCGCCATCAAGGTTGAGGATCGTCTCGCGGAACTGCAGGAAGTGGAGAAGCTGACAACCACCCTCAGTGAAGGGGGCGGCGGCATCGTCGTTGAGTTTCGTGACAACGTGCGTGATGTGTATCGCGCCACCGACGAAGTGCAGCGGGCGATTGACCAACTCATGGATCTGCCGGAAGACGCCGAGCGTATCCGCGTCACGGAGTTTGAGCCGCGTCTGCCGGTCATCATGGTCACGCTTTATGGTGAAGCGGATGAGGACGCCATGAAACGCGCCATCCGAGGTGTGCGCGATGATCTGCAGTCCATGTCCGGCATGGGCGAACTGTTGATCTCCGGTGTGCGCAACTACGAGGTCCGCGTCGACGTCCGTCAGGCCGCGATGATCGAGTACGGCATCAGCTTGCCCGAAATCACCGATGCGATTCGGCAATGGATGCGTGAAGTGCCCGGCGGCACCGTGCGCAGTGAACTCGGCACGATCAACGTCCGCGTCATGGGCGTGGATGAACGCGCGGAGGCGATTCGAGACATTGTCGTGCGTGGTGCGCCGGACGGCACGATCCTGCGCGTCAGGGATCTGGCGGACGTCTTCGAGGACTTTGAAGACGTCGAATTGAGTCGCCGGTTCAACGGCCAGCGTGCCGTCAGCTTGACCGTCTTCAAGGTGGGCGACCAGGACATTGTTGAGATGGCCGAGATGGCCCGCGCGTATGTGGAAGGGCGAAACGGCGAGCCGTACCGGCCGCGCGGCTTTGAACGGGCCGGCGCTGCGCTGCGTCACCTGGCCAGCGGCCGGAACGCCGAGGCGGAAATGACCGGTGGCTCTTCACGACGTCGCGCGTGGGAGTTGGGCGTGAATTCCGCCAATCCCCTTCCCCCGGGGACACAACTGGCGACGCAATCGGACCTCGCACGATTTGTGGAAGGTCGCCTCGCCCTGCTCGGTTCGAACGCCTTTTACGGCGCGATCCTCGTCTTTCTCACGCTGCTGCTTTTCCTGAATTGGCGCGTTGCCTTCTGGGTCGGGGTGGGCTTGACCACGGTCTTCGCCGGCACGCTGGTCTTTATGGAGATGGCGGGGATCACCCTCAATCTGCTCACCATGTTCGGTCTGATTGTGGTCCTCGGCCTGCTCGTGGACGACGCCATCGTCGTGGCGGAGAACATCCAGGCGCGGCACGACCAGGGCGAACCGTCCCTGTCGGCCGCGATCAAGGGCGCGGAGCAGGTCTCCTGGCCGGTCGTCGCAACCGTGCTCACCAGTATCGTGGCGTTTCTGCCGTTGAGTTTCATCAAGGGCAGCATCGGCGATCTGCTCGGCGCGTTGCCGTTGGTGGTCACCTGCGCGCTCATCATGAGTCTGATCGAGTCGTTGCTCATTCTGCCCAGCCACATGGGGCACAGTCTCGCCAAACGCGACAAGCTGCGCCCCAACGGTAAGAGTCTCGTGCAGCGGTACGAAGAGTGGCGTGATCACCTCATCTTGGATGTGGTGGTCCCGGCGTACGCCCGGCTGCTCGCCCTCGCGCTCAAGTTCCGTTACATCAGTCTCTCAATCGCCATTGCGACTCTCGTGATTGCGCTCGGCATGATCGGCGGCGGTCTCGTGCCCTACACGTTCCTCACGAGTGAGGATTCAGAGACGATCATCGTCGACATCCGCATGCCGATCGGAACACCGACGGAGCGAACGGAAACGGTCGTCGCGCGATTCGAAGAGGCCGCAGCCGCCCAGCCGGAGACGCTCAGCATCAGCGCGGTCATCGGTGAGCAGTCGGATATCGAAACGGGACAAACGAGCTCCGCGGCGACGCACCTCGCGCAGATTTTCATTGAGTTGTTCCCAACCGAACAACGCGATCGCGAGTCCGCGCGGGTCATCGCCGCGATCCGAAACCATGTGGGCGTGGTGGAAGAAGCAGAAAGGATCGCCTTCTCGGAGATCACCGGCGGCCCCGGCGGCCCGGACATTACGATCCGAGTGCGCGGCAACGATGAACTCCAGATGCGCGAGGCCATCGAGCGCATCAAGGTCATGCTGCGCGATTTCGAACAGGTCTACGATATTGCCGACGATGACTCGCTCGGCCAGCGCGAACTGCAGTTCACGGTCCGGCCCGAAGGTGCTGCGCTGGGATTCACCGGATCAAACATTGCCAATCAGGTGCGCGGCGTGCTCTTCGGACTGGATGCGCACACCTTCGCCGCGCAGCAGGAAGATATTGATGTGCGCGTCCGGCTGGACGAAGCCACCCGCCGGAACATTCACGCGGTCGAACAACTCTGGGTGATCAGCCCGCAGGGACGTCCGGTTCCGCTGGTCGAGATCGCCGATATGGTTGAAACGACCGGCTACACGTCCATCCGACGAATCGACCGCCAGCGCGCGATCACGGTGACGGCCGACACCGATCCGGATACCAGTCCGGAAGACATCGTGCGTGACTTGAATCTCGATGAACTTCGCGCAAACTTCCCGCGCCTTTCCATCGAACTCGGAGGACGGCAGGAGCAGCAGGCCGATGCTTTCGCGACGCTCCCGATCGGATTCATGGCCGCGCTGATCATGATCTACGTCATCCTGGCGTGGCTGTTTGCCAACTACATTCAGCCGATCGTGGTCATGTTCGCGATCCCGTTCGGTCTCATCGGCGTGGTGGTCGGCCACCTCGTGCTCGGCTTTGACATGACGTTTCTGAGTCTGATCGGCTTTGTCGCGCTCAGCGGCGTGATCGTCAACGACTCGCTGATTCTGGTGAAGTTCTTCAACAGTTGCCGCGCAGCCGGCATGGCGCTGCACGATTCGCTGATCGAGGCCGGAAAAAAGCGATTGCGACCGATCTTCCTGACAACGGTGACGACGGTCCTGGGGCTCACCCCTCTGATGCTGGAGCAGTCATTCCAGGCGAGGTTTTTGATCCCGATGGCGATCTCGATCGCGTTCGGGCTGATGGGCGCCACGATCGTGATTCTGCTCGTGCTGCCTTGCCTGCTGGTGATCGTCGACGATCTCAAGCGCGGCGTGTACTACCTCTGGTTCGGCCAGCCACGCCCGGAACCGGAGGTTCGAGAGTCCATGGTCGACTTGCGCGATGAATGAACCCGTCGACGATGGTTCATGTTGAGCCAGACGGGCTGATGAAGAGAACAACTGAGACACTTCAAATGAAAAACGCGGCGGCCCGGATTGGACCGCCGCGTACTTTCAAACGGATTGGGCCGAAGTCACTTAGCCGAGAAGGGCCAGGACGGACTGCGGCTGAGAGTTGGCGATCGAGAGCGCCTGGGTCGCGGCCTGCGAGATGATCTGCTGACGGGTCAGCGTGGCGGTCTCGCTGGCGAAGTCGGTGTCACGGATGCTCGATTCCGCAGCCGCGGTGTTCTCGAGGGTGACGCCGAGGTTGTTGATCGTCGCGCCGAGGGTGTTCTTCTGGAAAGCACCGAGGCGACCGCGAAGGCCGGAAACCTGCTTGGAGGCCTGATCCAGAATCTCCTGAGCTTTGGTCAGGTTGCCGCTGACGACGTTGCTGGAACCACCGCTCTTGAGATCAGAGAGCGCACCGGCGACACCACCGAGGTTACCCGAAGTCACCGAGCCGATGCCGATCGAAGCGCGACCGGCGAGGTTGACCTTGGGGGAGATGCTGAAGTCCGCACCACCGCCGGTGATGTTAAAACTTGTACTTTGGTTGTCAGCGTTCAGCGCTGATTCACCGTCCAGGGTAACCGTCACGTCGAAACCGTCACTGGAGACCCGGGCGGTGAGACCGTTCGTAGTGGCCTGCTGCCCGTTGATCAGGAGTTGAGCGTTGATGCCTTCGCCGGTGAGCTGTGACACGCCGCCGCCGGCCAGAGCGTCCTGATCAGCATTGACGGCACTGATAATATCGCCGTTCGCGGCCGATCCGTTGAGAACCTTGGCCGTGACGAATTGGTCTCCGCCATAGTCTTCACTGCGGAGAATGACACCCGAAGTGCTGATGTTGGACGCCACGACACCGGTCGCTTCACTGAAGGTGTTGATGGCTGAAACGATATTCGCCGCCGTCGTACCGGAAGCGAATGTGAACTGCTGTGAGCCCTTGTTGCCGACGACCTCAATGGTAATCGAACCGGTTTCGGAAACGGCAGAGCCAGCCGTGATAGCGGAACTCTGGATGCCGACGGCGCCCTGCCACGCGCGGCTGACGACGTCCACGTTAATCGAGAGCGGATCACCGGAGTCGCTGAGCTTGGCGGAGTTCACCTGGATGTTGTCGATACCCGCGGGGGTGCTGTCGATCTGATAGTCCAACTGACCGTTGAGCAGATTCTGGCCGTTGAAGGTCGTCGAGTTGGCGACGCGGTCGATGGTCTGAAGGATCGAGTCGATTTGAAGCTGGTTCGCTTCCTTCTCCTCAACAGACAGACCACTGTTGTTGGCGCTTTCACCAACAAGGCCCTGCAGTTCAACGAGCAGGTTGTTGATTTCCTGCAGGCCGCCTTCGGCGACGTTGACGACCTGCTCGGCTCGCTGCGCGTTCTTGATCGCAGCGCCGATGGCGGCCTTGTCGGAACGAAGGTTTTCACTGGCGATCAGACCGGCCGGGTCATCCGCACCGCGGTTGATCCGAAAACCGGTGCTCAATCGTTCCAGACTGGTGGTCAGGCCACGCGTCTGATTGCCGAGCACCCGCTGAGCGAGCATGGACGATACGTTCGTGTTGATCCGAGTCATTGTGTCCTCCTTGAACACGCCCCGGTCCGTTGAGGAACCGGCGCAATCCGTTGTTGCACGTTCTGAGGCAGGTGCACCCAATGCCCTGCCATGTCCGCGCGATCTGCGTCCTGCCGCCCTTCGACCGGACCATCCGGCCGTTGTGCTCCTCACATCTTCGAATCGCCGCACGACGATTCAAATCAGGCCTTCGTGATATCGTCCCCCGCACGAGGAGGCTTAACTGCACTCTGCGAACATGCGCGAGATTTTCGACATCGTTATCCGGACCTGAGAGCGGCAAAAGAAAAAAGCCCGGGCGGAGCCGGGCTGGGAAGACCTGGGAGATTCATATTTATTCGGACTGATTCAGTTCAGTGGAGTCGGCACCGAGATGAGCGTCTGGTTCAAGAGGATGGCGTCAACTCGGAAGACAAACGTATCCGGCAGCGCGTTGGGAACGCCGGGCTGAATCTGCGTAAAACCGTGCGCACCGACGCGAACCAAGGCCTGTCCGGTCTGCTGATTGACAAACCGGGCCGGCTGGAACGTGAGAATCGGGTCAGATGCAAACCCAATTTCGCCACCCGGCTCGAAGAGCGTGACGCCGAGGAACTGCCAGCGTCCGGCGACCCAGTCGTACGCTTCCAGGAACACGATGCCGGGAACTGTCGGAGGAGCTAGCGCAAAGACCTGAACCTGAAAGTCCGTGATCGAACTCGGATTCGCAAACTTCGCTTCGGCCAGAACATCCGCGATCTGACCCGTGTTTCGGTATTTGATCTGGCCGACCGGGCCGCTGAGATGACTCGGAATGAAGTTCGGCGACTGGTTCGGCTTTGTGAACCGGCTTTCCGCAAAGTAGAAGAGGTTATCGGGCGCTGAAACAGAGAACACATTTCCAAAGAGGTGACGGCCACGAATGGTGTACACATTCTGGATGTTCAAGCTGCCACTCGGAGTATCAAACCCTGCAGTATTCTGCGTCAAAATCGCTGCGCCGGCGGCGCGTGCGTTTGTGAAGCCGATGATTCGATTCAGAGGATTATCCGGGTTCAAATCAGGACCACATTGGCCGTTCTCGTCCCGCGCGAAATTATCCGTGACTTCGAACGCGCCTTGAGATTGCCCGAATCTGGTCTGCAACAGAGCGCGAATGGTCTCCGGCGCCAGGGGAATGCCGTAGAACTGCTTGGCGAGACCCTGAAGACAAGCGGCCAGGCCGGCAACCATCGGTCCCGCCGCACTGGTGCCGCCGTAGTTGTCCGTGTAAGCGCGATTTGGATCACCCTCCGGTGCGAACAGTGCCCCGTACCCGGTACTGGCCACGTTGGTTCCCCACCCGGAGATATGAACCACGTTGCTTGACTGGTTCAGGTTAAAGACATCTGCCTGGTTACTCGTAAAGTTACTGAACGGAATGCGCCGATAGCCACCGGATCCGTCTGGATTTCGACCGGGTGTAACCGCACCAACGACGATCGCGCCGCTATCGCCTTCATCGTTCGCAGCGCTAAGGTCAAAGCAATCGTTCCCCGCCGATACAAAGGTGGTGATCCCAATGTCTGACCCCAATCGAAACAGATCCCAGTACGGTTCGGAGTTATTGAGATTACCGATCGGAGGACCGGGACCCCATGAGTGCGAGATGACGTCACCGGCCTGAAGCGTCTCGAATGCATTCGCGATTGCCGTGAACGGCCGGGGGCCCTGCTCAACCGAGGTGATCGGGAAGAAGTAGAGTTGACTGTCCGGCGCGATACCGATCAACCCGCTTGGCGGATCGGTCAAACGAGCCCCGATGACCCCCAGACTGGCGGTGCCGTGATCGGGTTCTGTCTCGGGAATGAAGATCATCGTCTGGCCCGGCTCGGCAATGACGTCGAGATCTTCGTGATCTGGGTAGTAGGCCCATTCAACCACGGCCACGTTGATGCTTGCGCCGCGCACGCCGCCGTATACGGGGTCGAAATCTTCAACGTCTGCGCCGATACCGAATTCGTCGATGAGAAATCGGCCAAGACCATACAAACCCGCGTAGGGGTTGCCGACAGAAAACGGATCATTCGGATCAGTGAGGTCTTCAAGGAAGAAACCTTCACCGTTGTGACCCGGGAAGAGTGGTGCCGGGAATGCCGGCGGGAAGAACTCCGTTCCGGTGTAACCGCCAGGTGTTCGATAGCCCTGCGTGGATGAGAAATCGGGCGTCACACCATCGGGGAAGTCCGGGAGGATACAGTCCTCAAGTTCGTTCGCGAGGTCCACGCACTCCTGCGACCAGAATCCAATGCAGCAGAAGGGCAAGATATCACAAACCGCATTACAGCAGTCGGGCACACGACAGCCCTGGCCACCCACCTCGAAACACTCTCCGGCAAAGGGGCAATTGCACCGATCCGCGTCGGTCGTGATCGGGGAACAGAAGCAGTCGGCGAGCCCGACACAAACTTCATCCCACTGGCCGAAATCTTCGTTGCAGCAGAAGGGATAAATGTCGCAGACGATATTGCAGCAATCTTCAACATCGCAGTAGGGGTTGGCGTTCGTTGAGAAACAATCTCCTGCCGAGGGCTCACCACAATCTAATTCTTCACATGGATCGTCGTCGGGATCGCATATGGTTCCAACGCCAACAAAGACACCCACTACCTCGCAGTCTAGCTTCACGACGTTCGCGAAACAATCAGTTCCTACACAGCAAGCCCCGGTCTCACAACTATCAGCCTCACACTCTTGGAAAGCACCGAAGACCCCCAAATTCTGATCGCAAACTACCTGCAAAACGTCTGGCAAGCAGTTTCCGCCGACACAGCAAGCACCTGAGATACATGCTCCCGGCTGGCAAGTGGTCACACCGACCAACCAGTCACCGCCCAAGTCATTGCATTCTTCAACGGTCTGGCCTTCAATGCAAGCCTGTGAAGGAAGGCAGCACGCCGCGGTCGGTCCGCCACCTCGCGGCATGCGGTGTGTCTTCATGATCGGATGAAACGTGACGTACTCCACCGTCTCAAGCTGGTGGATCTCACGAGCAGCGCGTTCAATCACATCCGTGGGACCGGTGACGATCATCATGCCCGCAAGGTCCGGCTGCGCACGGCCGCTGTTCTGCTCCGCCCGCTCTTCGAGACCCCGCAGCCGTTCTTCCGACATGTGAAATGCCGACCGGACCTCAAGACCAAACTCTTCAACGATGTCAGCGAAGGTATTCAGATTACGGCCAGCATCGGACCGAACCTGCCCCCGCGCCTCCGGCGTCACTCGTGCACGCACTTCATCACGGAACTTTACCACGAGCTCTTCGGTCAGGTATGACGGGTCAAAGCGGATGCTCTCGACCGGCTTTTTGGTTCGGACGCGGCGTGGTTCGAGTTGATCCTGACCGACACCGCGCGGTTGCACGAATCGAAGTTCAATCGGTGAATCGACCATTTCCATGTCTTCTCGCAACGCTTCGGCGAGCATGCCCAGGCGGTCAAAGCCGTTTTTCTCAAGCTCCACCGGATTCGCCGAGGCCACGCCGGAAGGCGCACTGACCGGGTTCCGCGTGGCAGACGCGGTCGGCCTCTCCGTTTCAGCCGACGTCAGACTGGCCGAGCGAACCTCCACCGGACCTTTGTCCGCGGTTTCGATTGTTGACTGCAATCCGAACGGCAACGCAATCGCGATTGCCACGGCACACGCGAGAAGAGCGAGATTCTTCAATGACATCATCAACTACTCCAAGGCCAAGGGCCAGCGGGGCGTTCGCTGACAGAGACTTGTAACACCAGTAATAGAAGGGTACCACGCAAAATCGGTACCGTCCATCCAGATGGCCGTATCGCCGCTCTCAATTCGCTTTTTTCGATTTTTCACACGGTTGCTTGGCTGACGCATCAACACACCGCCGCTGGATCTCGCCTACGGCTCCCCCGGCCGATTGGCCGAACTGCGACCTACTGGTCGTACAGTTCCGCGGGGTGGCCGTCGGGCATCGGCCCCCCCTGTGGAGTCCACCACTCCGGCCGGCCCGCCTCATCAACCCGGTATCGC
>RECV01000085.1 GCA_007693845.1 Phycisphaerales bacterium
CGTCACACGCAGAGATCGCGGGATCAATGAGACGCATTCCGAATCAATCTCAGGCATAAGCCGGGATCGGTTGGGACAATTCCCGTTTTCAGCGATGCTCACACGTGTACGCTGGTCCGATCGTCCTTGCATCGCTCTTTCAATCTCTCTATCGCCTTGGCCTGCTCCCCAAAATCTGAACCGATCTCGTTGAACGAATCCATTCGTATCCTGAACTTGACAGGCTGGCTCATAGAAGAGTTCCGAAGACCGCCGGTAGTGGTCAGGAGACTCTTGACGATGAAACGCAAACGACATTCACCAGAACAGATCATCACCAAGCTGCGTGAAGCCGACGCGATGCTGTCGGCCGCAATCGATCCAGACGGCGAGCAGCGCCGTGACGAAGATGAGTTTCGCAGCGCTGTACGCAAACGGCCAGCGCAGCAACTCGCCGGCTGATGTCTGTTCTTCACCCTGTGGCCCGAAGCTCATGATGATGCTGAAGTTGAGAACGGAACCGAATGATGCCCAGAAAGACCCCGCCAGCACGATGATGCCCAGCAGAAAGATGAAAGAGATCCGTTGGCCGTGCGGCGATTCTTTCCCGAGCAGGTCTGCGTGGGGGGAGCCATGTCGGATTCACTCATTTCATCACCCAATTGATTCGCGCTCGGCCGTTCGCCATCCGCCGCGTCCGCTCAATGGCGAACGACCTTTTCTTCAGCAGGAATGCTATCAGGATCGAGACCCATTGGTCGCGCTGCGGGTGATGAGGAACGGCCAGGGCTCGCGCGCGGCGGTGCCCCGTTGCGCACAATCACACCGCGACGCGCACATCACACCGCGAGATTCCAAAAGAACAAGCCCCGGCTCGAGGAACCGGGGCTTGCTTGATGGTGATAAAGAGATTTCGAGGTTGTCGCTTGTTTTCAGCTTTTCAGCGCGATGCGGATCAGGCGGTAGCGCCGGCGGTGCGGGCAGCTTCGTAACGTTCCGCGACGGCGGACCAGTTCACGACGTCCCACCACGCCTTGATGTAGTCGGGCCGGCGGTTCTGGTAGTTGAGGTAGTAGGCGTGCTCCCAGACGTCGAGGCCGAGGATCGGCGTGCATTCACAATCGACGAAGCCCTTCATGAGGGGGTTGTCCTGATTGGGGGTCGAGCAGATACTGACCTTGCCGTCGTCCTTTACGCCGAGCCACGCCCAGCCGGAGCCGAAGCGGGTCGTCGCGGCGTTGGCAAACTCTTCCTTGAACTTGTCGAACGCGCCGATGCTGCTCTTGATCGCCTCGGCCAGCTCGCCGGAGGGTTCTCCCCCGCCGCCCTTGCCCTTCGGCGCCATGATGGTCCAGAACAGCGAATGGTTGAAGTGCCCGCCGCCGTTGTTACGCACGGCGGTTCGTTTGTTTTCCGGCACGCTTTTCAGATCGCGGCAGAGCTCTTCGATCGATTTGGACGCCAGGTCGGTGCCTTCGACCGCTTCGTTCAGTTTGGTCACGTAGGTGTTGTGATGCTTGCCGTGATGGATCTCCATCGTCTTGGAGTCAATCACCGGTTCAAGGGCATTGGCGGCGTAAGGTAACTTGGGCAGTTGAAAAGTCATCGTGTTTCTCCTTCAGCAAGTGAAGTTCGGGTGTTTTGGCTTGCACCATGATGTTAGCCCACCCGGACGGCTTTCGCCCGCGATCCGGGTGTCTGATTTCACCCCTGGACTTCGCCCCTGGACGCGGGACCGCCTTTGAACGGCGTCAACGAAAGTGCCCCCGATCACAAGCGATCGGGGGCACGCGGCTCATCACCGGCAGTATGTTGCACATGCGACTTCATCGCGGCGCGTGAATTCGATCACGCGCGTTCTGTTCACGGGCAACCGGTCGTGTGGTCGTAGGTGTTGCCATCGTGCTTCCACTTCCAACCTTCCGACGCCGCGCCGAGTATGGCCGCACACTCAGCGCAGGTCGACTCGACGGAGTGGCTGTCGGTGCGGATGAAGCACCGACCGGTGCGCACGTTCGGTGCGGGGGCCTGTTCGCATTCACCCCAGTTCTCGAGCAACTGCAACAGATCAAACACGTTGACGACGCCGTCGTCGTTCAAATCGGCGTGACACTCTTCTGCAGGCGGGCAGGGTCCCCAGTCTTGGAGCAGTTCGAGAAGATCGAAGACATTGACCGCGCCGTCATCGTTCAGATCACCGGCGCAGTAAAACGGATCAATCCCGGGATCGCAGAAATTGCACGCATCAGCTTGATCTTCGCAGCAGTCGCCGAACTCACAGCACAATGCGTCGCACCAGCATCCGCCGGGAGCGATGCCGCCGCAGAACCCTTCGCACGTGTACGGGTCAATGCCGGGATCGCAGAAGACCGCGTCATCACATTCATCGCAAACGTCATCGCAGCAGTCATCGAAGAATTCGCACCAGTCATCACACCAGCATCCGCCGGGCGCCATCTCGCCGCAGAAGCCCTCGCAGGTATACGGATCGATGCCGGGATCGCAGAGATCGAGGCCCGGGCACTCATCGCAGACATCATCGCAGCAGTCGTCGTTGGCTTCACAGTCTTCATCGCACCAGCAACCGAAGGGCGACTGGCCGCCGCAAGAGCCGGCGCAGGAATCGGGCTGGGGTGCATCATCGCAATCCGTGATGCATTCTCCATTGCGCAGCCATGACCATTCCGAGCCGGCCGCTTCGCATTCCTCGCATGTCGTCAGCGGTGCCGTCTGTCCCGAGCAATCGTCATTGAAGAAGCACAAGCCACGTGGCGCCTCGCTGGGCTGGCACTCGCCACACTGTTCCTCGCGGTCATCACAGCAATCGCCGAAATGACAGCACCAGTCATCGCACCAGCAGCCACCGGGCGCGATGTCACCGCAGAAGCCCTCGCAGGTATACGGATCGATGCCGGGATCGCAGAAATCGAGGTCCGGGCACGCATCGCAGACATCTTCGCAGCAGTCATCGAACTCCCCGCACAAATCATCGCACCAGCAGCCGCCGGGCGCGCTTCCGCCGCAGAAGCCCTCGCAGGTGAAGGGATCGATGCCCGGATCGACGAACGACGAATCAAGACAGTGCTGGACCCCCTGGCCGGCGACACAGACCGTCTCCGGACCTTCACGCGTCCATCCTGCCGTGAAGTTCTCGCCGCAGGTTCCATCCGCCGGGCTCTCAAAGAGCCAGGGCGCGCCGGACCCGTTCAGTTGAGCGTCCGGTCCGCCGAGACCCAACTCTTCAAGATGTAATTCAAGGATCGTGCCCGTGCCCGGGTTGATGAACACCATCGTGTAGCCGGGGTTGATCCATGTGTCGAACGTGCCCCCCTGGATCGTCTCCCAGTGGATGGTCATCTCTCCCGTCATCATGCCCGGCTGGGTTCCGATGTTGACTTGCCATTCTTCCGGCTCAACGCTATCGCCGTAGGTGACCAGAATCGGCTCGCAGGACACCAGATCGAGATGGACGACTTCGATCGGCACCGTCGCCGAGACGGGCCCTCCATCGGCATCCGCGACCATTTTGATATCCCCCTGCCTCAAGACCACCGTGTCGGGTTCATCCGTACCTCCGGCACACAGTTTGACGGGACCCGTGTAGGGATCCGACCCCGGGCCGAAGAAGCCGGCCGGAATCGGCGTCTCGGCAAAGCTGATCACGCTCTCTCCATCGCCGCGCGTCGTCCAACAGTCCTCACCGGCCGGGATCATGACCACATCCAATTCGCCGCCCGAGGCCATCGACCACGCGCCGGCGACCCCGAGACAAGCCGCGGCCACGCCGATCCGGCCGGCCTGACACCGGCTGCTCATTCTTCCATTTCCATTCCGCTTCATCATGTCGAACTCCTTTATGACCTGATCGTTAGTTGATCGTGACACGACGGGCCGGCGGGCCCTCGGCACCATGTGACCGCCCTGAAGTCATGCCCTCTCAAAAACGTCAGCGAAGACGACGTGCGGCGGGGGCAGAGATTTTCAGAATTTTCTCCGGCCGATCGAAAAATCTCCATCTCCGGCCCACGCGGAGCTGCGCTCCGCGGCTCAACGATTCGCTCTTCACCGTTCACTCATCACCGTTCACTCATTACCGCTCCCCCCACCTGCACATTTCGCACGTGGCTGGTAGCATCCATCCCACCCACGCAGGCCGCGTAGCCGACGCTGGCGCGGCCGACCTGAAGTGCGTTTCTGAGCAGGGAGTCCGACCGTGCCTGACCCTCGTAAGCGGATCGTTGTTGATGGAGTGGATTTCGCGCAGATCGTGCGTTTTCCTCGCATTCTGCGGGCGGTGACCGCCGCCATGCAGCCGCCGCGGCTGCTGATCGCCCTTTTTATGGTGCTCCTGCTGCTGGCCGTCGGCCGCACTTGGGATGGCGCCACCGAACCGCGGGCCCATCCGGCGGGGATCACGCTCGGCGAGATGTCGGTCCAGGATCGGGCCGCGGCCCAGGAAGCGCTGCGGCGGGCCATGCTCACCTACGTCCCCGCGGATGATCTTCCGGAAGGCGACCCTGACGAGTGGGCGCTGCTGGATGCTCGCGATGTGCTCGCCCAGGTGCGCGCGGGCTATCGGGAGCAGCGGGAGACCGACATCGGCGAAGCACAGCTTGGCCGCGCGGATCGACGGTTCCGCTCCACGATCGCCGCCATCGACGAATCGCGGCCGCGCGGATCTTTTGAAGCGGTCTCCGTCCATCTCGGCGCGCAGACCGTGCGGATCGTGCGCGGCGTGCTGTTTCTCCAGCCGATTGAAGTCTTCGAAGGGTTCAAGCAGACCTTTGTCGATCTCCCGCGCGCGCTGTGGCGCCATCATCTGCTCTTCACGCTCATCTATGGCACGTTTGCGCTGCTGGTGCTCGCCATCGGCGGCGGCGCGCTGAGCCGCATGGCGGCCTGCGAGATCTCCGGCCGGCAGAAACTTCGCGTGATCGAAGCGTGGCAGTTCGCGCTCGTGCACTGGCCCCGGCTCGTGCTGGCGCTGCTGTTGCCGCTGCTGCTCGCCGCCGCGCTGGCCGTCATCATCCTGCTACCGGGCGTGATCATGAACGTGCCCGGCCTGAACATCATCGGCGCGTTGATCTACGGCGTGTTTTTGATACTGGGGCTGCTCATCGCCCTGCTGCTGCTGGTGTACGCGCTGGGCTTCGGCTTGCTGCTGCCGGCGGTGGCGTGTGAGAACTGCGACGCCGCCGACGCCCAGCAGCGCGCCTACGCCTACGTGCTGCAGCGGCCGCTGCATCTGGTCGGATACGGCGTCATCGCGGTCATCGGGCTCGCGCTGGGGTATCTCGTCGTCAGCATCTTTGCGGTCACCGCGCTCAACGTCACCGCGGATCTCTTCGGCACCTTCACGGCAAGCGTCGCAATGAGCCAGGCGGGCGGATTTGACATCTTCAACTTCAACCCCGCCGCGGCGTCGATTGAAATCGCCCCGAACTGGCACACCAGCACCGCCGCATGGCTCATCGGCTTCTGGCAGTCAATCATCGTCGCGCTCGTCGCGGCCTACGTCTTCTCCTACTTTTTCAGCGCAGCTACCGCGGTCTATCTGCTGATGCGGCAGACGTGCGATGGCCAGGATCCGGAAGAGATCTGGTATCCGGGTCTGGTGCCCGGCACGCTCGCGCCGATGCCGCCGACTCGTGTGGAAGAAGAGAAGTCTTGAGTGAACAGTGAGCGGTGAACGGTGAAGAGTGAACTGTGAACTGTGAACAGTGAACAGTGAACAGTGAAGACGCGGAGCGTCGCTCCGCGGCTGTCGTTCACTTGGCGACTACGTTCCGGCTCACTTCGCGCCGGTGACCTTTGGCTTCTTGACCTGGAAGATCGACTGGGTGCGGAGGACGAGAGCGCAGTCGCCGCGCAAGTGGTAGCCCTGCACGTGAACTTCGCCGTTGTATCGCTGGGTGTCTATGAGCGAGAGGTTGGGCTTGCCGGTTTCGTCGACCCAATGCGTCATGACGCCGTCACACGTCTGACCGTGCTCGTACAGTTCGTTGTACGTGCCGAGGTAGAGGTGATCGGAAAGCGTCTCGGTCTGCATGGAGGTGACGAAGCTGACGCGCTCACCGATGATGCAATCGTGATCCTTTTCGCCCGCGCAGGGCAGGGTCGCGACGAGACCGCGTTCGGGCAGGCGTTCGGGCACTTCGGTGACGACTTCCTGCGCGCAGACATTGCCGTGTTCGAAACGCAGCGCGTGACCGCCCCGGAAGATCCATGCTTCAAACTCATAGGCACCGTGATCGATGGTCTTTCGCCCTTCAATCCCGAAGAACTCCGGGTGAAGCGCGTTGCGGTAGACGACCATGTGATAGGCCTGAAGTGTTGATGTTTTTGAACTGATGCTCATTGAAAATCCTTACAAAGGTAGAACAGAACGCTCTCCGCCTCCTACCTTCAAAGTGAACGCCGCATTGTGACAACGCTGCGACGAAACGCAACCTAAATCTTCCACTTTTCTTCAGAATGCAGGCCGAACCCGCCCCCGGTCGATGACATGTGGTGCCAACTCGATTATTCCTACGCGGAAAAGGGTCAAACGGTTCTGAAACACTTGGGCGATGACACAGATTTCTTCGCGCATTTCGACGTTGCGCCAGCTTGCCACCCCCGCGGCCAGTGCTGTCGTCGCGGATATGCTCGGGCAGGCACTGCAGTACGCCCGGCCGGATGAAGCCACCGAACTGGCCCGATCACTGATCGAAGCAGACGAAATCATCGGCCTGGTCGCGCTGATCAAGCATCTTGACCGCATCCCCGAATCATCACGGCGTCATCTGAACGTGTCCGGCGAACGATTGGCGCGACTGACCGATCATGCGCGGACGGGCAAATCGCGCCGGCATCTGCTCGAACTCAGCCGCATCGCCGGCACCGAGGCCGCCCTCGCCCTGCCGGGGATGGTCCCCTGGCTGAAGAGCCAGGACCGGGACCTCGCGGCGGCCACGGCTGACTTTTTCCTGGAATGCACGCGCAGCGCGCTCGGCCCGATCGGCCGTGCGCGGCCGAATGTGCTCATCGCTGATCCGATCGATCGAGCTCTGGCGGAGACGCTGCGGTCCGGCGCGGAACACCGCCAGACCGCGGCGATGCTGGCCGTTGCCCTGGCGTGCGCGCGACCGGGGCCGGCCCTGCGAACCGCGCTGGATGAAGACGATGAGCCGGGCATGCTCGCGCTGCGCCGGGTCCCCAGCCGAACACGCTGGCCGGATGTCTGCCGCAATCTTCTGGTCTGGACCGACTGCGTTCCGCTTGCTCACGTCGTCATGCGTCATCTGCACACGTTGCAGACCGTTGAGCAGTGGAACGAACTGCTGCACGAAGGTGTGCTGCTGCACGCGCCGGCCCGGCGGCGGGCGTTGAGACAATTGCACCATCCCGGCCGCGCGCTGCCCGATGTGGCGCTGGCCACCGAACTGAACCCGCGCTCGCAACGATACCTGCCGGACTACATCGCCTCGCTCGGTGTGCGGACTTCCACCCGTCTGACGTACCTCCGGGACGGCATCGCCCTGCCCGATCCGGTCGCGCGCCTGAAATGCATCCTTCATCTGCGCCGCTTCCGAGGCGAAGAAGCCGAACGCGCCCGCCGACGCTACGAGCGGGATGCGCACCCGGTCGTTGCGCGCACCGCGCGTCAGGCCGGAACGATGCGGCTCGCTCCCTCCGAGCCATTGCCCGGCCGATCGGATCTCGAAACTTTCTTTGAGCAACTGCCAGACCTGTCCATTCTGAAGCGGCAGTGGCGGGCACGGATGCTGATGCAGGAAGATGGCGATTCGTTCCGGTCCGGCTGCGCAGCGCGTCTTCAGCGCGGCCCACGTTCCGAACGGATCATGATTCTGCATCTGCTGCATCGGCTCGGGCAGATCGATGAGCTGTGTGAGGCCATCGTTCCGCTCATTCACGGGCCGGATGCGCACGTAGCCGCGGCGGCCGTGACCGTGCTGGCCGATGCCGATCGCGAAGAAGCGGTTGAAGGATTGCGCACCGCACTGCGGCATCACGACCGCCGGGTGCGCGCCAACGCGGTGGAAGCCGTCGAAAAGCGCCGCGATCCGGCGATGCTGCCGCTCATCATCCCGCTGATCGACGCCCGCGATAATCGCGTGCGCGCCAACGCCATCCGTGCCGCGCGGCAGATTGTTCCCGATCGCAGCGCGCAGGCGGAGACCCGGATGCGCCGCGATCAGGATCCGCTCCACCGCATCAGCGGAATCTGGCTCAGTCGTTTCTGCCCCACGGATGCGAACGAACTGATCCGGGTCCGGGATGAATTGCACCAACTCGCAGCAAACGATCCGCAGCCGGTCGTTCGCACTCGCGCCGAAGCCGCGGCAAACTTCCTCACGCGGCGGGCGCAGAAGTTGGGCACAAACGGAAAGTGCCCCGGCACAGCGGCCTCAGCACCCGGCCACGTTGAACGGGAGGTACACGCATGAGCGGCTCAGTGTTTCTGATGACAATGGTGATGTTTTTCGGCTCGGTTGATCAGGGAATGGCCATCGCGGCGTTGTGCGTGCTCATCGGTGCCGTACTCGGCGCGATCGTGCTGGCTCCGCATCTGCGCCGGTGGTGCGATGAGCGTCGTTTGCTTGAACGCGATCTCGCCCGTCAACTCGGGCTCAGTCGTCAGGAGTACCGGCAACTGCGACGTTCGGCGACCCGCGCGGGTCTCTGTCCTGCCGCCGTCCTGATCAGCCGCGGCGGTTTCGATCACATGCTTCTCACGCTCATGCAGCAGCGTGATCACGATCCGAACGAGATTGCCCGGCTGCTCTCGCTGCAGCCGCGACTGTTTACCGAAGCGGAAGCCAGCGCTGATGATGATGGTCAGGCAGCCGCCGGCGTTCACGAGTCGACCCACGTGCCGGAAATCAATGTCTGCCTGAGTGATGAGGCAGCCCGGGAGACGGATGAGGACGGAACGGGCACGGTCAGGATCAGCCGACCGCGAGGCCGGGCGACGCATGACCCGATCCGCGCGGCGTGATCGCGCGCGGCGACGTGATACACTGCCGGCATGAGCGATCCCCGGCGAGTGCTTCGACAACACGCGGAGACATCACGATTCTTCGGCGTGGACTTTCTGCCCGTCACCATCGATCATCCCGCATCGATCGATCAGCCGGAACCGGTAGCGCCACAGTCGACTCAGCCCGCGATCGACGCGGCCACCGGGATGGCCGACGGGGAGGCCGATGGCGACACCGCCGCCGCGCTCGAAGCACTTCGTCGCGAGCATGACGCCTCGTGCCCCCACTGCACCGAGCAGATCGGCAGCATCACGCAGATGGTCTTCGGCGAGGGTAATCCCGAAGCGGATCTCATGTTCATCGGCGAGGCGCCGGGCGAAGAGGAAGACCGGACCGGCAGACCGTTCGTCGGCCGGGCGGGCAAGAAACTCGATGAAATCATCCAGGCGATGGGGTTATCGCGGGAAACGGTGTACATCGCCAATGTGCTGAAATCGCGACCGCCGAACAACCGCACCCCGCTGCAACCGGAAGTGGACGCCTGCTCGCCTTACCTCGTTCGACAGATGCAGATCATCCAGCCGAAGGTGATCGTGACGCTCGGCGGGCCGGCCACCAAGCTGATGCTCAACACCACGGTGGGGATCACCCGCCTGCGCGGCCAGTGGGCTGAATATGTCGACGAAGCGCGCGGGCTGGCCATTCCCGTCATGCCGACTTTCCACCCGGCGTATCTGCTGCGGAACTACACCCCCGAAACCCGGCGTCAGGTCTGGTCGGATATGCAGGCGGTTCTTGAGCGACTCGGCGCACGATGAATTCGCCATTTCTCGCCGCCAAAAAATCCACACCGATCAATTTCTCGAAAATTGAACAAGCCCTGCATCCGCAGTGTTCTATTCTACGAAAAAGATCGTAGTGTCCGAGTTAGCTGGGCACCCACACAAGCCCCCCCACAAGGAGCCCGCTCGCTGTTTACAGCGTCGGGCTCTTTTTTTCGTGTGCATACCGCAGGGCGATCCCGGCAGGACCCTCACTCGCTGCCATGCCCATCAAAACGGATGACTATGACCCGGGTGTTCGCTCGACCATCAGCGTGACCGGGCCGTCATTGATCAGGGCGACCTGCATCATCGCGCCGAAACGACCCATCTTGACGGGCAGTGCGTACTTCTCACGGAGGTGTGATGCGACTTCCTCGTAGAGGGGCGCCCCCAACTCCGGCGGTGCGGCCCGGACGAAGCTCGGCCGGTTGCCTTTCCGGCAGTCACCCGCGAGGGTGAATTGGCTGATCAGGAGAATCTCGCCGCTGATGTCCTGAACGGATCGGTTCATGCGATCCTCATCATCGCGGAAGATGCGCAGACGCGCAAGCTTGCCCGCGATCCATGCCGCATCCTCGGACGTATCGCCCTGCTCGACCCCCAGCAGGACGCACAAGCCGGGGCCGATCGCAGCGTGATAGGATTCCGCTTCCACGGTGACCGATGCTTCGGAGACGCGTTGAACCAGCGCTTTCATCGCGCCGGCAGCGTACCGCAATTCAGCGAAACGATGAAGCGGTACAGAACAAACGCCTGGTTTTTGCCGGCAAAGTACGCGAACCCTGTTCCGCCGAGCGGGAATCCGCTACGATCGCACGTCTTCATTCATGATCAAAAACTCTGACGACTCATATATCCGAGCAAGCGAGCCACCCATGTCAACTTCATCCCTGCCGGAACACCTTGAAAAGCCCAATCTCCGTCCGATTCAGCCGATCCCGGTGCAGAAGGACGGCAAGCAGTTCGTCGCGCTGCGCGATCCCTGCATGATCAGCAAGCAGACGATGGTCGTCCCGCCGAACGTCGCTCAGGCGCTGCAGTTTCTGCGCGGCCAGAAGACGGTCAAGGAAATCTGCGAGTTCATCAACGCGCCGGAAGATCAGTTCATCAAACTCGTGCAGGGGCTGGACAGCGTCGGCCTGCTCTGGGGACCAACGTTCGAGAAGATGGAAGAGGACATCAAGAACGAGATCGCGCAGCAGGGGTACTTCCCGATGCACGCGGCGGGCTCGCTGGGTGAGAATGCGGACGCTTGTCGCAAGGCGATCAACGAGTACTTCGATCAGACCGAGGATCCTGAGCTGGAAGGCACGGCCCGCGCAATCGTCGCGCCGCATCTGGATTACCAGCGCGGCTGGCCCAACTACGCCGCGGCGTACTACGGCTTGCGCAATCAGCCCAAACCCGATCGGGTCGTCATTCTCGGCACGAATCACTTCGGGCTCGGCGACGGTGTGGTCGGCACCGAGCACGGCTTCCAGAGTCCGATGGGCATCTGCCCGCCGGATAAAGGCGTGACGGAGAAACTCGTCGAGCGGTTCGGCCGTCCGCTCATCGTCGATCAGATCGACCATATGCCGGAACACTCCATCCAACTCCACCTGCCCTGGCTGCAGGCGATCTGGGGCGATGTGCCGGTCGTCGCGGCCCTGCTCCCCGATCCGTTGGCTGAGATGATCGAGGAAGAAGGCCGCGTGACGGGCGATCAGTTCGTTGAAGGTCTCCGCTCCGTTCTGGATGAAGTGGGCGGCACCACGTTCTTCGTCGCCTCCAGCGATCTGAGTCACGTCGGACCGCAGTTCGGCGAGCCGCGCCCGGTGGATGAACAACGACGCACCGATGTCGAACAACACGACCGCGAGATGATGGGCAAGTTCATCTCCGGCGATGCGGATGAATTCCTCAGCGCGATGAAGTGGAACAAGAACCCCACGCGCTGGTGCAGCGTCGGCAACATGACCGCACTGCTGCAGTTGACGGCACCCGAAACAATCGAACTGGTCGACTACCGACAGGCGTACGACGACAATGGCCAGGTCATGGTCTCCAGCGCCGCGATGGTGTTGTATTGAGCGCAGGGAGCGTGATCGAGGCAGCAAGGCATCAGGCAAGCCGGGCATCAAAATTGTTGAGACATCAAGGCACTTGGACAACGAACAAGCCGCCCGATCCACGGGCGGCTTGTTCGTTACATGACTCTTCGACTTGATTGAATGAAGATCATCGGGATCAGTTCATGCGGCGTCTGCCGCGTGCTGCGAACGCCAGGCCGAAGATCGCCAGCGCGCCGGGCGCGGGGACGTCGA
>RECV01000069.1 GCA_007693845.1 Phycisphaerales bacterium
CTTCGAGCGTGATCCGGAGCTTTTCGACGAGATCCCGTTGACCGATGTAGTCATCCAGTCGCTTGGGTCTCAGTGACGGCGGGGCCGCGCTGTCATCCAGCTTCTGTGCGGTGGGGGAGATGATGCGATCCTTCGCCATGTCCGCCACATCCTAACGCAGGAACCGGCCGATGGTGAACGCGCCTGGCGGGTCAACGCCTTGGACTCACTCGAATCGACGGACGACACTTTCGAGTCAGGGTTTCGCCTTCGCGGTATTGAAATCGATGTGCGGAACCACACGCTCGGCCGCTCTGTCCAGTTCGAAGAACGTGCCGGGCTTGAATTCAAAGATCCGCGCGACAATGTTGCTCGGGAACGTCGCGCACATCTGATTCATTTCGCGGATGTTGCCGTTGTAGAATCGCCTTGAGGCGGCGATGCGATCTTCGGTCAGCGCAAGTTCTTTCTGTAAAGCGAGAAAGTGCGTATCGGCTTTGAGTTCGGGATAGCTCTCGACCAGCGCAAAGAGTTTCTTCATCCCCAGCATGAGTTTCGTCTCATCCACGGCCTGGCTCGATGCTTCGCCGTGATTCGCCTGCGCCTTGTTGCGCAATCGGACAATCTGTTCCAGTGTCTCCCGTTCGTGGGCGGCGTATCCCTTGACCGTGTTGATGAGGTTGGGGATCAGGTCGTACCGCCGCTTCATCTCGACCTCGATACCGGACCAACTTTCGCGGATGTGCTGCCGCAGCCGCGCGAACTTGTTGTACGTGCCGATCAACCAGAAGCCGGGCACGGCCAGAACGACGAACAGGATGAGAAGCGGGATCAGAATTTCCATGGTGGGCCGGGTAAAGGGAGTGTGTCACGAGAGAGGACCGGAGGCGCGGGCGGTCTTGAACAATCGGCAACCGGCGACAGCGATCATCGGAAGAAACGGGAAGACCGTGCATCATCCAGGGTTGGGGACACCCGCTTCCAGATCGGCTTTGACGTGCTTCGGCCAGTTTTCGAAGAACCGTTGCATCCACTCGATCTGCCGGCGAAACTCCTCGGGCGACCAGCGTTGCCGACCATCGCTGAGACACATGCGACCGTGTTCAATATCGATGGTGGGCGGTTCGGTTTGCATGAGAAACTCCATCATGCGCGGATGCAGCACGTCGTAGGCGAACTTCTTGTCATCGCCGTTGACGTAGAAGCGTCGGTTGAACTCTGCAGATTCGAAGCTGATTGAGCCGTAGCCGAAGAACCCCGCGACACGGTCGAATAGGCCCTCACGCCGAATGATCAGTGCGGGCACCTGGCCGAACGGCAGATGCACGATGAGATAACTGAAGTGATACGTCGTCGTTCGCCGGTTCTTTCCCGTCCCGCTGGTGACCTTGTACGTAAAGTCACCCATCTTTGCCGAGTAGGGTCGGCCCTTGATCTCCAGAGGTCCGCTGAGCGTGTTGTACGCCGCCCGGCCGTGGCCGCGGCGAAAGAGTTCAAAGTGGGCGTACAGGTCATCGTGACTTCGGTCGTAATGAGGAGAGAACGTCCAGCCGAGCTCGGTCGCGAGCGCTTGCAGCGACTCCCGGCGTTCCTTTTCCTTCCGGTGATAATGAATCACCCCGGCGATGAACAGTGCGAGGACGCCGAGAATCACAATGATGATCAGAATTTCCACGAGCCAGTCTCCACTATCGTCAGTGAATCAAAGCACGAAGTCGGGCGATCCGGTCCTTCAACGGCGGGTGGGTGCGAAACGCGCTGGACAGGTTGTGCCCCTGCCCCTTGAGCGCATCCTTTAGCGGATTGACAATGAACATGTGGGCGGTCGCGCGATTCGCGCCTTGAAGCGTCTGCCGGCAGCCGCCCAGTTTTTCCAGCGCGCCGATCATACCCTGCGGGTATCGGGTCAACTCCACCGCGCTCGCATCAGCGAGATACTCCCGCTGCCGGCTGACGGCGAAACGGATCATCGTGGCGAAAATCGGCGCGAGGATTGACAGCACCAGCACGACGAGAAACATGATTGCGATCACCGCCCCCTGTCCGCCACCGCGTCCGCCTCCTCCTCCCGATCGCATTCCGCCCCGTCGGCCGCCCATCACCGCCCCGTAGAACACCATCCGCCGAAAGGCATCCGCGGCAAAGACGATCAGGCCGACCATTGTCGCCATCAACATCATCAGCCGCACATCGTAGTTCCGAATATGGGCGATCTCATGGGCCATGACGGCAGCGAGTTCATCGCGCGAGAGATGCTGGCGCAATCCGGTCGTGATCGCCACCGCCGCGTGTTCCGGATCCCGGCCGGTGGCGAAGGCGTTCAACGACGGATCATCGATCAGATAGACCTCCGGCAGGGGCGTCCCTGCCGCGATGGACAACTCTTCCACGACGTTGAAGAGCTGCGGATCGTCCTTGTGTTCAATCTTTCGCGCGCCGCTCATCTTCAGAACGGCCTTGGAGCCGCTGAACCAGCTCCACGCGCACCCGATCCCGGCCAGAACCAGAGCGATGAAAGTTCCAAGCGCAAGGGATGGCCAGAGCGAAATGGCTTCACCGCGATGATCAGCCGTCCCCGCGCCGCCCATGGCGCCGAGCAGGCCGCCGATCGCCGCGCCGAGCGCGACGAGCAGTGCCGTCATCCCCAGCATGAGCAGGGCGCTGCGGCGTTTGTTGCGGCGAATGAGGTCATCGAACGTGACGTTCTCGGGCAGCGCCTTCGGCCGGGGATTTTCGGTGTGAATGACACCGCTGGATGAATCGGACTTGGCCATGGCTCACCATCGCGTGTAGTTCAGAATCAGAACGAGACCTGCGGCACTTCCTTCTGAGCCGGATCTTCGATCTCGAAGAAGTCACGTTTCTCGAAGTTGAACATACCCGCGATGATGTTGTTCGGAAAGACGGCCAGTGATTCATTGTACTGGCTGACGTTCCGGTTGAAGTGCTGCCGCGCAAAGCCGATCTTGTTTTCGGTGCTGGTGAGCTCTTCCTGAAGCTGCATGAAATTCTGGTTGGCCTTCAGATCGGGATACGCTTCAGCGAGGGCAAACAGTTTGCCCAGGGACTGCGTGAGCATGTTCTCCGCGCCGGCCTGCTGCTTGACATCGCCGGCATTGGCCGCGGAGTTCCGGGCCTGAATGACGGCATCAAGGGTTTCCTTCTCGTGCGCGGCGTAACCCTTCACCGTGTTGACGAGATTCGGCACGAGATCATGACGACGCTTGAGCTGCACATCGATGTCAGACCATGCGTTTTCGACGGCAATGCGCTTGCGTTGCAGCCGGTTGTAGATGGTGATGACGAAAATGACCACCAACAGCGGAATGCCGAGCACGATAAGCGTCATGATCAACCAGGGCATGAGAAGATCTCCGGATGGCGGGGGAGCGGGTCAAGGAAAAACGCGATGCACTTCCTCATCGGGAAATAGCATCGCGTTCCTGTCGAAGATTGCAACCCGATTTCCGGCGCGTGTCCGGAAGGGGCGGCCCGAGGACACGGGCGGCCCCGGACTACCCCAGCAGGTTCAGCACGTTGCGGGAGTCGTGGTTCGCGGCCTGCAGCACGTGAATGGCGATGTCCTGCAGCGAGCGGATTCGCAGATTTTCGCTGCTCTCCCTAGCGAAATCCGTATCCCGGATCTGTGATTCGGCCGAAGCCACGGACTCCATCGCCGCGCCGATCTGGTTGATCTGGGCGCCGACGGCCTGCTGGAAGCTGCCGACCCGGCCTCGCTCCGCGTTGATCTGATCGCGGGCGGATTTCAGCATTTCACCGGCATCGCTCAGGTTCTCGCCGGTGATCTGCAATTGTCCGCCACTGCCCAGATCGTTCAGGTTGTAGGTGCCGTTCTCAGTTTCCACGGAGCCGAGCTGACTGGTGGTGACGGAATCAATTTCCACGGAGTTGCCGCCGGCCTGAAGCGTAAACGAGCCGTCCAGCAGCTTCGTGCCGTTGAAACTGGTCGAGTTGGCAATCCGGTTCATCGAGCCGAGCAGACTATCGAGTTCCATCTGGTTCGCTTCTCGCTCGGCATCGCTCATCCCGGCGGAATTGGCATTGGCGACGACCAGTGATTCGGCCCTCGTGGCGAGGTTCGCCATTTCTCCGAGCGCGCCGTCAATCACCGACGCGATCGAGCTGCCTCTCTGCAAGGCGCGGCTCTCCGCGTCGAGCACCGCCAGCGCGGCCCGCAGATTCTCGGAACTGATCAGCCCCGCCGGATCGTCAGCTCCCCGATTGATGCGCAGTCCAGTCGCGAGCTTCTCCTGCGACTGCTCCGCAGCTCGGTTGTGTGCTGCGTTCGTTCGGAGCAGCGGCAATCCATTGGAAGGTGGCAGAGGTTGAATGCCGGTCATGGCCTCCTCCTATTCCGATCGCGTGATTGCGATCTCTATACCTGACAGCATCCAATACATTGTGTCCATCCGGCACCGTCAGTCGCCGGTCACGGGCTTTCGGATGGTTATCAGCCGGACCAGATGTTCCCGTTTGCCTGCATTTCGCAGTTATCGGGCAAGCACGGTTCTGGCGATTGTGCCAGAGAGTCAGGGAAAGATCCCCGGCAGCGCCAGCTCGCGACGAAGGTCGCTCAACTGGCCGGCATGCCACCCCTCGTGCCAGTGAATCTTGTTCACGGCATCAAGGGGCGTTTCCGCGAAACCGACCCCCTCCTCGCCCAAGGGACGATTGAGCGCGGATGCCTCCGCCCGCATCACAGAGCGGATGAGATTCTGCCGGGTCTGATCGAACAGCGGCCGGAGGGAGGCCAGGTCCGGATAATGCGATGAATCGGCAACGGCCGTGCTGTTGTGACCGAACAGCGACTTGAAGCGCGAGGGCAGGATCGATTCGACCGGTTCGATCATGCCGTGAATCCACTCGTCGGAGACGGCTAGGTGCCCGACGATCCAGAGCGCGTGGATACCGTTCGGGGCCAGTTGCTTCGTTGCCGCCTCGGCCGGAAAATCCGCCAGCAGCGCATTGGTGAAGCCGCGGACTGTTTCCAGTCCGCGGCAGATGAACATCACATGTTCGTGCGGCGGCGAGGCCAACGCTCAGCTCATGATTTCCACGATCTCGAACCGCTTCTCACCCCGACGCAGATCAACGCGGACGGTTTCGCCGACGTGTGATTTGAGAAGCGCCATGCCCATCGGACTGTTGGGGGTCACCTCGATGATGTCATCGTTCAGATCGCCCGTGGCTTCGCCGACGAGCCGATAGAGATCTTCGTTGCCGGACTTGACGTCACGCAGTTTCACGGTGGCGCCGATGAAGACCATGCCGTCGGGCAGGTAGTCGGTATCGGTGACAACGGCCTGGGAGAGCTTCTCTTCGAGTTCACGAATCTTCGCCTCGTTGTGTCCCTGATCCTCGCGGGCTGCGTGGTACTCCGCATTCTCCTTGAGGTCGCCCAGTTCCCGGGCTCGGGCGATCCGGTCGGTGATGATCTTTCTTCGACCGGACAGTTCCTTGAGCTGCGCTTCGAGGCGAGCTTTGTCTTCTGAAGTCATGTATTGCATGGTGATTTACCCAATGAAATGGCCTCGCCCGAGTCGAAGACCCTGCTGCGGGACACGCAGACAGAGCCGGTCGGCACGAGAGAGGCATCGTCAGTTCACCTCTACCATAGGAATCATCGGCCGCAGCGACAAGCCCGCTGGAATGAATCTCAGTGGGGCCCGATTCGTGCCTCAGAACGAGGGCGGTGGGGCCGGCTCACCGCTGCTCGATCAGGTAGCGGAGCAGCTCGACGACCTGATCCGGCCTTTCTGCGACCGCTTGTGCCGCGGCATCGACTTCCTTCAGCGCGTGCGTGTGTTCCGGATCGTGCAGGACGATCAGCGGGATGCCCTTCGCCGCGGCGTATCCTGCGTCGAACGCAGCATTCCACTGGCGGTACTTCTCACCGAACCGAACAACCACCACATCCGCCCGATCCATCAGGACCCGATTGCGGATGGCGTTGACCTTTGCCCCTTTGTGATCCTTCCAGAACGGCTTGTCCTCCTCGCCGAGAATTCTGACCCCGCAGTCGTCGCTGGCTTCGTGATCGGTGACGGGGCCGACGAAGTTGACGGGCAAATCGGCCTGTTTAGCGCCTTCGCGAATCTGCTCGCGCCAGTCGGAGTGAATCTCGCCGGAGAGATAGATGGTCCAGTCCGTGTTCATCGCGGTCACCGTTGTCGAAGTCACTTTCGGCGTGAAAGAACGATGCCGGTCGTAAGCGCGCCCCCGGCGAAGCCGATGAGCAAGGTCAACAGAAGCAGCACCGACCGCGGCATGGTCACCGTGGCAAAGAGCAGATTGGTACTGACTGACTCGGTGTTCTGCAGGATCACGATGATCGTGAGAATGATCACCGCTGCAATCAGGCCGATGCGGATCCGCTTGCCGAGCGATCGTTTCTGAGCATCTTTACTGACTTCCGGCATGACTTGGACCTCCCTGAAAGGATTGGGTGGGGAATCAGCGCGACTTCGATCGACCCAAGGTAAGGATTCGCTTGAAATGCGCCGGTTCGACCGGCTGAATGGACAGCCGCTGGCCGCGCTTGAGCACCAGCAAGCCGTCCAACTCCGGCATCTCTTTCAGTTGATCAAGCGAGACGATTTTCGGGAATCTTTCAACGAACTTCAGATCCACGTGCACCCAGCGCGGCTCGTCCTTGGTGGACTTGGGATCAAAGTATTTGCTCCCTTTGCGAAACTGCGTCGGATCCGGATAGGCCTCGCGGGAAACCTCAGCAATTCCCACCACGCCCGGCGGTTTGGCGTTGGAGTGATAGTAGAGCACCAGATCGCCCACCTTCATCTCATCACGCATGAAGTTCCGGGCCTGGTAGTTGCGGACGCCGGTCCATCCGATCGAACCATCGCGTTCAAGATCATCGATACTGTAATCATCGGGCTCACTTTTCATGAGCCAATACTGTTTCCTGCGAGCCATGGCCATACCGTAACAAAACGCCGCGCTTCCGGGGGGAGAACGCGGCGTCGGGCGTGCCTGGATTCGCTTCCGTTCGATCCCGATCAAACCGGGACGAACCGATCAGGGCGTTGATTTATGCGCTTCGTGCCGCTCGATCTTGCGCTGTACGGCCCGCTGCAGTTTACCCGCGGCTTTGGTGATGGCGTCATAAAGACTGGTCGCGTCCTCTTCGACGGCAATCGGGTCATGGCCGGCCAGTCGGACTTCAATCATGCAGCGTTTATCCTTGCCGCTTTTCGGACCGTTCATATCGCGCAAATGAACCTCAACACGAGTCACTTGTTCCGCGTGGTGTCGCAAGGCATGCGTCACCTGTTCTTCCACGAACGTTTCGATCGCATCGCTGTGATCGACATCGCCGGGATTGACTTGAATCTGCATAGATCCTCCTTTGCTGCCGCATGAGCGCGGCGGATCATACTCCGATGTAGGTACGGAACTGCCCCGGAGTCCGTTCAGGGAAAATGACCGGATTTCCGGATCAGACGAACTGATTCAGTCTTCGGCGTGGCGTGGTATCATCGGCGTTCGTAACTCAGAACTGCTACGCCAAACCCCGTTGCTCATCCAGGAAAGGACTTCACGCTCATGCTCGGCAAAGTGTTCAAGGCCTACGATATCCGCGCGATCCACCCCAAGCCGCTCAGCGAAAAGCTCGCCTGGCAGATCGGCTACGGCAGCGCGCAATACCTGACCGAACAGGCCTCAGACGCCGGGTTTGATGATCCGATGATGCGGCACATCGTCGTCGGCCACGACATGAGAAAGAGCTCTCCCGAACTGGTCACAGCGCTCAAGCAGGGGATCCGTGACTTCGGCGCGCACGTGATCGATGTGGGACTGGTTGACACGCCGTTCATCTCCTTTGCGATCAACTACCTTGCCTGCTGCGGCGGAATTCAGACAACGGCATCGCACAACCCGTCCAACTACAACGGTTTCAAGCTGTCGAAAATCAACGCCAAGCCCGTCGGCATGACGACGGGCCTTGACGAGATTCGCCGCTATGCCGCCATGGCTGATCGCGACAAGGTTACCCCTGCCGGTGGACGTGAAGAGGCGCGCGATCTCTGGGAGGCCTACCGCGAACACGTCTTCCGCTCGCTCGATCCCGATCTGATCACCGGCAAGAAGAAGTTGAAGGTCGTGGTCGATGCCTCCAACGGCATGGCGGGCACGATGATGCCGAAGCTCTTCGATGACGTGAAGGGGCTCAAAATCACGAAGATCAATTACGACAACTCGTCCGGTGAGTTTGTGCACGAACCGAACCCGCTCGTCGAAGCCAACCTTGCGCAGGTGCGCGAGGAAGTCACCAAACAGAAAGCCGATCTCGGAATCTGTTACGACGGCGATGCGGACCGCTGCATGGTGGTGGATGAGAAGGCCCGGCCGGTGCCGTGCGATCACCTGGCGGCCTGGCTGGCCGGCGAATTCCTGCGCGATCATCCCGGGAGCGCGATCGTGTACGACCTGCGTTCGACGAAGGCGCTTCCCGAACTCATCGAAAAGGCCGGCGGGGTCCCCGTCAAATCACGCGTCGGGCACGTATTTATGAAGGCGAAGATGGCGGAGCACGATGCGGTCTTCGGCGGGGAACTGTCCGGGCACTTCTATTTCCGCGACAACTTCTACGCCGATTCCGGCGCGATCGCCTTTGCCTCGGTCGTCAGCGCCCTCGCCCGCGCGGGGAAGAAAATGAGTTCACTCATCAAGCCCGCACAGAAGTACGCCCAGTCCGGCGAGATCAACTTCGAGGTTGAAGACAAGGACGAAGCGCTCGCCACATTGAAGAAGGCGTACCGAAAGGCCAAGGTCGAATCGCTCGACGGCATCACGCTGGATATGGGGGAATGGTGGTGCAATATCCGCGCGAGCAACACCGAGCCCCTGCTGCGGCTCAACCTCGAAGGGCCGAACCAGGAGTTCGTCAACGAAAAGGTGGATGAAGTCAGTTCGTATCTGGGCGAAGCGGTCGCGCACTGACGGCTCGTTGCGTCCCTCTCCTCTCTCAGCGAAAGGATTCGCATGAACGTCGAAACGTTTCTGCGGCATCATCAGATTCGCGAAAACCCCTTCCGGGCCGAAGAAGCCCGGCAGGATGCGGTCTTCACACGCATCGAAACGGTCTGCCATCACCCCGATTACGCCAAAGTTCGCGGTGAATTCGATCGGCCGTCCTCCGCCATCGTGTTCGGTGAACGCGGATCGGGTAAAACCGCCATGCGCTTGCAGATCGAACATGAGGTGCGCGAACACAATCGGCAGACGACCGATGAGCGCTGCCTGCTGATCGCATACGACGATCTCAACCCCGTGCTGGATCGGCTCCATCTTCAGATGGGTGAAACCTCAGCGGCGGCCTCGATCGAGAAGATTCGACTGGTCGATCATCTGGACGGCATCCTGAGTACGATCGTGCCGCGACTGATGGATCAACTGTTGAACGAATCGCGCGATGAGCCGGCGATCGAGGCCGAGCCGTCCCTGCGGAAAACCTGGAGGCAATCCGACGCCGCCACGAAGCGCGATGTTCTGCTGTTGCAGTCCTGTTACGATCGACCCGAAGAAGCGGATCTGCGCACATCGCGCGTCCGTCGTGCGTTGCGGACGGGCACGCTCTCGCTCATGCCATGGATGAAGTGGGCCGCGATCGGGCTGGGGGGACTAACCATCGCGCTGGCCCTGCTGATTCTGATTCAGAATCCGGAAGAGCAGCGCTGGCTCTGGAATGCCGCGTTGATTGTCTTCGCCTTGCTGGCGCTCTTTGTGGGCGGACAGTACCTTCGCCGCAGTTGGCAGATGCACTCGATCGCGCGGACGCTCTCGAAATCACTCCGCACGCTGCATCGCCCGGCGATGAGTTTTCGCAAATCGCTCTGCACCCTCCCGGTGCACGATGTGCTGACCACCGAACTGCCGAATGATGCCGGCGACGATGCACGTTACCACATGGTCCAGCGCTTGCTACACGTTCTGCGACCGCTCGGTTATCGTTCGATGATCGTGATCGTGGACCGCATTGACGAGCCGACGCTCGTGAACGGCGAGCCGGAACGGATGCGCGCGATCATCTGGCCGCTGATGAACAACAAGTTCCTCCAGCAGGATCGGATCGGCATCAAACTTCTGCTGCCACTCGATCTCAAGCACGAACTGTTCCGCGAGCGGACGGACTTCTTCCGGGAAGCGCGGCTGGACAAGCAGAATCTGGTGGAGCGACTGACCTGGTCCGGTGCGATGCTGTACGACATCTGCACGACGCGTCTCAATGCCTGTCGTGAAGACGGCGTTGAGCCGATGTCACTGCGGGAGCTCTTCGACGAGACGGTCACGCACGGTGACCTCGTCGATGCGCTGGACCAGATGCAGCAGCCGCGTGATGCGTTCAAACTCATGTACGCCGTGATTCAGGAACACTGCGCGAGTGTGCCGGAGGAAACGCCAAAGTGGCTGATTCCGAAACTGACCCTTGACACCGTGCGGAAGCAGCAGGTCGATCGACTCGGCGGCATGCTGCGCGGGGTGCGACCGGCATGATGATGAAGGGCACGCCCTTCAGATAACCCGTCGGTGGGCAGTGTATTCAACACCTCGCTCTGCGTGCGCTGCGAACAGGTGATCCAGTTCGCCCGCCACGCGGCCGATCTGTTCGGGGGCAATGACGCCCGTTGGTTTGAACTCACCGTTCAGAACCCGTCGCGCCATGATCGTGCAGGGGAAACCCGTCGTGCGCGCCATGCTCGTCATGCCCGTCTCTCGATCGAAGCGGTCGAAGAGATCCCACTGCAGCCGAACGGTCTCTCCGTTCTCGCGGCCGGTGGCGATCACGCGCATCACGGTCAGATCTTCCTCGCCCGGCTCGTACGTCCACTTTGGGAACATCAATTTCGCCAGCAACTCGCGCGGCACGACTCGCTGACCGTTCAGCTCCACCGGCTCTTCGCTGAACAATCCGGTTTCGCGGAACGCGCGCATGAGCTCGATATGCCCCGGATAGCGCAGCGTCTTCTCCTTCATGAAGGGCACGTCGAGCGTGTCGACCAGACTGCGCAGGCCGTCGGTGATGAATGCTTCCAGTGTCCCCAGGCCGGGAAACTCGATCGGTTCCGGCTCACTGAGCGCTTCCCGCACGACCTCCTGGCCGTGTTCCACCAGACGAGCCGGGCGGGTGTATTCCTCGATCACGTCGTACGGCGAGAAGGCGGCCTTGTATTCGAACGGCCAGCGACGTTCGCGCGGCAGGCCGCCCACATAGATCTCGATCGACTCGCAGGGATCCAGTCGAGACGCAGCAAATCCCGCGAGGACGTTGCTCATTCCCGGTGCGACGCCGCAGTCAACGATGGCCGTCACGCCGCGCTGCCGGGCCAGATCGTCCAGTTCGAGCGCGTTCTCCGGCATGAAGCTGATATCGCAATAGTTCTTCCCATTTTCGATGACGGTGCGCAGGGCCTCGTAGGCAATGGTGCTCCCCATCGCGCCGAGGACGATGTCTGCCGGGGCGATGACCGTTTGAATGGCTTCGCAGTCGGAAAGATCCGCAGCGGTCGTTTTCATCGGACGATCGATCAGGGAAGCGGTGCGACTGAGCGCATCCTCACTCCGATCGACCAGAGTGATGTCGAAGTCAGCGTCCCGCGCCAGGTCACGCGCCATGACCGAACCGACCATCCCCGCGCCGAGGATCACAATATTCGCCACTGAACAACTCCATCCAGGGAACCGGTGAAACGGGCCAGGCGGTCATGGTAGCGGCTGCCTGCATCCGATGAGGAGTTTCGCCAAGTTCCCGCCACCGGCTTGCCGATGATCCTAGCATGATGGTGATGCACACCGAAACAACGGCAAACCCAGCCGCATCCTCGG
>RECV01000068.1 GCA_007693845.1 Phycisphaerales bacterium
CGTTGCTCCGCATCGCGCTGGGCCGCCAGCGCCTCCTGCCGCGCGGATTCGATGGCTTCCGCCGCGGCGCGGGTCTCCACCGCATACTTCGACAGCCCGGCAATCACACCGATGAGCAGGAGGAACGTCAGCGCGGTGGCGACCACCAGCGTCCGGTGGCGACGGACGAACTTCCGGGTGCGATAGATGCGCGATGCCGGCCGGGCGTGAATCGGTTCACCCAGCCGGAACCGCTGCACATCAGCCGCCATGTCCGCCACGGACGCATACCGCCGCGCGGGCTCACGCTCCAGCGCCTTGCTGACGATCATGCTCAGATCGCCCCGGAGCGCGCGGGTGGTCTCGCCCAACGGCCGCGGTTCAGCGTCGCGCAGCATCATGATCGCATCGGGCAGCGAACAGCCACGAAGATCGAAGGGCAGCTTGCCAGCCAGCAGTTCGTAGAGCATCACCCCGAGCGCGTAGATGTCCGAGCGACTATCAACCGGTTCGGCCCGGCCGGCGACCTGTTCGGGACTCATGTACGCCAGCGTCCCCAGCATCTGCCCGGCGCTCGTGACCAGCGTGGAGGCCCAGTCCTCGGCGGTGACCCGCGCGATGCCGAAGTCAAGCACCTTGATCTGCCCCGTCGGCAGGACGAGAACATTCGCGGGCTTGAGATCACGATGAATCACACCGCGCCGGTGCGCGTGCTCCACCGCCGCGCAGAGGTCGAGAAACAGTTGAAGTCGCGCATCGAGTTCGAGTGAGTTTGCGTCGAGGTATTCATCGAGCGTGACGCCCTCGATGAGCTCCATGGCGATGAACGGCTGTTCGTGCCCGCGAGAAGTGCGGAATGTTCCCGCGTCGTACACGGCCGCGATATTGGGATGTTGCAGGCGCGCGAGAATGTCCGCCTCCGCCCGAAAACGGCGGATGAGCCCCTGCTCGCCGCTCGCGAGACCGCTGCGAAGAATCTTGAGCGCCACGAACCGGTGCGGCCTCTCCTGCTCCGCGCGATACACGACGCCCATGCCGCCGGTACCGATGACCTCCAGCAGGCGGTAACCGGGAATGTCGGTTTTCTCGTGATCGGTTGCGCCCCCGAGAAGCGCGTTCATGTCGATCTTCTGGTGGAGCTGTCCCGACTTGAGCCACGAGGAATCCGTAGCGTCAGCGCGGCAGAGCGCTTCGAGTTCGTGAAACAGCGTCGTCTCTTCGCCGCACGCATCACGCAGAAACTCCATCCGCTTTTCCGGCGGCTGCTCGCAGGCGCGGAGAAACAGCGACGCCTTGCGGTGATGGCGATCGGCTTCCGCATCGTGCGGTAAATGCGATGTCTCTTCTTCATGGGGCAACGCGCTGCCCTCCCACTGACACCCGTCGTTCCACCCGCACCCCAAAGAACCCGTTCATGATCCGCGACGCTGGCGGAATCAGTTCCGAATCCCTCTCCTCGCTTTCTCCGATCACTCTATTGTGCCACACATTTGCGGGCGGGCACAGTCAATTCACCCATGGCGATCCGGCTGAGCACCATGGCGAGCAACTGACTGCGGTCGACGAGACTGGCCAGTTCGATGAATTCATCCGGCCGGTGCAGATTTCCACCCCGCACGCCCAGCGTGTCGAGCGTCGGCAGGCCCGCCGCCTGCATGATGTTGCCATCGCACACCCCGCCGGTCGAGGCGAACGGCAGTTCCTGGCCGAGTGACTCCGCGGCCTCCCGAATGCACTGTGCGAACGCTTTGACGCCGTCCGTCTTCGGCTTGGCCGGACGATTCCACTCACGGTGCACCACAACCCGGGGCAGGTCATCGCCCTTCGTCGCCAGTTCATCGATCATCCGCGCGAGGTTCTCCCCCGCTTCCGGATCACGGTACCGTACGTTCACCCAGCACGCCGCGTAGTCCGGCACGGCGTTGGTCACCACGCCACCCTTCAAGGGACCGGCGTTGACGATTCGACCTTCCGACGGGCGCGCCATCTTCGAGAGCATCAGCAGGACTTCCGCCAGCTTCGTAACCGCGCTGATCCCCTTCTCAAACTCGCGGCCGACGTGCGCGGACTGGCCGAACACCTCGATCATGCACTGGCCGGAACCCATGCGTTCAACGGCCAGCGAGCCGTCAGCAAGCGCGGGCTCAATGGCGATCCCCAGATCATGCTCGCAAGCGACATCGTGCAGGATGCGAGCGCTCTGAAACGAACCGGTTTCCTCATCGGAGTTCAGCACGACCGTCCAGTTGCAGTCGATCCCGGCCTCGGCGAGCGCTTCGAGGGCCGCGATGGCAATCAGCACGCCGCCCTTCATGTCCACCACACCGGGGCCGTTCGCAAACTTCTTCTCGCGGTCAATGGTCATCTCACGGAATGATCCCTTCGGATCGTGCACCGTGTCGAGATGGCCGGCAATCATGACGCGCGGCGAATCGCGGTCCGTCTGCTTCCGCGCGATGAGGACCGGCAGCGGCTCTTCGGTCTCCGCTTCGATTTCCTCGCGCGACCTGCCGGAGTGATCGAGCCACCACGGCCGGGCATCGCCGGTTCGATGTTCAATCGTCGCGCCGAGTTTCTCCAGCCGCTCCGCGAGCAGTCCGCGGTACTCATCCAGCCCCGGCCGATAGCTGTGGCCCGTCGGGATCGCGACGTGGTTGGCGAGGGTCGAGACGAGCTCATCGTGGCGCGCGGCGAGGGACGAAATGAAAGGCGGGGTGGGCATGGTGATTGGGCTCTTGGCAGTTGGCTCTGGTTCGTTTCACTTCCGGAATTCTGCCGTCCGACTTCTAGGTATTGACCGGCACGCCGCGCCATTCGCCCCGGAAGACTTCGACGGCCGGTCCGGTCATGAAGACGTGATTGCTGGCTTCATCCCAGCGAATCGTCAGATCCCCGCCGGGAAGGTGGGTGAGCACTTCTCGTTCCGTGAGCCCGGTGAGGACCGCCGCAACGCAGACCGCCGACGCGCCCGTCCCGCAGGCGAGGGTGATACCCGATCCGCGTTCCCAGGTGCGCATGGTGATTTCGTCCCGGCCGTGGACGTGCGCGAAATGAATGTTCATGCGTTTCGGAAACGCGTCGTGCTTTTCCAGAACCGGCCCGACCGCCTGGAGATTCACCGCGGCGATATCGCGCGCGAAGATGACCGCGTGCGGATTGCCCATCGAGACAAACACCGCGTGGAAATCGATGCCGTGCGCTTCGAACGTGTGCACCGGCTCCACGCTCTCCTTGATCTTCGATTCATCCACCGGAATCTCCGCGAGGTTCAGAATCGGCTCCCCCATATCGACGGTGACATCGCGCACCAGGCCGTCTTCGTCGAGCTCGTAGTCGAGTGAGAGCACGCCGCGACCGGTCTGAACTCGCATCGGCTGGCGGGTGCTGATGCCGAGATCATGCGCGAGTTTGCAGACGCACCGCACGCCGTTGCCGCACATCTCGGATTCCGAGCCGTCGGCGTTGAACATGCGCATGCGCACATCGGCATCCGCATCGGGCTCGGGCGGCAGAAGCAGAATCAGCCCGTCCCCACCCACACCGAAGTGTCGATCGGCGATTTCGACGGCGAGTTCAGAAGGATCGTCAATCGACTGCTCAAAGCCGTTGACGTACACATAGTCGTTGCCGATCCCCTGCATTTTGGTGAAACGAATCACGATCGAACCTCTCGATTCAGTCCTTCAATTCCGTCGCGGAAGTCCCGCATGATCCACGACATCATCCACAAGGCGGTGTGAGGCCGACCACTGGCAGACCGCCTGATTCGAGGCCGCCTCCACCAACTGTAGTGTACTTGATCGCACGATGACCGCCCCCAGCAGAAGGGACGCGATCAGCAGCGTGAGCGCTGTCCATTTGAGCCGGGAGATGGTGCGATCTATCGGCAGTTCGCCGATCGGCGCGCCGACGATCGAACGGAGATAACGCTGACGCCAGGCGATCGAACCGTGCCGCCAGCTCGGCCGCTCGGGATCAACAAGATTCAACTCGCAGATCAGGCCGAGCGCCCGGTTCATGGCGAGCACCGCCTCGGGATCGATCGCATCGCGCGAAATCGGGGCGGACCTCACGCCGATTTCCTCGGCACCGCCCACACCCATCGCATGGTCACCCTGATCCGACGGATCATGCATCGCGGCATCGGCCTGGGCGCGGCGGTCGATCAGCACGGGCAACGGTGATGGATGGGCGCTCAGGTGCTTCACCGCGAACGTGTCGGCCTGCCGTTCAAATCGGCGGGACACCCAGCCGAAAACAATGAGGACGATCACCAACTGCACCGCGGTCAGCAGCGCAACGCTCGGCATCCATTGCAGCAAGTGGAAGGCGGCCTCAACCCCCGCCACGCCAAGCAGCATCAATGAGCCATCCAGCAGAATGCTCGTGACGAGCAGCGCTGCGGCAAGAATCATCACCAGCCACGGAATATGTCGGTGTCGTACGTGGCCGATCTCGTGCGCCATGACCGCGCGCACCTGTTCGCGCCCCATGGATTCCAGCAGGCCGTCGGTAATCATCACGTACCGCAGCCGACCGATCAGTCCCATCACCGCGGCATTGATCATCATGCCCCCGGTGCGCCAGATCAGCAGTTCGCGGACACCGACGTTGTGCGCGCGGCAGATCTCCAGCAGCATGTCGCGCAAAGGTCCGGGGGGGATCGGCTCGACGTTCAGAATGTAACGCATCATGACCGGCGCGAAGATAAACACCATCGCGGCGGAGAAGAACAACGCGCCGCCCATGACCCACGCCCCCCAGGCCGCGTCGGCGTACGGCTCCATGAGAACGCGCACCGTCTGTGATAGCCCGACGATCAACAGGACCGGCACGAGCAGAATCAGCAGCCCCATGCGCGTCTGGTTCCACACGTACCCGCTGCGCGAAGGCATTGGGTGCAGGGGGCGGCCATCATCCAGTCGCCGAACGATCAGCGCCTCGCGCCATCGCCGCTCCACCGGGTAGTACGCCCAGAAGGTGCCGATCACCGCCAGCAGGGGCGGGAGCAACACGATGAGTTCATCGATCAGGATCAAGTTGCCGGTCACGCTCCGCACCGTGTCGAGCCAGCCGAACATGAGCACCGCGGCAGCGTGCCAGGCCAGAATCACCCAGCGGGACTGACGCGTGATGCGCTCGGCGGACATGATCGCCTGCGCTGAGCCCTGTCGATCCATTCGGCGGCAGAAGAACCAGGTCGCGCTTCGAACCAGCAGCACAATCGCGATCTGCGGCAGGACGGCCAGCATGGCGATCTGCCCGGCCGAGAGACCGAACTGATCCGCCTCCGCGCGCATGCCGCCGTCAGCAGCCAGAACAATCGCGACGAGCAGAAGCGGATAGAGCTGCATGAGAAAGAAGAACGCGGGATTCGGAATCGATGAGAGGAGAGTCGCGAGTCGTTACGGGGCAAGACACATGAGCATGCCCGCAACCCGCCCGTTTCCGCAGCAGACGAACGGTCGCCTGTCGCTCACTGCGGGTTGCCTTCAGTCACTTACCTTCGAATCTCCCCGAGATCGACGACCACCCGACCGTGCCGGTAGTAGTCCATGTTGATCGTGTTCTCGTTGATGAACGTGAAGACGAGGCAGTTGGCGCGGAGATTGTCCGCGTAGTTCAGATCGCCGAACCCGGGCCCGGCGTAGTCGGCGTTGTTGTAGCGTTGCGCGTGGTTGTGAAAGTGAAAAAGCGCGGTGTACGCGGCATCGAGCATTTCCTGGGAAGCGATGAACTTTTGCGCATGCTGCCGAATCCGCGGGATGAACTCGAGCAGTTCAAATCGCCCCTGTTCATCCAGATCGATCACCCCGCCGTACTCCGTGGTGTCGTCCTGTCGGTCGCGCTCTGCGAAATCGAAGAGATGCTCGACCATTTGGGGAACCTGGAACGCTTTGATGGCCATGTGCATGGCAACGTAATCGCCCCACTTCAGGCGATCGCGATGATCGCGCAGAAGATCGCGACGTCCACCGCGGATGTTGTCGAAGTCATCGGTCGGATGGTGATGCCGCTGCGTGTCGAGGTACGCGGTCAGGCGCCGGTCGAGCTCCTGCGTGCTCATGGTGAGCATCTCGGGCGCGTGCCGGGCGGCGGCCACGACGATCGCCAGATCGCGAAGCTCCAGTTCGCGGCGGCGTTCAGCGGAAAGCTGCGCCATCGCGCTGCGGGCTTCGGACCAGAAGTCAGCGCGGGCGGGCTCCCGCAGTTTGCGCAGCCAGAGAATCTCTTCGCGGTTGTGCGGCACGATGCCGAGTTCAACCGCCCCCGCGCGGAGGTCGATCAGCATCGCATCATCTTCGGGCAGTTCCGCCTCGGTAATCAGTTCGATCAGCCGGTCGCGATGCCCGAGTCGGTGCAGAAGGTCCCAGCAGCGCACGCGCAGTCCCTGTTCCGCGACGGAGCGCGCGGTCAGAAAGGTGTCGAACAGCAGATCAGCGATCGCCTCCTGGCCGTGCAACTTCACCAGCGTCTGGTACTCGATGCGATCGGACTCATCACGGATGAGCGGGTTTTCCCGTCCCCATCGGCTGATCAGCGCGGGGGTCAGCTCGACCCAGCCGCGATCGGCGATCAGTTCGCTCAAACGCTGCGACCAGCCGGGCATGTTGAGGCGGGGGTACCGCTGACGAATCGTGCGTTTGAGACCCTCGGGGTCGATCGCTTCGAGGCGCTTGAACGCTTCCTCGCGCACAGCCACGGTGTACCCGGGCACGTACATCAGCCGGTGAAGCTGTTCACGGTAGGCCTCGTCCTCCGGCGTGGTGTCAAGCGCGTTCATCGCGGCGACCTGCCGGCCGGGGGAATTGTTCGGATCACGCAACTCCCCCATGGCTTCTTCGATGGGGACGGTCGTGGCGCATCCGACCGAAAACATCGCCAGGGTGATGAAGAGCAGTGCCATCGGAACGACGGCGGCCAGGTCGCCGAAACCGTCGTTGATAAAGTGGCACCGGTTCAACCGGTCCTGCATTCGGATCGTGTGGAACATACTGATAGTGTACCGGCCACGAATCGCACGACCACATGACCGGTCGGCAGCGCGGCATTTTCCATGCGCTGGTCATATGAGGGCCATGTCTCAGGCATGCGCCAGTTCCGCCACCCCCGTTCGGGGTGAAAAAACCGACTTTTCCGCGGCTAGCCCCAGTTCTCCAACAGGAGCAGCAAGTCGAAGAGATCGACATACCCGTCTCCGTTGATGTCCGCGGGACAGTCGAAGGTGAACTCGCACGGCCCCCAGTTTTGGAGCAGAGTAAGCAGGTCTTGCACATCGACCGCGCCGCTCCCGGTGAGGTCGCCGGGTGTGCGGATACACGTGCCCATGCCGGTGATGAAAGCGGACTTGCCGCCCATGTTCGGCTGGCCCTTAATGTTTCCCTCCGTAAATCCGGCCACAACGACACGGTCGTTCTGGCCGATCTTGACCACGCGTCCAATGTCCTGCTGGGATGATCCGAACTGGCTGAGCCAAGCGAGTGAACCATCCGACTGGTAGTGTGCAACGAAGACGTCGGCGACGCCGTTGAACTGTTGGTTCGGCAATGCGCCACTGACGAAACCGGTGATGTAGACGCCTCCGTCTGATCTTGCCGTGATACCGAAAGCAAAGTCGTCACCCTCGGTTCCGATTTGTCGATGCCACTTCAAATCACCGTTAGGACTGAATTTGGCAACAAAGGCATCGGCCATGCCCGCGCCGACTTCGCCGGGCAGTGATCCCTGGGTGTTGCCAGTGAGATAGATGTCACCCTGACCATCCACGGCGACGTAAGCACCGATGGTGTTCTCACCGGAACCGATTTGCCGGGCCCAACTTTTGGTTCCGTTGGGGAGGAACTTGGTGAGAAATGCGTTCACGCCGGGCGGGCCGCTTTGGCCGGCAAAGTCATCCGTGGTGTACCCACCCACGTAGATGTGGTCGTTCGCATCGACGGCCAGGCCGGGCCCGGAATCGCCCCCCGGCGTGCCAAACTGACGTATCCAGATGTGCTCGCCGTCGTTGGTGAATTTGGCAAGAAAGACATCGATCGGCCCGGTCTGCGTTTCGCCGGGAAACCGTCCCCAAGTCGTTCCCGAGACGAACACGTTCCCCTGCGAATTGACCGCCACCCGGTAGCCCTGGTCGGTCGCGCTCGTGCCGAACTGCTTGAGCCAAAGCTTGTCCCCGTCGGGCGAGAATCGAGCGAGGTAAGCGTCGGAGAGACCGCCCATGAACTCTTGATCGGGCATCGCCGCGAACGTGATGCCCGCGACGAAGATATCTCCGCTGGGGTCCACAGCCACGCCAATGATGCGATCAGCGGCGGTGGTGCCGAACTGGCGCACCCACTGAAGGATGCCGTTCGGCGAGAACTTCATAATGAAAGAATCATTCGGCCCGCCGGGCGCATTCTGGCCATGCATGATCCCTTGCGTCCAGCCGACCGCGTAGATGTTGCCATCCTGATCGATGGCCGCGTCCCGGACAAAGTCATTGCTGCTGGAACCGAACTGCGATGCCCACTCAACGGCATTGGCTTTCACACAGGGGCCGGCGTAGAGAGGCGGCAGGATCCCAAAGCAAAGGATTACCGCCAGACACCTGATCAGCCCGCTGGTTGGGCCGAAATTGATGGTGTCCGCGACGAGCACTGTTTCCCGAGTACAAAAACTTCTTCGCATCTTACGTCCCTCCCACGACGTCATGTCTCCATTCCGTCAGGGCACTGCACCAAGCGCCACCAACACACATCGCTGACCCTGATGCGTTGAAGACAGCATACTGCAAAAATCGGCTTCTCCAACCGTAAAATCGGCCCCGGGAGCAGCGTTGTGCGGTTTCCCTCTTCGGCCGAGCCCCTTGGGAGCGGTTCTGATCCACCCCACGTGTGGTCGAAACCCCGGCCGGAACCTACGATGAGGAAAAGTTCACGAGAAGGAATCGCACGTATGACGATGGAATCAGACGGAAAAGCAGGAACGCCGGACGGAGAAGCCGAGAAATCACCGTCAAAATCCGTGACCGGACGGTCAACCGGAGAAGAGGCATCATTGCGCGAGCAGGTGGAGTACATCTTGAACCTGATCCGGCCGGCAGTGCAGTCCGATGGCGGTGATCTGGAACTCGTGGATGTGACCGAGGACGGCGTGGTCTCGGTCCGATTTCACGGGGCGTGTGTCGGCTGCCCGTCGAGTACGATGACCCTCCAGGCGGGCATCGAGCGGAATCTGAAAGAGCACGTGCCGGCGGTCCGGGCGGTCGAGGCGGTCAACTGAAGTTTTCTTCCGAGCTGGAAATTCTCGGCAATTCCGCCCCCGAGTGGATGATCTGGGGATTTGCGGCAGCCGCACGGTTGGCTTGGATGAGCGTTCCCTGCCACGAGCTGGTTTTGGCGGATACGGAACCGATGGACAATCCGGCACGTAACCATTGGGCAGGCAATCGGTTAAATCAGAAGTCGGCAGTCGGCTGCATCGGCCGGAAAGTCGGCCACGAAATCAAATCTGTAAAGTCGTGACTTTTCGTTTGGCCTGAATCGCCGGGATTGTGTACCCTGTACGGCTGGTGGGCAGCGCGCAAGCAAGCGCTTGAATCGAGAGGCAGGAGGTCCTGAAATGCTTGTCATCACACGTCGCGAGGGGGAAGAGGTCGTCATTGGCGATCCGGCCAATCCACAAGGCATCATCCGAGTCGCCTCGATCAAAGGCGATCGGGTTCGCTTGGCCTTTGCGTTCCCGCGCGAGGTCGATGTGCACCGCCGCGAAGTCGCCGATCAGATCGCTGCGGATAAGCCGGACATTGCCGGCAAGATCCGTCCCGCAGCCGGCGGGGAATCGACCACCTGACGCTCGCGAGCGATTCGCCCGTGGGTGATTTGCCCGTGAGTGATTTGATCGTCGCTGAAGTCAGAAGCACACCGTCCGCCCACGTCAATGAGCGTGGGCGTCATCTCGCGCGCCGGGAAGCCATCCGCGTAAAAAAGCTCGCGGGCGTGGTGGGCGCGCCACGAGCAGGGAAGAGGTCCTGGAGCCGACGGTCGAACAGGTCAGACGATCCGGCGGGCAAACTGTCTTCGGTCGCGGTGACGACCGAGGACAGGAAGCGGTGGCCAAAGGTCCGTCGACCTGAGGCACTTGGTGTTCGACTGCCGAAGTGAGCGAATCCGTGCTCCTGGGCAGGTCGCAGTGTGAAGCCGTCCTTGGCCTCACCATCGTTTCTGTGGCGGGTTCGACACGTTGCGAAGCGACACTTCGCGGGGCGTGAAGGAGAAGTGAGCGGTCGTCCCTGACCCCACGCTCCTCGATTCACACGTGCCTCCGGGCATCCTTGCCCGACCAGCCCAATCGCTGGGCGATCATCCCTGAACCACAAGTTGTCTGTCCGCTGCTGCTCCAATTCCGCAGCGGGTTTCGATCATGACTGTTTCTCGTCCTTTTCGTCCGATTTCCTGGCGGTTCCATCCGTCCGGGAAGCATGACTCAGTGCCTGACGTGCCCGGAGCATGATTTCGTGCTGTCGGGCAAGTTTTTCGCGCCGTTGCTCGGCCCAGCGTGCCGGGTCGCGCAATTCGAGGTGATCCTTCACCCCGAGAATGACGACCGAGGATTCGATGGCCGCTTCCTTGAGCATGCGCTCGGGCAGGCGAATCCGACCGGCCTTGTCCAGTTCGACCCGATGCGAGTTGGGAAAGAGGTACTCCTCGAAATCGAGCAGATCCTCGTCCGGCAAGAGCGACTGCGCCATCGCGCCGGCCATGTCCTCGAACGTCCGCTCCGGCCAGATCCAGATCGCCCCGTTCGGTCCGGGGGCGAGATAGAACGCCGCTCCCTGGCGTTCCGGATCGATCCGCGAGCGAATCTCCGACGGCATCGCCAGCCGAAGCTTGGCATCGATCGTGTGCTCGTACTCGCCGGTAAATAACACGCATTGGTTCCTCGACCTGAAGTCAAAGACAATCTACCCATTTCTCCCCACTTTGCAATTCAAATGCTCCACTTTCTCCCCCAGACCTCCCAAACATGTTCCGATATGTCAAAAATCGATCTTTCGTAAACCAATGTGGTGAAAGCATTTTGACTTTTCCGGCGTGTGGTGAAAATTTTTTTCGGAGGAGTCGCGGCGGGTGAGCCGGTTTGCCTGCACACCGGCACGCCACCCGCCGATTGATGACTTATCCACGGGGCATCCACGGGATGCCTGGTTGTTCGCACGCACCGGAGTTTGCCCATGGCGCAGGATGCTGCAGCTTCCATCTCAGCAGCGCTCGATCAGATCCCCACGGGCATGTACATCATGACCGCGGCCTGTGACGGGCTCTCCAGCGGCATTCTCGTCCGCTGGGTCCAGCGCTGCTGCATTGATCCCCCGCTGCTGATGATCGCCTTGCGCAAGGGCATGCCCATCGAGCCGATCATCCGGGACAGCCGCATGTTCGCGCTCTGCCAGATTGACGAAAAGGATCGGTTTCTTCAGAGGAAATTCGCCACCCCGCCGGACCGGACGGATGATCCCTTCGTCTGCCTGCCCACCCACGCCGCACCGGGTGGATCGCCGGTCATCGAACGGGCGATGTCCTACGTGGAGTGCGAACTGGCGCGGAACGTCGAGTTGGACTGTGACCACCGGATTTATGTCGGCCAGGTTCATCACGGCCGATGCCTGCACGAGGCCCGGCCGGCAATTCGCTTCGGGCTCAACGGCACCCCGGAAAAGTCCTGCGAAACCCGCGAAAAGAAGTAACGCAACACCGCTTCGATCGC
>RECV01000093.1 GCA_007693845.1 Phycisphaerales bacterium
ATTCCCTTGCAAGGAGACTGTTCGGTGTACGCCATTATCGAAGACAGCGGAACGCAGATCAAGGTCAGCGAAGGTGACGTCGTTGAACTGGATGTGCGCGAATACGACGAAAGCAAGCCGGAGATCACCTTCGACCGCGTGCTCGCGGCGGGTGACGGCAAGCAGGCCGCGAAGGTCGGCACGCCCTACCTTGACGGTGCGTCCGTGACCGGCGAGATCCTTGACGCGTTCAAAGGCCCGAAGGTCGACGTGATCAAGTATAAGCGCCGCAAGGGCTACCGCGTGAAGAAGGGTCACCGCCAGCCGCTGCTGCGGGTGAAGATCAACGCGATCAACGCCTGAGGATGATCCGATGATCCCGGGTCTCAAGCTCGACGCAAACGCGTGTTGACGCACGGCACCCTTTTTCTATTGAATTGCACCAATGGCTGTGGCCAGTTCAGGCATCTCCGGATGCAGTGACTGGCCATGTTCATTTGGCCGATCCAGCCGTTCCATGTGGTGCACGAAGCGGCTGACCCCGAGTTTGTCGGTCACGAACTGGCTGAGCGCGTAGTGCATCTGCAGGGTCAGGCGATCATCGCGCTGCGCGCCCATGGTGGCGGTCAGTCGGGCCGGCGTGAGGAGATCAACGAACCCGTCGGTCTGGTCGGTCAGTCTCAGCGAGGCATCCCGAACGTCGATCGTCACCTGATCGGAATCGAGTTGACCACGCACCATCGCGAAACCGGCCCCGCTGTAGATGCCGAGCTCGCCTTCGGAAATCAGAATGTACCGTACGCTCGTGTTGACCCCAGTAGCTTCCACGGGCGTGCTGCCCGGTCGGGGTGTCCAGAGAAACTCGATGTGCACGATCTGGCCGCTGCGAACCTCGCCGCTGACCAGTTGATCGAGGGGAACGTCACTGAGGATGAACGTATGTTCAACCTGCTCGCGCTGGGTGTAGATTCCGAAGCCGAGCCGGCTTTCGACGCGGACCGCATCCTCGCCGAAACTTCGGACCTGCACGGTTCCCTGGGGTCCGCCGAAGTCAAAGAAGCTGCGGCCGGCGCATCCGGCCAGATTACATATCAACAGCAGACCGAAAACGGCGGCCAGCGTCCGGGGGACCGAGGGCAGATTCACGACTCGGAGTCCTCCCCTGCCGCGAGTGCGGGCAGTTTCTCCTCCTGCACGCCGTAGATCCCATCACTCCGCTCGGCTGCACCATCATGGTCGATTCCGAGCAGTGACAGCGCATCACGCTCGATGATGGCGCGGATCTGGGACCGCGGAACCGTCGGCAACTGCGTGCCGTGGCTGAAACTGTTCACGGTGTAAAGAACCTCGATGGCCTTGGCGGGAACGTCGCGCGGGTAGCCCGAAGCAAAGAGCAGTTTCTCCAGCACACGAACGCCCGAAGCGCTGAGAAGCGCGTTGAAGAGTTGCCAGGGTCGGGTTGCAATGCCGGCGATGTCCGCGAACACGCGATCATGTTTTTCGATCAAACCGAGCGTTTCGTCGATCCACGGCCAACCGAGTTGATTGATGACGATCGGGAGGGTTGGAAACGCGCGGGCAACTTCATCCCACATGGACGGCCGGGCGAACTCCATCATCGCGCTGGAGGGATTCGGGCTGCCGGTCATGACGAAGAGCGGCACGCCAACCTCCGCGCATTTCTCGTAGAGCGGCATGGCGTCGGAATGCGCCGGGTGAAAGCCCTGACAGGCCGGAGAGACACTGATGCCGCTCAGCCCGAGTTCGAACGCTTTCTCGATCTGCTCCTCGGCATCGGGGGCCATGGGGTCGATCCCCGCCACGCCGATGCGACGGGCGGGATCACGGCTTACAAAATCGGCGATAAATTCGTTGGGGACTTCGGCCTTCAGGCGCTGGGAACGCCAGCCGAAAACCACGGCGACATCGACGCAGTTCATCGCCTGCTCGTGGGCGGCAGGATTCCCGTCGAACTGTCCCCAGTTCTCGGTCTGACGACGCCGAATGCGTTCTGCGATCTCGTTCCCAAGCTGATCCGGGCTGGACCAGACTTGCGTGTGCAGATCAACAATCATGAAGCGGATTCCTTCCGAGACGTGGTCGGTCGCGCTGCGCGACCGGAGCAGAATTCTTCAAGCCAAAGATTGTATCGGCACGCGAGCGACTCGGCCAAGTGAATCGGCCCGGCTTTCCGAATCGAGCCATGGACGACCCACCGGCAGAGGATGCCGGAAAGGTTAGTGATGACTTGAACAACAACCACCGCACCGCAGAAATCCCGGCGCGAACATGGCCACGGAAGATGGTGAACCGAGATGTGGTCGGGCGCGTTGATCGAATCGGCTCTGCCGAAGCTGATAGTCGGGATTGTTCCTGGTATGGGCGTACTGCCTATCGATCAGACGCTTGGCATCGTTGATACGCCGACCGGGATCGGGGTGCGTGGACAGGATTTCCGGCGGCGAAGCACCGCCAGCGGCATCGCGAAGAACCTCCAGCACCTGCACCATGCCCTGCGGGTCGTAGCCTGCTGCAACCATGTACCGCATGCCGAGTGAATCGGCTTCGAGTTCCTGATCCCGTCCGAACTTGAGCAGAAAGCCGGTCCCGACGCCGCCGATGACCGTTGGTGCCGCGCGGACCAGTTCCGAATCCGATCCGCCGGCCAGAATACCGATGCCGACCAGCAGGCCTTGCAGACCGACCGCATGGCTGATGCGTTCATCGACGTGCTGACCGGTGACATGCCCGATTTCGTGGCCGAGCACCGCGGCCACCTGCGCCTCGTTCGTGAAGCGCTGGAGCAGACCGCGGCTGATAAAGACATTGCCGCCCGGCAGTGCAAATGCATTGATCACCTCCGAGTCGAGCACGATAAAGTCCCACTCGACCTCCGCAAACTCTTCCGCGACATGTGGGGTGAGCTTTCTGCCGATCTCATCGATGTAGTTGCGCAGCTCTGCGGACTTGGCTTCGCCGCCGTACTCATTGATCAGTCCCGGCTTGGCTTCACTGCCCATGGCGGAAACTTGCGCGGAGGGAAGCAGGCGAAGTTGCGCGCGACCTGTTTCGGGGTTGGTCTTGCACCCGCCCAGCAGCATGAGCGCCGGTACGAGCACGAGAATGGTCATTCGAATCGACATGGTCTACCTCCATCGCTGAGCAGGACACTTTTGAGCCATCACGGGGTGGACATCCCAATTCCTACAGATTCATCATATCCGGACGCGGGCTATCATGAACGAAGATGACACCGACGACGCCAACACCTTCCACCTCCTCGTCAAAACCGTCCTGGACAGAGCAGGATCTGTCCGACAACCCGCACGAGCGGGCCGACAAGGCCGAACGCGTTCGATCGATGTTTGCCGCCATCGCGCAATCCTACGATCTGAACAACCGGCTGCATTCATTCGGTCGCGATCAGGCGTGGCGGCGTCAGGCGGTAAAACTGGCGGAAATCAACCCCCAGGACCACGTGCTGGACGTGGCGTGCGGCACGGGCGATCTGGCCGAGGCGTTCGCCCTCGCCGGCGCGGAACGTGTCATCGGGCTGGACTTCACCGAACCCATGCTGGAGATCGCCCGTCACAAGGCCGCGCGTGATCAGTCCCCTGCCCCGCTGAAGGCGATTGAGTACCGGCAGGGTGACGCGATGGATCTGCCCTTCGACGATGCGAGCTTCGATATCGTGTCAATCGCGTTCGGCATCCGCAACGTCAGCGAACCGCCGCGCGCGCTCGCGGAGTTTTTCCGCGTCCTGCGGCCGGGCGGACGGCTCATCGTTCTCGAGTTCAGCGAACCGAAGAACCGCATGATCCGCGCGCTCAATCGGTTCTACTGCCACCAGGTCATGCCGCGCACCGCGAGTTGGATCGCGCGCGACCGTTCCGGCGCGTACCGGTACCTTCCCCGCTCGGTGGAAACGTTTTTGACCCGCGAGGCGATGACCGAACGCATGCAGCAGGCCGGTTTCCGTGAGATCGCGCAACATCCGATGACCTTCGGCGTGTGCGTCTGCTACCGCGGTGTTGTGCCCCAACCCGCAACGTGAAGGCCCCGCACCCACGCGCTGAAGTGCCCAACGTTCGCATGATTGTGATGCGGGCGCATGCGCTCTACCATGATCGATCGCTATGGCCGCGAAAAAGAACAAATCGAAAGCCGGCGCGACCAATGAGCCGACGATTGAGAACCGCAAAGCGCGGCACGATTATCACGTTCTCGACACGCTCGAGTGCGGCATGAAGTTGACCGGCACCGAGATTAAATCCGTTCGGGCCGGCCAGGTCAGTCTCGCCGAGGGATACGTCCGCGCGACGGAGGACCCACCGTCGCTTCGTCTGCACAATGTTCACATCAATGAATACGCGCCGGCCGGGACCGCCAACCAGCACGAGCCGACCCGCACGCGGACGCTGCTGGCGAACCGGCGTGAGATTCGCAAGCTCGTGATGTCGCTGCGCGAACAGGGCATGACGCTGGTGCCTCTGAAGGTGTACTTTGTGCGCGGTCGGGCGAAGCTGCTCATCGGTCTCGCCCGCGGCAAGGGGCACGCGGACAAACGGCGCGATATCGCCAAGAAGACCGCTCAGCGGGAAATGGATCGCGCCATGTCCAAAGCACGACGATAGAGCGTATCCGGAATCGGGTGACCGGCGGAACGTTCGCCCGGCTCGAGACTCTTCGCCGCGGGCAGTTCACTGCTCGTGATTGGGATGCAACCGTCTCTTTTCTTCATCATGATGCCGCTTTTGCCGGCCGCTTTCGCGGCGTACATGGCTTCATCGGCATGCGAGACCAGTTGTTCCGGCGTGGACGGCGCGCTGAGTTGGAGGTGCGCCAACCCGATGGACATGCTCACCCGAGAACTCAGATCCGGCTCGCCATCGATCGCGCCGGTAAACGCATCGAGAATCCGATGGGCCATCCCTGCCGCCTCCTCAGCATTGATGGTCGGCAGGAACACGCAGAACTCATCACCGCCGTAGCGCGCCGCGAAGTCCATCTTGCGACAGCTCTCATCGACCAGCCGGGCGGCCATCCGCAGCACGGCATCACCGCGCTGATGTCCGAGATCATCATTCACGGATTTGAAGCCGTCGAGATCGATCATCACGAACGCCAGTTGATTGCACTGCTGATTGGCGTGGTCCGCCCAGACGCGCTCGAGCATCAGGTTGAGCCACCGCCGGTTGTACAGGCCGGTCAGTTCATCGGTTCGCGCCATGATTTCCAATTGCTGGATCAGCGTCTCAAGCTGCCGATTCTTGACGGCCGTTTCCGCCAGCGACTGACTGAGATCATCGTGCAATCGCTCGTTTTCATCACGAATGCGTTGGTGCGCGAGACTCTTTTCCACCGCCAGGGGAATGGTTCGCAGGTCGCTGCCGGTCGTGACCAGAAAGTCCGCAGCACCGGCGCGGATGGCCTCGACCGCAAGCGGGGTGTCGCTCGGCTCGCCGGTGAGGATCACGGGCAGATTCGGGCGCAATCCGCGAATGTACGCCAGTGCGTCCAGACCCGATCCGTCTTCCAGCGTGGTCGCGCAGATCACGAGATCAATGTGTTCCAATTGACACTGATGGAGCGCTCGCAACGAGCCCGTCGCCACGCAGCAGACCGCGTCATCTCCCGCCCCGGCACATCGGCAGACACGAACACTGCCGGGATCCACGCCATCCGGCGCGAGCGCTGCGGCTGAGCAGCACGGGCGGTCGATCGCTTCGATCATTTCACGAAGAAGTTCTTCGTGATCTTCGATCAGAAGCAGACGCGGCCGTGAGTTCGTCTGCAGTGGCCTGCTGGATGAGTTGGTTGATGACGCGTGCATGGACGTGATTGCCTCGGGAAAGTGTCGACGGTCCGATACGCCTCGTCCGGTCGGAACCGGCCGGGCGGCCGCTTGCCTGGCATGCCGCGTCATGGCGACCGGCTGATCGTGGTGCAACCATCAGCCACTTCACCGTCGAATACATCTTCACAAATCGCAAGCGGACAGAACGCGGAATCATCCGCCTTCCCGAAACATGACGGCATAATCGGAACAGGTCATCCGGATTCGCTCGGAGCGCCCGTTCATGGACTTGGCAACAGGATCGTGCGGCCGAGGTCTTCCTCACGACGTCCGAGAACGCAGTCCACGATGACTCCAGCGACCTCATCGGGCGACAGCGTCCGCTCACGCCCCAAATCATCGGCCGAGAACATCGATCTCAACATCTCCGTTTCAACCGCACCGGGCGCGACCGAGAATGCACGAAGGTCGATTTTGCCGCGCTCCGCCATAACGGCGCGGGTCAACCCTTCCAGCCCGCTCTTGGCCGCGCCATACACGCCGAGGCCGGGGAAGGGATCAACCGTCGACATGGATGAGACGTTTACCACGCATCCCTTCCCCTGCTCCGCAAACACCGGCCAGAGTTCCCGGACCAAAAGGATCGGCCCCATCAGGTTGACCTCGAGCGTCGTGCGGATCTGATCCACGGAAATGGAATCAAGCGGCCAGAGTTCCGCAACGCCGGCATTATTGATCAGCACGTCGACTCGGCCGTACGCCTTGCGGACTGAACGAACCAGAGCCACGCACGAATCGGGATCCGCCACATCAGTCGGAAACGCGCGAGCGGCGTCCGGGTTTCCCGTCGCAGCGGTGATCGCCTCCGCCGCCTGATTCAGAACCGATCGGCGTCGACCGACCAGCGCGACCATGTAACTCTCATGGGCAAGGCGTTCAGCGACGGCTCGGCCAATGCCGGTTCCCGCGCCGGTGACCATGGCAATACGTTGATCGGACATGCGGGTACTCTATCCTTTCGTTCAAGCTTCATGCGGATTGTTGATGGTTCGAGTTGCGTAACTCAGCAGACTTCAGCAGGATGAAGGCGAACTCAAGGCCCTCCGGTGGCTCCGCAGGACGGAAAGGATCTCGCCCCGATGGATGATCAGCAACTCCGAGATGAAGTTCGCATGCTGGGTGAAATGCTCGGCCGCGTCTTGCGCGAGGTTGAAGGTGAGGCGACGTTCAAACTCGTCGAGGAAATCCGGGAACTCGCCAAGGAACGCCGGCGTGGCGATTCGGCGGCGGAGAAAAAACTGGTCGCCCGGATTGCCGAACTCGAGCCCGAACGCATTGCGCCGCTTTCGCGTGCGTTGAGCCAGTTCTTTGATCTCGCCAACCTGGCGGAGGATCGACACCGCGTGCGCGTGCTCCGTCACCGCGAACGGCAACAAGCTCCCGCGCCGCGAAGTGAATCCATCGCGGCGGCGGTGGCGGAACTCAAACGCGAGGGCGTCGAAGCCGCCGATCTGCAGCACCATCTCGATCGCATGGACATCGAGCTGGTGTTCACAGCACATCCGACCGAGTCACGGCGAAAATCGATCCGCGAAAAGGTGCGGGATCTGCGCGATCACCTTCACGAGTTGGACTCGCCCGACCTGCTGCCCCGTGAGAACCAACGTCTGATGCAGCGCGCCTATGCCGACCTGCTGGCACTCTGGCAGACCGAACCGTTCCGGGAACGAAGACCGACCGTGCTGGAGGAGGTCCAGCGCGGACTGTTTTTCATGGGCACCCTCTGGGAAGTGATCCCCGCGCTCTACCGCGACCTTCTTGAATCACTCCGTGAGTCTTACCCCGATCACGCCTGGCACGTGCCGGTGATTCTGCGGTTCGGATCGTGGATCGGCGGCGATCGCGATGGCAATCCGTTCGTGACCGCCGAAGTCACACAGGACACACTGCAACGTCTCCGCGGGACTGCTCTGGACTGGCACCACCGCGCGGCCGGCCAGGTGCGCCGGAGTCTCAGCGTTTCATCGGCACGTGCGCCGATCCTTCCCGCGTTCCTGGATCGTTTGCGCGAAGCGCGTCAGAAGTGGCCGGAGGTCGAATCCCTGCTCGAACCCATCTCGCCGCATGAACCCTACCGACTCTGGTTGCGTCTGGTGCAATGGCGCATCGAACGCACCCAACAGCGCCAGCCGTTCTCACCCCTGCCGACGGGGGCGTACGGCGATCAGCGTGAACTGCTCGACGACCTGCAGATCGTGCGCGAGAGTCTGCACCGATCACCCGGCGGGGATGAAGTGGCGGTCATGCTGGACGACTGGATCTGCCAGGTGCGCGTGTTCGGCTTTCACCTCGCGCGCCTGGACGTCAGGCAGGAATCTTCGTGGTACCACGCGGTGCTTGATGAGATCTTTCGCGCTCGCAAACTTTGCCAGGATTACGGCGACCGTGATGAAGCGGGACGTTGCGAGGTTCTGCGAGAAACGCTCGGCTTGAATGATCCACTGAATGAAGATGCGTGGAGCGATCAGGCCGCGGAAACGCTGAACCTGTTCCGGCTGCTGGCCGACTCATCGCGGATGAACGGTCCGGACTCGCTGGGTGGGCACATCATCAGCATGACCCATCAGCCGAGTGATGTGCTGGCGGTGCTGTGGTTCTCCCACTGGGCGGCGAAGCAGGCTGAACTGCCGGATGAGCGGCTTCCGATCCCCATCATTCCGCTTTTCGAGACGGTCGATGATCTCAAGCGGGCGCCGGATGTACTGAACCGCATGCTGAACGACCAGGCCTATCGGCAGCACGTTGCGCGAGACGGCGCACGCCAGACGGTCATGATCGGCTATTCCGACAGCACGAAAGATGGCGGATACCTCGCCGCCTGCTGGAACATTCAACGAGCGCAGGTTGAGTTGCACAGCGTGGCCGCCACGCACGATGTGCGTCTGACGTTCTTTCACGGCCGGGGCGGATCGCTCGGTCGAGGGGGTGGGCCGGCCGCACGCAGCATTCTCTCGCTCCCGCCCCGAACCGTGGACGGCTCGATTCGCATGACCGAACAGGGGGAAGTCCTCACGCAGCGTTACGACGATCCTCACGTCGCATCACGACATCTGGAGCAGGTGACCTGGGCCATGCTGCGGCTCAGCGCGATGGAGTCCGGCGCAGCGGAGCCGGACTGGATCGACTGCATGGATGAACTGGCCGAACGAGCCCACTCCCGATACCGGGAACTGGTCGATCATCCGGGGTTCCTGCGCTATTTTGAGTGCGCGACGCCGATCGAAGAGATTGAGCAACTTCCGATTGGGTCGCGTCCCTCACGCCGTGGAGGCAAGCGTCGCGGATTGGGGGACCTGCGAGCAATTCCGTGGGTGTTCTCGTGGACACAGAACCGGCATCTGCTTCCCGCGTGGTTCGGCATTGGCGCCGCGCTCGATTCGTTCATCAGTGCGCACGATCGTGGCGTGGAACGGTTGCGCGTGATGTACCGTGACTGGCGGTTCTTCACCGCGACCATTGATAACGCGGTGCTGGCGCTCACCAAAGCCGACATGGGCATCTCCGAACACTACGCCGCTCTCGTTCCCGAACCGGAGTCGCGCGATGCGGTCTGGTCCATGATCCGCGAAGAACACGCGCAGAGTATGGCCCGCCTGAAAGATGTGCTTGAGGTGGAACATTTACTCGAGACCACGCCCTGGCTGCGCCGATCGATCGAGGTCCGTAATCCGTACGTCGATCCGCTCAATCTGATCCAGATCGAACTCTTCCGCCGCCGCCGCGCGACGGAGCCGGTTGGCGAGGATGATCCGCTCCGCCCGCTGCTGCGGCAGAGTATCCAGGGGATTGCGGCCGGCCTGCGGACGACCGGTTGAGCCGGTCGGCCGGCTGTTGTCCCGGGTCCGCGCAAGCGTTATCCTTTGGATTCACCGATCAATTCCCTGTCTGGTAGCCGGTGTCGTGGCCGATGCTTCTGGTCGAAGGGCTGGTTCGGCTGAGGCACACACGGAAGGATACTCCGGCGGCGATGGCGGATCGTAATGACTCATCACGAGGTTCACGTAACAAGCGGACGTGGCAATCCTACCGGCAGCGGCACCGCCAGCGCAGTCATGCCCAGGCGCACGCCGAGGCCAAGCAGATCACGATTCCGCCGGTCCTCGAACACCCGATGGTGCCGCAGGCCCCGCCGGACACCGTCGAGACCCAGGCCGACCTTCTAGCGCTGGTTGACTCGCTCCGGACCGCGGGACGCTTCGCGTACGACAGCGAGTTCATCGGCGAACAGACTTACTATCCCAGATTCTGCGTGATTCAGGTCGCGACCACCGAGAAGGTAACGCTGATCGATGCCCTTGCGGATCTCGATCTGACGCCGTTCTGGGAACTCATCGCTGACGAAAAAGTACAGACCATCGTCCATGCCGGTCAGCAGGATCTGGAACCGGTGTATCGCATCCTTGATCGCACCCCCGGAGAGATCTTCGACACCCAGATCGCCGCGGCGTTTCTCGGCCTGAGTTACCCGTGCGGCCTGAGCAAGCTGGTGAGTTCACTACTCGAGGCCGATCTCGGCCCGGGGCTCAAGTTCAGCCAATGGGACGAACGCCCGCTTTCGGAGGTTCAGAAGCATTACGCAGCCAACGACGTGCGGTATCTTCCCCTGCTGCACGAAACGATGGTCGAACAACTGACGAAAATCGGGCGGCTTGAGTGGGTCCGGGAGGAGAACGAACAGTTTTCTCTTCCCGCCACGTATCAGGTCACGCCCGCGGGACAGCGTTTGCGGATGCGCGGTGCCGGCATGTTGGACCCGTTGCGACGAGCGCGACTGGAAGCGCTGGTGCAATGGCGTGATCGCGCCGCCAGGGAATTCGACGTGCCGCCGCGCTCACTCGTCAAAGATGCGCTGCTGCTTGAGCTGACCCGACTGAAGCCGATCACGCTGGAGGCGATACGCCGGGTGCGTGGCCTGCCGCGTCCGGTCAAGGGACGCCTCGGCGAAGCGATTCTCCAGGTTCTCGAAGAGGCCCGGCCGGAAACGGGACAAACCGACGACGGCGCCCGCCGCCTGTCGCGTCGTGAAATCGAAGCCACGCGCGAACAAGCCGATGTCATCTGGCAACGCGTGCGCGCCAAGTGCGATGAGGACAAGATCGATCCCGCCATCGTCACCAGTAAACGTGAGCTGACGCACCTGGTGCGCAGGTTTCGTGAACGTGGGGATTGGGCGGCACGTGTTTCCGAATCCCGCCTCGGCCGTGGATGGCGCGGCGAACTGCTCGGTGAGATTCTGCGCGATCCACCGCCCGAAGCGTGAGGCGCCTGGCACTTCAGCTTCCGGAACCGCGACATCTCCTGCGGAGAATCCTGGATATGACAAAAGGACAGAAAATCCCGTAAAAAACGGGATTTTCCGATCAATATTCAGCGGTGGGGATGGGATTCGAACCCATGAACGGGACGAGCCCGTTACCGGTTTTCAAGACCGGCGCATTCAACCGCTCTGCCACCCCACC
>RECV01000106.1 GCA_007693845.1 Phycisphaerales bacterium
TATCTCTGGTTTCTTGATGCCGGTTCATTCCACGGGACGCTTCACGCGCCGCGGCTCGCGCCGGCCGAGGGCGCGCCGGGATTCGTCCGATTCCTCAATCAATTCACCGGCAAGCTGGTGTTTGATGAAGGGTTCAGCGATCCGGCGCAGACGATTCAGGTGCCGCTTTTCGGTCTGGAAGGGCAGATCGTGTTCAACGCCTCGGCGGAGGCGGCTGCCGCCTGGTCTGCGCCGGTGCGCATCGGACCGAACGGCCATCCCGATCAGATTGTGCTCAACGGGCCGGGTTACACGGTTCCCAGCGAAACCATCGGCGGCGGCTCGGTCGGGCTGGTTCCATTCACGCTGCACGGCGAATCCAGTTGGCCCGCTCGGGGTACGACGATCGAGGTGGCCGATGGCGACCCGTCGCTTGAAGTCCGGCTGGATCACTACGGGCCGGTGCTGATTACGGGACAGTCGCCCGTGCTCATCGAACGGCGACCGATCGGTGACAGCGGTGATTTTGCAGAGGTATCGCCGGAAGAATTCACGATTGAGCAGAGTCCAACGAATCCGCGTCAACTGGTCATCGGCGCCGCGCCGCGGGGTGAGGGATTTTCGCCGGGGTACGACTATCGGGTGACCCCGACCTCCGATCTGGTCAACGATGTGCCAGCGCAGCCCACTGTGCAATGGGATCATGCTTACACCGTTCGGGTTGAGCAGGAAATTACGGTCTGCGCCGCAGATCTGACCGGCGACGGTACGGTGAATGTGTTCGACCTGCTCTTGCTGCTTGGACAGTGGGGGAGTTGCGAAGCCGCCCCCGAATCGGAGTGCGCGGCGGATCTCAATGGCGATGGTGTCGTGAACGTGTTTGATCTGCTTGAGCTGCTCGCTCAGTGGGGCGATTGCTGATTCGATGTCTGATTCGGTGCGGTCTGATCGTCAACCGGGATCATGGCATCGGGCATGGAAGCATTCTGCTGCGCGAGCCATGACTCGGGGTCCAGCGTAAAGTGGCCGATGCGCTCACCGCGTTCGAGCAGTGGAACGAGTAGCGGCAGCCCGGCCGGCAGTTCGGTTTCGAGCGGACAGATCAGATCGTGTGTGATCCGGCCGTGGTCATCGATCTGGCGGTACACCTGCCGCGGGCCGTCGGGTGCCTGACGAACGCAACCGCTGAGATCGCTTTCGAGCCGATCCAGATCACCATCGACGCACCAGGCGACGGGTTCTCCGGGCATGACGATCGTGCCGGGTTGCATGATGGCGAGCGTGCCGTAGGTGTAGTCGTCCGCGTTGATGTTCGGCACGACCCAAGGGTCTTTGCCCATCCAGACGAGGTCGACGATGCCGGCGTAGAGCGCATGCCGCCATTGCAGACGCGCGTCTTCAACGATTTCCAGAAGCATGGGCGGGAGATTCACTCCACGCCAGACCGTTTCAATGTGACGGACATGGTCCTGGATGAGAATCTCGGCCTTGTCGCGAGCGAGCGGTCGCTCTTCCGTGGGCAGGCGGTCCAGATCGCCAAGAGCGAACGTGACGGCTTGCAGGGTGATGATTGACGTGATGCTTTCTCGCCAACGTTGACCTTCTGCATCGTCGGGTAAAGCAACCGATGATTGGGCGAACTCAATCCACTTGGAGAGTAGCGCAGTCCAGGTCAGAGCGTCGGGGCGGAGTGACATGCAGGGATTGTGTGCACGCGAACGGTGCGGGACAAGTCACTTTGTCACTGTTCGCAACTCGGGTGGCCCGGACTTTGCGGGCCAAGGTCGATTGGCACGACGCGGCTGAGCGACGAAATGATCGCGTAGAGCCTCGCGAGATGGTGCAGATGCCGGGCTTGCCTGAAATCAAGATAGGGTTACTCGATCCGGGGCGATCAACCCCAGTTTTCGAGCAGCAGGAGGAGGTCGAAGACGTTGATTACGCCGTCATTATTGAGATCCGCAAGGCAGACGGTCGGGCAGTTGCCCCACTGTTCAAGCAGGGCGAGCAGGTCAAAGACGTTGACCTGGCCGGAACCGGTCAGGTCAGCCAGCGCGGGGCCTTGGATCGTGATGCGCTGATTGACCTCGACGTCGGTGAGGGTGGTCTTATAGCCGCGCGGCCAGTGGATCTTGATTTCGTCGATGATCTCAGCGTCGCCGAGTCCGAAGTGAACGATCAGGTCGGAGGTTGCCAGGTAACTGGGGCTGCCGTTCTGATACCGCTGTATGGTCTGACCGTCGGCGGTGAGCACAATGCGGGCGTTGAAGCCGTTCGGCGCGAGCAGGGGGTTGTTGCTGGTGTCGAGATCGATCAGCAGATAGTTGCCGGCCTGTGGCGAATCGTTGCGGTAGTACTCGAATTCGCCGTTGAACTTCGAGACGAGCAGGTCCGGCCGACCGTTACGTTCGGTGTCGATCACCGCGCTGGCGCGGCCTTCACCGATGTGCGTGAAGCCGGACTGTTGCGCGACTTCGGTAAACACCAGATCGCCCGAATTGGCAAAGATTTTGCCGGGCTGATTCAACCACTGGCTGGCGGGACGGCCGTTGACCTCAACCAGATCCAGCCAGCCGTTGTTATTGAGGTCCACGGCGTTTGCGCCCCATCCCCAGTGGCCCAGGTGTACGCCGACGTCTTCTGCGATCTCGTCGTACAGGTGGCCGCCCTGGTTCATGTAGAGCGCATTGCCGTTGACATACGGCTCGGGTTGCGTGAAGTTGTTGGTGTAGATTGAAGTGACATACCAGTCGAGCAGGCCGTTGTTGTTAAGATCCCCGATCGTCTGCCCCATGCCGTTGCTATCTATGCCTGTCCCCGATTTGCTGGTGTAGTTGGTGAAGGTGCCATCGCCGTTGTTGATGAAGTAGCGGCTGGTTTTGAAGTCGGCCGAGATGAGCAGATCCGGGAAACCGTTGCCGTTCATGTCGGCGAACGCGGGCTGAAAACCCCAGACACCTTCGAGTCCGTTCGGAATGGCAGTTTCGGTGACATCGGTGAAGGTTTCGTCGCCGTTGTTCCGGAAAAGCCGATTACCCTTGCCAGTGTTGCCGAGTCCCGGAAGATCAGGCGCGTCTTTCCACCCGGCTACGAAGAGGTCGAGATGACCATTGAGGTTGTAGTCTCCGAACGCAGCGCCCCACGCATCGCCGACGTCGGGAGCGGTCTGGTTCACGCCGGCTTCGGTGGCGATGTTCGTGAAGGTTTCATCGCCATTATTCCGGTACAGTCGATTATGGCCGGGAGGCAGCACCCCGCTGTCCAGCGGACCGAAACTGGTCACGTAAATGTCGAGGTAGCCGTTGCTGTTGATATCGCCCACCGCCACGCCGTTGCTGCCGTGGGTGACCGCCACTCCCCAGGACTCGGCTTCGTCCTCGAAGGTGCCATCGCCCTGGTTGATGAACAGGCGATCAGGAGCGTTGCCGGTGTTGCAGATGAAAATGTCCGGATAACCGCTATTGTTGAAGTCGCCGACCCCGAAGCCGCCCGTCATCCAGCCGCGTTGTCCTGTAATTGAGGCGTTGACCGAATGGGTGTTGCTGATGTTGGCCGAAGAATTGGCAAAGACCAACTCAATCGGTGTCAGGTCGTTTGCCTCGGCCGTAGTCAGGAGGCCTGCCGTTGCGGAACCCGCAACCATTATTGACAGGACTTGTTTCTTGGCTAGAAACGCACACACGGCGAAATGTGACATATTGCAAGACTCCCACGATCGAGCCGAGAACGGCCTCGATCCCATTCGATGAAAACTTCAGGGTTTCAGTGGGCCGAGAGGTTCCAACGAACAATGGCACCCTTTCCATGGACTCATCGTGACACCAGTCGCTCGGCATCTTGTCCGACAAGTCCGAACCCGAACTAAACCCTTGCGTAACTCCCACAGTCCTCCATCATTCAATATAGCACGCAACAGTGCGTCGGCCACGAGAAAATGTCGCTGAATGAATTCTCGCAGGACATCCGGTGCAGGTGGTGGCCCGGTTGCGTCGGACACTCGGCCCGCGTATGTTCTCGCCGCCCATGAAATTCACGCTGATCGACTCGATTCTGGAACAGACACCCGAACGGATCCGGGCGGTCAAGCAGGTCTCCCTGGCTGAGGAATACCTCGCGGACCACTTCCCGGACTTTCCGGTCCTGCCGGGCGTGATGATGGTGGAAGCCATTGTGCAGGCCGGCCGGCATCTCCTAGCGGAAAGGACCGATGAGCGGCTGGTGCTGGGATCTGTCCGGGCACTGAAATTCGGCAACATGGTGCGGCCGGGGGAGCAGCTTGAAGTCGAGTTGACCCTCCAGAAGGCCAATGACGACGGCTCGTTCGACCTGAAAGCCACCGGCCGGGTCCGACGCCGGGATGAAGAGCCGCAGACGGCCGTCTCCGGCAAGATCACCATGCGACCGGTCCGGATCGCCGCGGCAGGGTGAGTAGTCGAATCGAGGTTCGGCCGGTATCATCAGGGCTTAGCCATTTCAGGTCCGAAACGAACCACGGAGCCACCCCGAATGCCCGATACCGCCGCGATGAGCCGCGATGAAATCTTCTCGAATGTTCAATCCGTCCTCGAAGAGGCGCTCGGTGCCGATGAGGACGAGATCACGCTGGACGCCAGTCTGACCGGCGATCTCGAAGCCGAGTCGATCGACTTTCTCGATATTGTCTTCCGTCTCGAGAAGACCTTCTCCACGCCGGACAAGCCCTTCAAAATCTCGCAGGGCGAGTTGTTTCCGGAAAACCTGATGGAGAATCCCGAGTGGGTGAAGGACGGCCAGTTCACCGAAGCGGGCATGACGATGCTGCGTGAGCGCATGCCGCACGTGGATTTCTCCGAGTTCGAAAAGAACCCCGAGGTCAACAAGGTCGCGGAAGCCATTACCGTCAAATCGCTCGTGGACTTTATCGAACGCAAGCTGAATCAGTAGGCCGCCTTGGCGCGCTGCCAACGGCCAAAGCGCTCCGCTGACACGACCCCGCGATCGCACCCGTGCGGCCTGCCGTCCTTCCTCGCGCCGGCCGCAGAACGACAGGTCCCGCTCATGCGCTGGATGTGGATTGATCGAATTGTGACCTTCGAGCCGGAGACCCGGCTGGTGGCGATCAAGAACGTGTCTCTCGCCGAGGAGCATCTGCACGATCACTTTCCCGCCGACGCGCACCGCGAAGCGCTGCCGATCATGCCCGCGCCCCTGATGATCGAAGGCATGGCGCAGACCGCCGGCATCCTCGTCGGTTCGGTCAATCGCTTCCGGGAGAAGGTCATCCTCGCCAAGATCGTGAACGCCACGTTCGACGCGGAAATCGGGCCGGGCGAGACGATTGAGTACGACGCCACGTTGGAGCGGATCGATGCCAACGGTGCATCCACGGCCGGAACGGTCCGCCGCCTACGGTTGCCCGCCACCGAGTGGGAGACGATCGGCCGCGTCGATCTGATGTTCAGCCACATTGATCAGAACATGGCAGGTCTGGCGTTTCCCGATGAGAACTTTGTTTTTTCGGATAATTTCCGGACCATTCTGCGCGCAGCCGGGCTCGAAGATCTCGCCGAAACGTGAATGAATTCGACCCGGAGAGGAAGGGAGATCGCGCGAATATTCCGGCCGCGACGATGGTTCTATGATGCTGTTGTCCAGCGTGTCTGGCCCGCCCGCCATCACGATTCATTCGACACCACGAAACGACACCCACAAACAGAGGAGGTTCACCCATGCCACGTCTTTCCCTCATTGATCCCGCCAACAACACCGGTCCCGGTGCGGACATGCTCAACGGTCCGCTCAAGGACAAGCAGATCAACATTTTCAAGGGGCTCGCCGTCAACCCGACGGTGCTCAAGGCCTTTCTGGAATACATGCAGAACATCAAGTCCGGCGAACTCACGGACCAGGAACACGAAATCATCGCGCTCGTTGCCAGCGAAAAGAACCAGTGCGATTATTGCACCGCAGCGCACACGCAGATTGCCAAGGGCACCGGACTGAATGAAGACGACACTCTCAACATTCGGCGGGGTGAGAGCAGCGATGCGCGTCAACAGGCGCTGATCGATTTCGTGACCGCCGTACTTGAGACCAACGGCTTCGTCACCGACGACCAACTCGAACAATTCCGGAATGCCGGCTTCACCGATGCGGCTGTGATCGAAGTCGTGGCAGGACTGAGCGTGATCACGTTCACGAATCTTTACAACCACATCAACGAAACCGAAGTTGACTTCCCGGTTCCCGCCGGCGCCTGATTGTCACGATTGATCCGGCCATGCTGACCCCAACCCAGGTCGCGGACGGTAAAACCGTCCGCGACCCTTTTCCCGGAGGGTCGAGAACTCTCTCTTCCCGCCGCTGAAAAAAGGTCTCGGCCGGGGAGGCAGACCGACCGAGACCAAACCAAGGGGGGACCGTTGACCTGGATCACTATCCGATTCAGATGCCGCAAATCAAAGCCCTTCGGGTTCGTTTCCGCCGGCCTGCCGTCGAATGTTCGCTCTGGAGAATCTGGAGCGGATCCGCCGATCACAATCGGACATCCGCTGCCGTACAATGCCCGACATGAGTGAGCGCGATGCCCCGTCCGAGAATGTTCAACACATAGCCGTTTACGCCGGATCGTTTGATCCGATCACCCTCGGCCACATGGATGTGCTTCGGCGCGCCCGGCGGCTTTTTGACGGCCTGGTCCTTGGGATCGGACAAAACCCCGATAAGCAGCCGGTTTTCAGCTTTGAGGAACGCCTCACCATCGTCCGGGAACTCGTCGAGGATATGCTCGATGCCGAACCCCACGGCGCTCCGGTACGCGTGGAGTCGTATACCGGACTGACCGTTGACTTCGCGCGCGAGAACAATGCCTGCGCCATCGTCCGAGGCATTCGCAACATCACCGACCTGGCGAGCGAGACACAGATCGCCATCGCCAATCGTCAGGTCGCGGACATCGAAACCGTCTTCGTCGTCACCGGCGAAACCTACGCTTTCACCAGTTCCAGTCTGATCCGGCAGATCGCCGGCCTGGGTGGGGACCTCGATCGCCTCGCCGGCATCATTCCTCGCATCGTCATTGATCGCCTGCGCGAGAAGCGAGATGATCCGGACGGTCCACTCAGCCGGCTGATCCGCGATCAACAGGTCGATTGATTGAAACGAATTGACGGGCGTCCGCCCGTGCCGGCTCAAGCCCGTTTCAAACGTCAATGTTCGCTTATGGTTCCACGCCTGAAACACGCTCATGATCAGTTACCGAATCATTTCCATTGGTGCCCTCTCCGCTCATCCACTTTGGAACGAGCGACATGCCGTGCGCACCGGCCACGCGACCACCACGTTGATCTCAGCCGGGGAGGCGAACATCCTGGTGGATCCCTCGCTGCCCGAATCGGCGGTGGTGGCGCGACTCGGCGAACGCGCGAACGTCAAGCCCGAAGAAGTCACGCATGTGTTTCTGACCTCCTTCGAACCGGAACGTCGCCGCGCGATCAACGCGTTCCCGAATGCGACGTGGTACACCCACGAACCGGAACTGGAGGTCGCGATTCAGTCGCAGCGGCGCAATGCCGAGGAAGCCGAACTGTCAGACGATGACGAGATGATCGAGTTCGGCCGGCGCGAGCAGCAGGTCCTCAAACGCATGGAGCCCGCGCCGGATCAGCTCGTCCAAGGTGTGGATCTCTTTCCGCTTCCCGGGTTCGCCCGCGGGAGTTGCGGTCTGTTACTGCCGCTGCCCGGGATGACGATTCTCATCGCCGGTGACACCATCGCCACCCACGAGCACATGGAGGAAGGCAAGGTGCTGCCCGATTGCGATGATGTCGAACAGGCCCAGGAATCGTTCCGTGAAGCGATCGAAATTGCGGACATCATCATCCCCGGCCGGGATAACGTGATTCTCAATCCGATGCGGCGGGTGCTCGGATAGATCAGTGCTCCCCGCAGGCCGGTCGATCGCCGAGAGAGAAGAGCATGAAACACGAGCCCCCAATCGCCCGCCTCCCGGCTGAACCCTACGCTATGCGCATGAATCAACGCCAGTACGGAACGATCCTGTTCGCACTGTTCCTCCTGATCGGCATGTGGCCCGCCGCGACCTTGGCCTACGATGAACGATCCTTTCGCGATCTGCCTTGGGCGGTTCAGCTCGGACTGCGTGTCTGGGCCGTCGATCAGTCCGTGCCGATCGTGAACCAGGTCGTCCTCGTTCCGGACGGCGCAACCTATCTGGATGAGATCGCGCGGTGGTCGCCGCGCGGCCGCTGGCCCGTCCTGTTGTCGGATGATCAGCTCGCTACGAAGTTCATTCGGCGGTTTCGACCCGCGGTGATCGTCGAGCGCGAGTCGGTGGGAGAACTGCCCGCTGGAGACGAACTGGAGACGCTGCTGCGCGAGACGCACGTCCGCGCGATGGGGGGCGATCCGAATCACCTGGATGCCTCCGCGATCTTTCGTCAGAACGATTACATCCCGCCGGGCATCGTGCTGAGCAGCGTGGGCGATTCTGCCTGGCCGGCGGCGATTGCGCTGGCGTCCGGACGCCTGCAGCCGCTTGCCTTTGTCGATGGTGACTTCGGCCGCCCCAATCAATCCGTTGACCGGGATCGACTCACGCCGCTGGTCGAACAGCTTCGTGCGATCGCGGCTGCTTCCGGCTATCCGTGGGAAACGCTCGAGGAAGGCGTGCTGACGTTCACCATCTGTCGCAATATGGCCGGCCGGGTCAACCTCCCGCAGACCGAGGGCGGCGATGGCAATCCGTCCGCGGTCACCGACTGGCTCGCGCGGCATGATGACGGCACGCGGTTCGGGTTCGTCGGCTGGATCTTCGGCGATGAAACCCGAAGTGCATACATGGCCATGTGTTCACTCTTTCTGCCCCGAACGAATGTCTGGCTCGCCAACGGCTATTCCGGTGAAGGCGGTTTCGCGCAATTCGACATGCAGACCGCTGCCGATCAAATGAACGAGCACGGCTACGAGGTCACGCACCTGGCCGGTCCGCAGTTCCGCGCTGCGGCCTGGATGAATACGCTCGGCGGGGGGATTGATCCCGACCTGCTCAACGTCAACTCACGCGGGAACGCCAACTTCTATTATACGCTCGATGAACAACTCTGGACCGTGGATGTTCCGATTCTGAACCACCCCGCCGCGGTTCACTTCACACACAGTTGGTCGGCGCGCCAACCGGAATCGCGCCACACCGTAGCCGGCCGATTTCTCAACCACGGTGCATATGCCTACATCGGCTCGGTGCAGGAGCCGTACCTGAGCGCGTTCATTCCTCCCAACATTCTGCACGATCGAATGATCAACCATGTGCCGCTCATCGTTGCCGCGCGACACTGGGCCGGCCAGCACCAGTTTGCGCGCCCATGGAAAGTGCAGACGATCGGCGACCCTCTCATGCTTGCCGTGCCGCCCGATCGGCTCCAGAAGGACCGCATTGATCCCGAAGCTGAAGACCGCGGCCGCAACGTGCGCGACGATGTTCGTGAAGCCATGCGCGGTCTGAATGAAAAAGCGACCGGCGATCAGTACGCCAAAGTCATTCGCCGTCTCGCGCTCATCGGGCGTGATGATCTGGCGATTCAGATCTGGCGCATGGCGCAGCAGCAAGGCCAGGCCGAAGCCGCTGCGCCAGCCGCGCTCGGCCCGCTCTTTCGAGCCAGGGAGAACGAAGAGTTTCTGCGCGCGTGGTCGCACATCTCTCTACGTGATGAGTATCTGCAAACGATGCTCTGGCACCTGATGACGCCGCGTCTGGGTTCGGTAAGCGATGAAGATACGCTGCTCCAGTTGCAGGCCGCGGTTCGCGCTTCCATGCCCGAAGTCGATGCGCAGCGGCTCGCGCCCCATCTCGCGCGACGACTGGGCGGCGAACACGTTCGCGGCTGGCTCCAAAGACTGCTGGATCAAACCGACAACGCTCGCACCAGGCAGACGATCGAGCGGACGCTGCGCGATTACTGAGCACATCGGAGTTTGAATGTCTCCGATCAACTGGTTCGGGACTTGAACCCCACCCCTCTTCACGTCAGACTGTTCTCATCCGGGGGGCAGTTCGTAACGATCAACCTTGTGTTGGGGCAAGCATCATCATGTTGACTTATCGAGAATCGCGCGCGAAGGAATTCCTTGCGCAGGAGTCGGACGAAGTCGTTCGCGCTGAGTACATCAAACCGCTGATCATGCTGGGGATCGGCATGGCGGTCACATTTCTCGGACTGTTCTTTGGCGCGTTCGGCGAGAGTGGGCTGTTGTTTGCCGTGGGGGGCATGATCGCCGTGGCCATCGTGCTCACGCTGACTGTCATCATCGCCTTTTTCGGGCTGGCGATTGCCAGCTATCTCTTCAGTCTCGATGCGGGCCCGATCACACTGGTTCTGATCCGATTGGCCGGCATCTTTGCGATCATGATGCCCGTCAATCTCTTGATCCCGGTCGGCGGCCTGCTCTGGGGGATCGGCACGCTCCTGATTCTGAGCGGTCTGGTGGCGATGCTGTTCGACTTCGAGCTCTTCGAGGCCGTGATCTCCGTAATCATCATGAAGTTGGTCAATCTCGTCGTGATGATCGCGATCATGGCGTATTTCAGCGGGTGACGATCAGCGGCCGGGGCGGGGTCCGGAGGCGAGCTACCCATGCCCGCCCCAGTGGAATAGAATGTATTGCTCGGCGGTTTTATCAGCGGACGAAATGTCGCTGATGGCATGCTCTTTGACAATGGGGCCGAATGGTATCGACCGGACAGGGAAGGTGTATCGTTGCGCGTCGTGGAGCATCCTTGCCACGTAAAAAGGATGCAAAAACAATAACTGCCAACCCGCAGTATGCTCTCGCAGCCTAATTGAGCTGTGCGTTCCATGCTCGACGCCCGATAGGGTGTGGAACGACGACATCGGGCTACTTCCAAAGGGCTGACAGGCCTCTGCGGAGGGAAACTTCAGTCTGTCATGGCAATTCGGAATGCTGTCGCCGGCAGCCCGATGCGCCGAGATCAATACGGCGACTACACGTGTAGACGCGATGCACTGACTGTATCGGCACGGGGGTTCGAATCCCCCCGGCTCCACTTTTCTCCAGACCGCGAATTCTTCGCAGACTCTCGCAAACTCCCGCAGACTACGAGTCATCACGCGAACTCCGGCCGCTGACCCCATCAGCGGCCGGTTGTCGTTTCATGGCATTTCCGCTCGTTACGTGTCGTGCGCTAGAACGTCAGCACATGCCAGTCGTCGGACTTGAGATGCTCGCTCAGCGGCTGGCCCATGTACTTGACTTCGATATCGTGACTGCGCAGATCGTCCACGATGCCGTAGGA
>RECV01000180.1 GCA_007693845.1 Phycisphaerales bacterium
CACGCCCCCGCCCCACCGCCGCCCGCGGTGAACCAGTCCCTCAACCCGTCAATGTGCAGCGTGGAATCCAATCCACTTTCCCGAATGTTTCGGCCGGCCGACCGATCAAGCCGAACTTTCAGGGTCGTCAATCCGCGCCATTTTCACGAATATCTGGCGTATTCCTGTCGTCGCCTGACCGTCTGGGCAGGTTCTGCTTGACGCAGGTGATGCGTCGATGCATACTGACTCACGGTCGATGCCTCTCCCCGACCAGTGATTTCTTCAGTGCTCGGATGGATCGGCCGATGCAAAAGACATCCATCATCTCATTGCTCTGAGTTCGGCCCTCGCCGACATGACTCAAACAGGGAAAGGGGGGCATCTCGAATGCCAACCACAACTAAAAAAGATTTGATCGATATGGTGGCTGATTCGACCGGACAGAAACGCACCACGGTCAAACGCACCATCCAGAGTTTCCTTGATCATGTGATCCAGCAACTCAGTGAGGGCAACCGCATTGAATTTCGGGATTTCGGCGTCTTTGAGATACGCGACCGAAGACCGCGCATGGCGCAAAATCCCAAGACGCTCGAACGAGTACCGGTGCCCGGCAAGAAGATCATCAAGTTTAAATCCGGACGCCTGATGAAACAGGCCGTCGAAGACCCGGACACCGATAAAGCGCAACCCCGCCAAGCCGGGTCGACATCGAACAACGGCAAACTCGTTCACGACCAGTCACACGAAGAGACACGCGCAGAGGGGCACAATCTGATCTCCTCACGCCACGCCAACGGCTGATTGCGCGATCTCTTCAAGAATCCGGTGTGGAACACCTGTCAACTAGTGGCGGCTGCCTTTCCCCCGACCTAGGGTGATGCTCACGGATGAGCACTTCAGAACCCAAACCGTTCACGACGAAAACCAACGGGACCCACGGCGCGGTCAAAACAGAACGCCAGCGCAGTCCCGCTGAAATGAGCAAGCTGCTGGACCGCCTGCCGCCGCACGCGATCGAAGCGGAGATGGGCGTGCTCGGCTCCATGTTGCTCGAGCCACAGGCGATCGGCGATGTGGTGCTCGTTCTGCGCAGCGGGGCGGATTTCTTCAAACCCGCTCACGGCGCGATCTACGACGCCATCGTCGAACTGTACGACAAGAACTCCAGCATCGATATCGTACAGCTCAACCAAGTGCTGCAGGATCGTGATGTGCTGGAATCGGTGGGCGGCACGAATTACCTGATCGAACTCGCCAACGCCGTCCCCACCGCTGCCCACGCCACGCACTACGCCCGCATCGTGCGTGAGAAGGCGATGATCCGGGAACTGATCCACGCCACGGGCGAGATTCTCGCGACCGCCTACGAGCATTCGGACGATGCGCGGAGCGTTCTCGAAGATGCTGAACAGCGCATTTTCCGAATCGCGCAGCAGTCCGAACAGTCGGAGATCGAGTCGCTGCATGATCTGATCAAGGCGACGATGGAAACGCTGGAGGCCAATGAGGGCAAGCAGCTCATCGGCGTGCCGACCGGTTTCTCCGAACTGGACGAGATCACCACCGGACTGCAGAAGGGGGAAATGATCATCCTCGCCGCGCGTCCATCAATGGGAAAGACCGCCCTTGCGTTGAACCTGACCGAAAACGTCGCGATGCGCGGCTACGGCGTTGGGTTCTTCAGTCTCGAAATGGGCCGGCAGCAACTCGTTCAACGTATGCTCGCGGCCCGCTCCGGGATCGACTCACAACGGTTGCGACGGAACATGCTCCAGCCGGATGACTTTCGTGCGCTGATGGCGGCGTGCGACGAACTGCTCGACGCACCGATCTTCATCGACGACACGCCCGGCCTGAGTCTGATGCAGCTTCGCGCCAAGGCGCGGCGCATGGCGCAGAAGCACAGTCTCGGCATGATCGTCATTGACTACCTGCAGCTCATGACCTCCGGCCGACGCGCGGAGTCGCGGCAGATGGAAGTCAGTGAAATCAGCCGCGGCGTGAAGGCGATGGCGCGCGAGCTGAACGTGCCGGTGATCTGCCTCAGCCAGCTCAACCGCGCTGCCGAACAGCGCGAAGGCCACCGGCCGCGCATGAGCGACCTGCGCGAATCGGGCTCGATCGAGCAGGATGCCGACGTCGTCTCCATGCTTCATCGCGAGGAGTACTACCACCAGAACGATGAAGAGTGGAACGAGGAAATGGAACGCTACGCCATGCAGGGCGAAACCTACAAGGACATGCGCGGCGTGGCGGAACTGATCATCGCCAAGCAGCGGAACGGTCCGACCGGCACCGTGAAGCTCACGTGGATCGAAGCGTCCACCGCGTTCAAGGACTACACGTCCGCGCGCCCGCCGGCCGGGATTGATCACTCAAGCGGTTACCACAACGCCCCCTCTCCGTCGCAATCACACCAGCCATCCCGCGATGGCGGGCCGGCTCCGTTCAATCCCGGCAAGGGCTCCGGACCGGTGTCCGACTTCCGCGATGGCGGCGGTCCTGATCCGGATGAAGAGAACAACCTGCCCGACTGACGCCGGCGTCAATCCTCGCGAGTGCTGCATTTTGAATCGTGCCGCGTATTGTGAGACGGGCTGAACCGTATGCGCTTGCGAAGAAGCCGCTACACAATTTCACGAATCACCCCCCACGTGATGTAGATCACGTAGAGGGCAAGCAGGATGCCACCTTCGCGCCGAACGACTTTCAGTCGATCGGTTGTGCACATGCGCCAGAGCAGCAGTGTCATCGCGAGCATGGCGATCATGTCCTGCAGGCCGTTGGTGGGCAGCGGAATCGGCGCGATCATGCTGGTCACGCCGAGCACGAGCAGAATGTTGAAAATGTTCGACCCCACGATGTTGCCGATGGCGAGGTCGGCATGACCACGTCGCGCCGCCACGATGGTCGTGGTCAACTCCGGCAGACTCGTCGCCACCGCCACGACCGTCATGCCGATGACGGCATTGCTCAGGTCCAGCGATGAAGCAATACGCACCGCCCCGAGTTCGGTGAACTTGCCGCCGATGAGCAGGCACGTCAAACCGATGAGAAACAGCACGATCGCGCCGAGCAGTGTGTGGTCCCCCGCGTCTTTCGTGACATCTTCAACTTCGCGGGAGATCGGATCAGAGACCGGCGACCGGCACGCACGGTACCAGAGGTACGTGAGCACGAGAAACGCGATGGAAAGCGCGATGCCTTCAATGGTACTGAACCCGAATTGAAATCGCCCGCCGGCATCGCCGCTGACGCGGCCGATCGGGATGAGCACCAGCAGAATCGCGCCGATGGAAATGCCGGTGAGCCAGGGCAGTTCACTGCGAATGACCCGGCTGTGGACGCGCATGGGCATGATCAGCGCGCCGATGCCGACCACGAGACCGATGTTGGCGATATTGGAGCCGACGACATTGCCGAAACCCAGACCGGGATTTCCGCCGGTGGCGGCGATCAGGTTGACCACGAGTTCGGGGGCCGAGGTGCCCGCGGAGACGACGGTGAGCCCGATGATGACAGTGGAGATGCCCAGCCGCTGAGCGAGACTGACCGAACCGCTGACCAGTCGATCCGCACCCCAGAGCATCAGCGGAACGCCGACCGCCAGCAGAAGCAGCGCGGGCAGTTCGTTCAACCATGCATCAATTCTGATGTGAAGGGCGGCCGCGATCAGAGACATGGGCGGCGATTGTAGTCCGACAGCCATTCGGGTGCCGATGATCGGGTTTTCGTATCGCGGGTCCGAAGGCGGCCGTGCCCGCGCGGCCGCACTACCACGATCGCAGCCGAGGAAATAGACTGCCCGCTCCCCCGTTCGATGCCCTTTCGGGTTGAGCGGAAACTTTCACGAGTCGAACCGGTTCCAGCAAGCACCGTCCATGTCTGATTCACCCGAGAAGCCCGACAAGTCCGAACTGCAGCAGCGTCTGGACCGGGCGGCCTCGGGCGACCAGAGGGCCTGGCAGGAGATCGTGGAGGAATACGGCCCACGGGTGTTCGGCCTGCTGCGGGCCCAGTGCGGTGATGTCGATCTCGCGGAAGAGATCGCGCAATCCACCTTCTGCACCATCGCGAGCAAGATCGCCAGCTACACGGAACTGGGGAAGTTCGAGGCGTGGCTGTTCCGGATCGCCATGAACCGCCTGCGGGACGAGATGAGGCGGCGCAAGCGTCAGGCGCGGCCGGTGGAGGAACAATCACTGATTGGCATGGCCGGCGCGGGTCCGGACGCCTCCGAGGATGAGCGGCCGGATGCGGATCAGCTTCGCCAACTCCGCGAGGGCGTGGCCCGTCTGTCTGATGCGGAGCAGAAGGTGCTCCACCTGCGGTACCACTCGGAGCTGAGTTTCAAGCAGATTGCGGAGGTTTTGGAGCAGCCGCTCGGGACGATTCTCGCCCGCCAGCACCGGGCTCTGAAGAAGCTGGAGAGCTTTCTCGGACCTCAGGAGCAGGATTCTGACTGATTCGGGGCCAAAAATCGGCTTGATTCGGGCAATCAGGAGCCAGTCGGGGCGTTTGACGGACAGATCGCAGGAGTTCCCAATGATTCAATTTCCTCCACATCCTGATCATGACGACGCCCGAGGCAACGGGGCGGCGGATGAATCCGCCCCGCTGCGAGGCCCGGACGGTTCGCTGCAGCCCGGTTTGCAGCGGGTCGACCGGCTCCTCGCCGCTGAAGCCCGTCAGGGTCGGCGCATGCCGCATGGCGTGCTGAAGCGCATGACCGCCGCGTCGCGCGGCTACCTCCCCATCGAAGCTGCCCCGGCATCGCTCCCGTTTCAACGGGCCGCCCGGGCTCGATCACGCACATCGGTGTGGGGACAGCTGGCGATGGCGGCGTGCATCGGGCTGGCCTTCGTTGTCGCCGGCTGGTTCGGCCACCACGCATCGGTCACGCCCACGGAAGATGTCGCCATGCACGAGTCGGGCGATACCAGCGAAACGGCGCCGGCCCGCGACATCAGACAGGAACAGCCCGCTACCGCGGAATCCCTCGCCGACGCACTCGGCACGGGCACGGAATGGCTGCTGCTCGGTTTCGATGATGACGAGATCAGCGTGCTTCTTGAAACCGCGGATATGTCGCTGAACGATCTCGCCTCGGAGTTGGCGACTCTCGAACGGATTTCCAATCTCTGATGAACCGGCCTCCGATGAACCGGCGGAGTTGATCGCGCAGCCACGTCCGACTCCGGAACGTCGTGTGTGAAAAGGATGAACGCATCATGATGAGACATCTGGCCAAGATCGCCGCCCTGCTCGGACTGCTGGTCGCCACCAACGCGGCAACGCTCAATCTGGCGTCCCCATCCGCTTCGTCCGTCACGACAACGACTTTGTCGAACTCCATCGTGGTGTCAACGGGCAGTTCGATGCCCGCCGGCACGACGTCGCTTCGGTCGGATGATGAGCATCTTGATGTGGATGCGTTCGATGATGACATGTTCGACGAAGAGTTTCTTCGTGATGAAGATGGCATCACCCTCTCGCCCGAACAGATCAACGAACTGATCGATATTGCCCGGCAGATCGATGAGCGACTCGCCCGACGACTGCGACAGGCCTGCGATGCGGATCCCGACGAGTTTGTTCGTCTGCTGCAGGAATCCGGCCGGCGCGTCATTGCCCTGGCACAGTTGAAAGAACGCGATCCGCGTCTCTATCAGCTCAAGCTCAGTGAATGGCACTCCGAAGCGGAAATCAATCGGAAATCGATGCAACTCGCCGCGGCGATCCGAGCGGAAGATGACGCTCGCATCTCAAGTCTGCAGGAAGAGCTCACACAGAACGTCCGCATCCATGCCGCCCTGACGCTTGCCAGTCGAGGCGAGTATCTGCGGCGTCTGAAGGAGCACGTTGAACGGCTGCAGGATGAACTCGATCGTGACGCCTCTAATCTTGAGGAAACCGTCGAGCAACGACTGAGCGAGGTGGTCGCGCGAGCCGAAGCCATGGCCGCCGGCGATCGGGCTGCTCGCCGAAGTCGGTAATCGCAGCGCGACGTCGCACTTCAAGACGACATTTTCCTCAACCGAAACGCTTGCGGCCGATAGAGTCTTCGGACGCACATGGCCGCATCCCCTGCTCAATCCCGACCACCATTTACCTCCGGTCAGGTCGCCCTCCCGCCGCGGCGCTGGCGCGTGAATGTCGGTGTCTGCGGCGTCGTCGTTCTCGTGATCATGTCCTTGCTCTGCTTTGGCTCGCTGCCGTGGACACTGGGGACGGTTCCCGCGGCAGCCGCCGAAACGGACGCCGCCACGCCGACCGGAATGCAGCCGCGCCGCTATGCCGCCACGCATCTTGAAGGCGCACTGCTGCCGCCGGTCTGGGCCGCCCACACTGAAGATGAACGCGCTCGACGCAATGAAGCGGTCGCAGCCGGCACGCCGCTGCCGCGGTATCTGCTCGGTAGCGATCAACTCGGTCGCGATCTCCTGGCGCGACTGCTGTTGGGCGGCGCGATTTCCCTTTCGATCGGAATCCTGGCGGCGTTCATCGCGGTCATCATCGGCACGCTTTACGGCTCGCTGGCCGGGGCGTGCGGCGGGCGAATCGACGCGGTGATGATGCGGCTCGTAGATATCTTTTTCGGCCTGCCGACGATTCTGCTGGTCGTCCTCTTTGCCGTGGCGGTGGACGGCGTGTTCGAGCGTATGGATGCAGCCGGACGCGAAGGCATGCTGGCCGGTCTGGGGGAACATCGCGGGCTCATCAACCTGTTGACTCTGTTCATCGCCATCGGGGGCGTCAGTTGGCTGACCATGGCTAGAGTGATTCGCGGTCAGGTCTTGAGTTTGAAAGCGCGGCCGTTCATGGAGGCCTGCCGCGCGTTGGGCATTCCGCCGCACCGCCAGTTCTTTCGGCACCTGCTGCCGAATCTCCTCGGGCCGATCATCGTCTACGCGACGCTCGCCGTCCCGGCCGCCATTCTCACCGAGTCGTTTCTGAGCTTTCTCGGCATCGGGGTGCGCGAACCGCTCCCGAGCTGGGGCAATCTGGCGGCGGCGGGGCTGAACGAACTGAACCTTGTCCGGTCGCGTTGGTGGATGCTCCTCTGGCCTTGCCTCATGATCGCCCTCACGCTGCTCGCGCTGAACTTTGCTGGCGAAGCATTACGGGATCGATATGATCTCCGCCGGGTCGAGCGCGCGAATCGAACGTGAGTTTGGTGACAAATCCGTGCACCAGAAAACGGTCGTCTTGCGATGCCGCGGTAGGATGTCCGAATCAGGCCCGGCCCCCGTCCGATCACCTATTCACACGTTCTGATGCTCGTCAAAGGAGAATCTGGCCATGCCACTGATCGAAGAGGGAAAGAAAGCACCTGCGTTCACGCTGAAAGATCAGAACGGGGAGAAGCACGCGCTGAAGGATTACGCCGGCCGACCGGTCGTGCTGTACTTTTATCCGAAGGATGACACGAGCGGCTGCACGAAGGAAGCGTGTCAGTTCCGGGACCTGATGCCGAAGTTTGAGAAGTCGGAGGCGATGATCTTCGGCGTCAGTCCGGATGATGAGGCGAGCCACGCCAAGTTTGCCGACAAACACGACCTGAATTTCACCTTGCTCGCGGACGTGCCGAATGAGGACGGCCTGCCAAAGGTCTGCGACAAATACGGCGTGTGGCAGGAGAAGAGCATGTACGGCCGCAAGTACATGGGTGTGGCGCGCACCACCTTCCTGATCGGCCCGGACGGCAAGGTCAAACGGCGGTGGGACAAGGTCAAGGTGCCCGGCCACGCCGACGACGTCCTCAAAGAAGTGCGATCTCTCGATGCATGATTGATGAGCATGCCGCGCCGCACGGCGGACACGGGAGATCACTGCCGTAGATCGTCTCCGCGCTCAATCGGTATCGGGCGTTCTCTCCCGCTCGGACTTCTTCGGTCGACGCAGAATCGCATACGCCACGTGCGTCACGCAACTGTTGATCCGCTTCAGGTGCGTCAACAGATCGAGATGGATCGCGCTGGTTTCATGTGACTCCTGCAGCCCTTGGTTCAGCCGCGCAAAGTGTTTGTCGCGTAACTCCTGCTCCATGCTGCTGACGGTTTCCTTGTGACGGAGAAGTTGTTCGGCAAGTTTGGTGTCGCGCTGCGCGAAGGCGGTTTCCGAGATCAGCAGGTTCTCACCGATCTTCTTGTGAAACTCATCCAGTTCCGCCATGCCGCTTTTGGAGAAGTACGCCCCGAGCCGGATTTTCTTCTTGACCAGCTCGACGATGTTCTTGTCGATGATGTCGCCGATTGTTTCGAGTTCGCTGAGGTAGCGGAGCTGGCGAAGCTGTTCATCGGCATCATCGCCCTCGATGTCTTCCTTGATTGAACGGGTGAGGAACTTCTTGATCGCGGCGTCGAGCTTGTCCACCTGATCGTCCCGCCGTCCGACTTCAGCCACCAGTTCCTCATCGTTTTCCTTCATCGCTTTCCAGATGTCATCAAACATCGAACGGACGATCTCCGCGACGCGCATGATTTCCCGGGCGGATTGTCCCATGGCCAGACGCACATCGTGCGTCGACTGCGGGTCGAGATAGCGCGGCTCATCCCGGTTGCCCCGACCGTGCTTCGGCGTGGGAATGAGTTTGTCAAGAATTCGGCTCATCGGCGCGACGAGCGGCAGGCCGATGATCGCGATCGCGATATTGAAACCGGTGTGCACGCATGCCAGCTTGATCGTCGGCGAGATCGGAATCTCGTTCAGCCACACCAGGAGCAGCGGCAGGATCGCCAGGCCGATCAACGCGCCAAGCAGCTTGAGCGCGAGGTTACCCATCGCCAGCCGTCGGGATTCAAGCTGCGCCCAACCGAAGATCATCGTCGTCAGTGCCAGACCGACGTTCGCGCCGAAGACCGCGGGCACGGTCATTTCGAACCCCACGGCCCCGACGGACAAAAGCCCGATGAGCAGGCCGATCGCCGCGGTACTGGAATGCGTCACGATCGTCAGCACTGCGGCGAGCAGCATGATGGCGACCGGATAGTTCTCCGCGATCGCGATCAGTCTGCCCAAATCACCTTCGGGATCGATTTCCGACGGGACGGCCGATTTGATCACCCCGAGGGCAAGAAAGATGATCCCCAGACTGAGCAGGACCTGACCGACGCCGCGAATACGGTTGCGCGTGAAGTACTGAAACAGAAAAACGCCGATCAGAATGAGAATCGGCGCAAACTGATCGAGATCGAGCGCGACGAACTGCACCATGATCGTCAGGCCGATGTTCGCGCCGAGCATCACCGCGAGCATCTGCTGGGCGTTCATCTGCCCCGCCTGGACGGCCTGCACGGCAAGCAGTGACATCGTGGTGCTGGATGGCGCGATTGCGCTGACGCCGATGCCGGTGAAAAACGCCCGGCCGGGCTTCTCGCCGGCCCGCTGAACCCAGTGCCCGAGGCGCATGCCGAACAGCCGATCGAGTCCCTTACGCAGGAACCGAACGCCGAACAGAAGCAGCGCGACGCCGCCGGCGATGATGAGCAGTGCGACCATAACCTCCATCCACCACGCATATGCTGCCGGAGCGACCGGGATTCATCCGGCGTGGAATGTTCAATTATTGCAAATTTTTCGTTGCCCGTGGCGCATCAGAGCGGCCTGGATCGCTGAAATCATCGATCAGCCGAATGGTCAGCTTCGTTCAATCGCCGAACTTGATCCCTTGCGCGAGCGGCAGATCATCGCCCCAGTTGATCGTGCACGTCTGCCGGCGCATGTACTGTTTCCAGGCATCGGACCCCGACTCGCGGCCGCCGCCGGTGTCCTTTTCACCGCCGAACGCGCCGCCGATCTCCGCCCCGCTCGTGCCGATGTTGACGTTGGCGATGCCGCAGTCCGAACCGGCGTGGGAGAGAAATCGCTCCGCGGAGCGCACCGAATCGGTGAAGATCGCGCTGGACAACCCCTGATCCACTGCGTTGTGCATCTCGACCGCCTCGTTCAGATCATCGAACTCATACACGTACAGAATCGGCGCGAACGTCTCTTCCCGTGCGATCGGCAGTTCCTTTCCGCGCGGGATGCGCACGATCGTCGGCTCGACAAAATGGCCCGGCTCTTTCGCATGCCGCTCAATGCCCTCTACGCCGCCGCACAACACCTTGCCGCCCTGCTGCTCAATCGTCTCCAGCGCACTTTGCATCGCATCCACGGCGGACTGCGAGATCAGCGGCCCCATCAACGTCTTGGGATTGAGCGGATCGCCGATTGGAACTTGACGGTACGCCTTCACCAGTCGATCGATCAGTTCATCCGCGATCGCGGTCTGGCAGAACAGTCGTCGCGTGGTCGTGCACCGCTGGCCGGCCGTGCCGACCGCGCCGAACACGACCGCGCGGGTGGTGAGATCCATATCCGCATCGGGCATGACGATCATCGCGTTGTTGCCGCCGAGTTCGAGCAGGCATTTGCCCAAACGCCGCGCGACGATCTGCGCAACGTGGCGTCCCATGCGGCACGAGCCGGTTGCACTGATCAGCGGCAGACGCTTGTCGGCAACCATCACTTCACCGACTTCATCATCCGTGCCGATCACGAGCGAGAAGACATCCCGCGCCCGGCCTTCGCTCGGCTGGAAGACATCCTGTTCATCCATCACCCGGTGCGCGGTGTTCGTCATGGCAATGGCGACCAGCGGGGTGACGAGGGACGGCTTCCAGATCATGGCGTTGCCGCACGTCGCCGCGACCATCGCGTTCCACGCCCAGACCGCAGCGGGGAAGTTGAAGGCCGTAATGATCCCGATCGTGCCCAGTGGATGCCACTGTTCGTACATGCGGTGCTGCGGCCGCTCGGAGTGCATGGCGAGTCCGTACAACTGCCGTGACAGACCGACCGAGAAGTCCGCGATATCCACCGCCTCCTGCACTTCGCCGATACCTTCCGCGCGAATCTTGCCCATCTCAAGCGAAACGAGTTCGCCGAGCGGTTCGAGTCGATCACGCAGAGCGAGCCCGATCTGGCGCACGATCTCGCCGCGCTTCGGTGCGGGCAGCATGCGCCATTCGCGCTGGACCCGCATCGCCCGGTCGACCGTCTCGTGGTATTCACGCTCGGTGTTGAGTTTCACCGCTGCGATCGGCTCACCGGTCGCGGGACACTCGGTCGTGACGTAGGCGTCCTCACGCCCGGCCTTGGGCGAGGTGATGCGCGGATCGCTGATCAGATCCAGATCCGCCAGAATGTCGTGGCCGCGTTTCGTGGTCTTCGTCATAGCGCACAGGATACCACCGTTGGCCGATCCTTCCGCCGCAATTCTC
>RECV01000070.1 GCA_007693845.1 Phycisphaerales bacterium
TCTTCCAGCAGCGACTCGTCGATGCCGAGGAACTCGTACATGTGCTGGTCGTAGGTGTCCTGATCTTCTTCGCGCGAGAAGTCGAGCCGAAGCTCGTTGATGACCTTCGTGCCCTGGCCGATCCATTCGTTCCAGGTCTCGCGGGAGACGTTCTCGTAGATCCACTGGCCGACGGGGCCACGGAAGGGCGGCTCGGGCAGTTGCGTGCCGGGTCGGCCGGTGCGCTTGCAGACGAACGCGCCGCTCTCTTCCAGCTTGCGGGCCGCTTCCTCGACCTCGGATGAGAGTTGCGGGGGTTGTCGGCCGATCGATTCGAGCAATTCCGCGATCGCGTTCTTGGGCATCTGATCACCCTTGGAAGCGGCGACCTCGTAACCCGTGTTGAGGGTTTCCACGGCCTTGTCGGACCAGCCGGCCTGGATCATGGCATCGCCCGCAAGCTGGTACGCCTTGCTCATCTCGGGATTGATGGCAATGCATTTCTCCAGACTGGCCGCGGCCTCGGCGGGGCGGCCTGCCTGCAGGTAGGCATTGCCCAGACTGAAATGGGCCATGTCGTTTTCCGGATCGGCAGCCGCCATGTTCTCAAACTGTTGAATTCGCTCTTGCAGCGTCGGCATATCGAACAACCTCCTGTTTCACCCCATCATACGCGCCGGTAGGATGTGCGTCGCCCCGTCTGAGGATTCCTCCCGGAGAATCACCGCTCGTGTCCGATCGCACGGCTTCAAACCCTTTGGACAGCACGTTTCTCGGCTGCCGCTTTCGTACGCCCCTCATCGCTGCGGCGGGGACGTGCGGGTACATCGAAGAACTGCCGGGCGTACTCGATCCGCACGAACTCGGCGCGATCACCACCAAATCGATCACCGTCGAGCCGCGTGAGGGCAATCCGCCCTGGCGGCTGATTGATCTGCCCGGCGCGATGCTCAACGCCATCGGCCTCGCCAATGTCGGTCTGACGCGATTCCTGGAGGAGAAACTCCCCCACGCGGCGACGGTAGAGACGACGATCATCGGCTCGATCGCGGGCCATTCGATCGATGAGTACGTCGCCGTCGCTGCGGCGTTTGACCGCGAGGAACGGTTGCCGCTGGTTGAACTGAATGTGTCCTGCCCGAACACTTCCGACGGATTGCAGTTTGGCGAGCATCCCGACAAACTGCGCGAACTGCTGAAGGAAGTTCGGCCGGCCCTTTCGCGCACGAAGTTGATTGTCAAACTCTCGCCGAACGTCGGCAGCATTGTCGACATGGCGCAAGCGGCGGTGGAAGGCGGGGCGGATGCACTCACTCTGATCAACACCGTTGCGGCGATGGCGATCGATGTGGAAACGCGCGCGCCTCGTTTGAGCCGCGGCCAGGGCGGTTTGAGCGGGCCGGCGATTCACCCGATCGCAGTGCGCATGGTGCGCGATGTGTACGACCGCGTCGCGCGCGATGCGAACGTGCCGATCATCGGTCTGGGCGGCGTTTTGAAGTGGCAGGATGCGGCGGAGTTTATTCTGGCCGGCGCGTCGGCCGTTGGCATCGGCACGGGATTGTTCGTCGATCCGGTCCTGCCGCGTTCGATCAACCGCGGCCTGTCGGGCTGGGTCACGCGGCAGGGCTGCCACTCGTTCACGGAGTTGATCGGGCAGGTGGGCGGATGAAAGCAGCGGAACGCGAGCGATTTGATGCGCTGCTGGGGGATGTTCTTCACGAACTGCCGCAGCGACTGCATGTGCTGCTCGAAGAATCGCCGGTGATTGTCGAGGATTATCCTTCGCGGGAACTGCTCGAAGAGCTGGGGATGGATCCGAAAACGGAACGATCTTCATTGTGCGGACTGCACAGCGGCACCCCGCTGACGGAGCGGTCATTCCAGCACAATGCTGACATGCCGGAAACGATTCATTTGTTTCGCGAGGGTATCCTGTCGCAGGCGGGCGGCTGGGAAGCGTGGGAGGATGAAGACGGCACGCTGTGGGGAGGCGAGGACAATGTGCGCGAGGAGATACGCATCACACTGTTGCACGAGATCGGCCACCATTTCGGCCTGGAGGAAGATGATCTCGAAGAGCTCGGTTACGGGTAGATCGGACGATATTCGCGGGTCCGCCGCGATGGACCACAGGCATCCGCGTATACTTTTTGAACTCCAATGATTCACGGACTGAGGTCATACATGATGAGAATTGAAGCGAACCGGTTTCACGTCTTCCTGGCAACGTTGGTGCTCGCTGGCTTTGTGTTCTCGCTGATGCTGGCGGGCGAGCGCGCGACGGCCTACGCGGAGGTTGCTACCGCTGAGGAACGTTCTGACACGCCTCGCCGCACGATCCTGTGGCTTTCGATCGATGGCATTCGGCCGGATTACATCGGCCGCGCCGAGACGCCGACGATGGACCGCATGGCGCAGGAAGGCGCCTACAGCACGCAGTTTGTGCCGGTCTACCCGTCGCTGACCTTCCCGAGCCACGTCTCCAAGGCGACGGGCACGAAGGTGCGCGAGCACGGCGTGCCGGGCAATTCGTTCATCGATGCGGAATCCGGCCGCATGCACCGTTATCCGTGGAATCCGGAACTGCTCGGCTCCGAGCCGATCTGGACCACCGCCAAGCGACAGGGCGTGCGCGTCGCGGTCTACGACTGGCCGCTGTCACATTCGCAGAAGGGCGACTATGCAACGGACTACCACGGCGAGCGCTACATCCGCGGCCTGAGCGATTCACAGCGCCTCGATCAACTATTCGATGCCTGGGAGAAAGACCTTCGTGAACGCGAGGAAGAAGAAGAGAAGCGCGAGCCGCTTCGTCTGCTGATGGGCTACATCGTTGGGCCGGACAGTCTTGGTCACCAGCATGGACCCGATGCGCAGCCGCCGATCGACAAACTGGGGGAGGTTGATCTACTGTTGCGCTCTGTGATGACGCGCGCGCTGCGCCTCTTTGAACATACCCGCCAGGACAATGATGAGTTGATCGTGATGCTCACCACTGATCACGGCATGTCCGAAGTTCACTCGCTCGTCAACATCAACTATCTCGCGGACCTCGAGGGCGTGCGCAACGTGGAGACCGTGACCAGCGGCAACACGGGGCACATCTTCATTCAGGACCCCGATGACTCACTCAGCGACCGGGATCGCCAGGCCAAGGTGCGGGAACTCGTGCAGCGCATCAATCAGCACGATTTCGCGCGGGCCTTCGCCCGCGATGACGCTCCGGAACAGTGGCAGATCAATCACCCCACCCGCACCGGGGATGTCTTTGTCAACCTCGAGAAGGGATACACCTTCAGCTCCCGGCCGCGCGGTGTGACCGGTCCGGCCCGGGAACTCGGCGGACCGCTCGGCATGCACGGCTACGATCCGCGCGAAACCGATGAGATGAACGGCATCATGATCGTCTGGCGCTATCCGGGGAAGATCGGCGGCGTTGACCTCGGTCGGGTCCACGCGACCCAGTTGCACGCCACCGTCGCGCAATGGCTCGACATCGAGCCCGCCGAGAAGGCGCGAGAGGAACCGGTCCGCGTCCAGCCACGATTGCGACGCCGCTGAATCATGCCGGCTCTTGATGGCAAATCTGGTCCGGATCGATCCTGAAAAGGACTGCGGTCACGATCCATTGGCGTCGATACAATGTCACGTATGTCGGGCGAGCACTACCATCTCGAGCCAAAGCGGGGCGGCCGCGAAGACGATGCGGATGATTTGATTGATCTGCTTTCGCCGTCCCAGACGCAGTCCGAGACGGACGTGCAACAGGGTGCCTTGCGTGTCGAGCCGTCGACGAGCGATTCCGCGGGTACCGAGGAATCATTTGTCTCAACCCTGCCACAGGGCGCGATATGTCTGGGGTGCAGCTACGACCTGCGTGGCTTGCCCGTCCTCGGCAAATGTCCCGAGTGTGGCCTGCCGACGTCCCCGGAGAAATCAACCAAGGCCGGCGATCCGCTCTGCGAGATGCCGCTCGATCTCATCCGCCGCTTTCATCACGCGTGTCTCGTTGCTTCGGGCAGTGTCATTGCGTTGCTGGTGACGCTGGCCTTCACTTACGGCGCGATGCTCGACCCGGCGGTCACCGGCGGCATCATTTTTCTGGCCTCACTTACCTGGATGCTCGGTGTGTGGTGGCTCACCCCCGCACTCGATCAGCCCGAAGCCGTGTGGCGCGGATTTCACGCGACGAACCGGTTGCGGCTGGCGGCCCGTTGGTTGCAGTTCGGCTGGCCCGTGTGCATCGGCGTGCTCTGGGCCACCGCACTTGCGCCTCCAACGGGGATGCCCCTGATATCTTCGCTTTGGCTCGTCTTCGTCGGCGGTCTGCTGCTCGGTGCGGCAGGCCTGGTCATGCTCTCACTGATGCTGGAGCAACTGGCCGACTGGGTGCGCGACTTCACCGCCAAGGAGATTTTCAACGGCGTCGTGTTCTCGATCTCCGCGGGATTGTTCCTGATCGCTTTAGGGATGCTCTGCGCATTTCTCTGGCCGCTCAGCCCGTTGCGCCTGATGTTTTCCGCGTTGACCAGTGCTGGCTGGCTGGTCTGCATCGCCTCAATGGCGGTGTTCGCTTACGCCTTGTTCAGCGTCAGTTCGTGCGTGGCTCTTTCGATCGTGCACGCCCGGGAACACCGAGAGCGCTGGCGCCGCCGCGAGGAGAAGACCAGCGAGTACCATGAACGGCTGGGACGAACCGCCCCGGCGCAGCCGCCCGGCCGCGCTGCCGAATCCTCGTAACGGAGTCCGTCGTTTGATGATGATGAGCCAGAGCACCGCGCAGGAAATCAAGCCGAACAAGAAGATTCGCTGCGGCGTGATCGGTACCGGACGCATGGGGCGACACCACGTGCGCAACTATGCCCAGCACCCGGACGCGGAGTTGATCGGCGTGGTCGATACGAACCCCGAAGCGCGCAAGACCATGACCGAGGAGTGGGGCGGCCGGCCGTTCGACACCGTCGAGCAACTGCTCGATGCGGGCGTTGATGCGGTCACCATCGCCACACCGACCATTCACCACCGCGCGGCGGCGGAAGTGCTGCTCGCGGCCGGGGTGGCGTGTCTGATCGAAAAGCCGCTGGCTCCGGATGTCGCTGAGGCGGAAGCGCTCGTCGAAGCCGCCAAGCGGTACGGATCGATCCTGCAGGTCGGCCACATCGTGCGTTACGACCCGGTGATGCAGGCGATTCGTCAATTCGACGACATCACGCCGCGCTTTATCGAAATGGATCGCATCAGTCCGATGACGTTCCGCAGCGTGGACGTCGGCGTGGTGCTCGACATGATGATCCACGATCTTGATCTGCTCATGATGCTGGTGGGTGAGGAGCCGGAGGATGTTCAGGCCAACGCGGTCTCCGTCCTTGGTGAACACGAAGATGTCTGCAATGCGCGGCTGACGTTTTCGCCCGACGCCCAGGGCGTGCGCTGTGTCGCCAACGTGACCGCCTCACGCCTTGCGCTCAAGACCGAACGAAAGCTGCGTATCATCAGCGAGGATGCCTACGTTTCCGCGGACTTTGTCGAGCGCAAGGGCACGGTCGTGCGCAAGACCGCTAATGAGGCACAACTGGCGGAAGTCCGCGAGCAATTGCGGGCCGGCAAGGATCTTTCGCAGGTGAACTATCTGGAGCTGATTCAGGTGGATGAGCTTCAGGTCGGCGATCAGGAACCGCTGCGGGCGCAGATCGATGATTTTCTCGATTGCGTTCGGACCGGTCGCCGCCCGAGGATCAATGCGGAGGACGGCTTTGCGGCAGTCCGTACTGCGGAACGTATTGTCGAAGCCGCCCGCGCCGCCGGGGCGCGGATGGTGTGACCGGCATGACTACGGTCTCGCGCCTGCTCCGGCGCGGCGATCCCGATCAGTATCAAGGTCCCGCATCGGTGGCGCCTTGTCATCCGGCGTGACGCCTTCGACCGGGGCACGCTCAACTTCGCGCGGCTCACCCTGCGGATCAGCTTTGGCGCGCAGTGCGGAGGCGACCGCGCGTCGGGAGTAGTCCATGGACTCGCCAAGAATCCGCGCCGACTCCTGCGGGGCGTGAAAGCCCATGGAGTTTTCCGAATAGACAAAGTCCAGCCGCCACGTGGCTTTGCGCTGGTAAGCGAGCGCTTCGGCGAGTTGTTCATCCGTCGCGCCGGCACGCATGGCATCCACAATGGCGTCGATCATGTCCATCAACGCCTCACCGGCCCGGTCGATCAGCGCGCGGGTGCGATCCTGCGTCGTGTGGGCGCGGTACAACAACTCGGCTTCGGGCACATTGTGGCACGTCTGGCATGAGGCCGCGACGTCGAGCAACGGGCTGCGAACGTGGTGATCAGAGACTTTCATCGCGCCGACCCGGCGGTAGGGCATGTGGCAATCCGCGCAGGAGACCCCGGCTTGCGCATGAACGCCCTGTTTCCAGAGCTCGAACTCGGGGTGTTGCGCCTTGAGCATCTTCCCGCCGGTGATGCCGTGCTCCCAGTCGAAGAAGTCGATCTCGTCGTAGTACGCTTCAATCTCCTCGACCTTGAGCCCCTTGTGCCAGGGGTAGACGAGTTGGTTGTCCGGCTTGGTGAAATAGTATTCAACGTGACACTGGGCGCAGCTGAAACTGCGCATGTCGTGACGCGAGGCATCCCGGTTCACGTCGTAATCGTGGATGCCTTTCGAGGCCTTGTACTGCCGAATCCCTTCCTTGAACGCGGGGCGGGTCACACGCAGCTTCATCGTGTCCGGATCGTGACAGTCCACACAACTGGCGGGATGATCGATGAGCATTTCGCCGTGATCGTCGGTCATGTTGCGTGCTTCGTTCCACGTCATGGAATTGACGATCTCGAAGCCCTTTTGGATGTCGCCGTCTCCCGCATATCGGTAGGCGGGGAGGACGGAGGAGTGGCAGTGCAGACATGCGCCGGGTTGCGATCGCTGCTTGACGCGTTCGGTGTGATCCTGATCCGCGAGCATGTAGGCGTGGCCGCGGGCTTCCCGGTAATCGAGGGCAAAGGCGTAGCCGGACCACATGTCGCGCAGCCACGGATCCTTGTCGAGCTTCTGTTGCGGGATGGCATCGCTTCCGCCGTAGCGCGTTCGTTCGTAATCGACCGTGCGCTTATAGCTGTCGTACTGGCGCGGCCAGTTGATTCCCCAGACGGCGGGATCGATCGTTTCTTCGGTGACCTCGACGATGCGCTGGTGCGGAGCGGCGGCTTCCTGCTTGCGCGTGAAGATGTTCATCAGCAGCGCGAGAACGATCACGGTGCCGCCCGTAGCGATGAGCATGGCGAGAATGTAGGTCCACACTCCGCCCCGGCGAAGAATGCGTCGCGTTCGTTCGGTCATCGTGCGGTCATGCATGGCCAAGGTCCATTTCTGTTTCACTTCTCCCCCCGTGCCGTCATGCGCGGCGGCGCGGTGTGCCCGACGTCGGAATGGCAATGCAGGCACGACATGTCGTCCTTACGATCCCGTGGTGTGTGGTGCGCCCGCATCTGGTCGGTGATCGCGCTGTGACAGCGAATGCAGTTGTTTTCAAGAATCCGCTGGTTGCGTGGCTTGATCTGAATCGGCTCGTGGAAATTCTGAAAGGTGAATTCCCACGAGTGAAAGAAGCCGTTGTCAGCTTTGGAAACAAAGTTGTGCGGAAAATCGGCGGGCAGGTGGCAATCGACGCAGTTCGCCACGCCGCGGTGACTGCTTTGCAACCACGTGTCGTAGTGCACCTGCATGATGTGACAGTTGGTGCAGGAAGTGGGATCGGTCGAAAAGTACGAGAGCCCTTCACCGTAATGAAAGGTGAAAGCACCCGTGCCGAGAAAAATCCCGAACGCACCGGCAAGTGCCAGACCGCTTCCTGTAATCGCGAGCTTGCGTCGCGTCATGCCCCGTTTCCACAATAGAAGCTATCCCTCGGCAGCGATTCTACGCCTCTGAATCGAAACCGCAACCCCGGAGCGCGACTTTCCGGCTTGAGAACGAGCAGTGGTCCCTTTAACGATGACACGCTGACTCATTGCACGCGGAGTTCAAAACGAAACGCCGCACACGCAGGTGCGTGTGCGGCGTTTCGTAGTTCAGTACCAGATGTGTGTAATCGATCAATCCGAACTGGCGCGGCGGCGTTATCCCCAGTTGGACAGAAGAATGAGCAGGTCGAAAACGTTCACAACGCCATCGTCATTCAGATCGGCCGGGCAGTCGTTCTCATCAACGCACGTTCCCCATTCGCCGAGCAGAATCAGCAGGTCGAAGACGTTGACGACGCCATCGCCGTTGAGATCGCCGAGGACGGGAGGCGTTTGTTCGAGATCAATTGAGATGGTGTTCATATCGAGCGGCGCGCTCTTGCCGTGGGCGACCCAGAGGTCGTAGGCGTTCTGGCCCCGATCGTTCGTCACGTTGGCATCGCGGAGAAACTCGATGTACTCGCGCGTTGTCGTCTGATAGTACAGCGTGACCACGGCTTCCGACGCTCCGCGCGGGATGGAGAACTCGGTATCGTCCCAGTGCTGCCCATCGTCGTAGGTGTAGTCGACGGGGGCGGCACGGATCTCCTCGAAGGCGGCGTTGGTGAAGCCGACCGGCGGAATGCGGTTGTCGAACAACACTTCATTGTTGAGCACGAGGTGGAATGATTTGCCCGCGGGGAGCCCGACCTGTTGAGCGACGTCATCCGTGATGCCGAGCTTGGCTTCGTACACTTTGGTGTCAGTGGGATCAAGCGTCGCCGTCTTGTAGTCGTACGCACCGTGTTCCTGCACCAGCTTGCCTCGCTCATCGAGGAAGCGAACATTGAGCCACATGCGGCGACCTTCGGGATAGCCCGTCGGCAGTTTGTGGCCGGACCAGTTGATCACCCGGACGTTGAGCAGATCGGATTCAACCGTGAGTTCAACATCCGAGGCATTTCGCAGGAGTTCCGCGGTGCGGTTGTGTGCATCGGCGACTGACTGTTCGGTCAGTCCCGTCGTGAAGCCGTACTCATCAAGCACCGCGCCGAGCACCCATGTGTTCGCACCGGCGAAGTGGTGCTGGGCGAAGTCCGCGTGCGGTTCGAGGTCCGGGTCAGCATCAGTAAACGCGCACCCGCCGAAGTTGGCGCGACGCGGCATGTGGCAGTCCTGACAGGATTGCATGATGCCGGTCGGATGATCGCCGCCGAACCGGCCATCCGGGAAAAACACGCCGCCGCTGGCAAAGTCGCTGAACAGCCACTCGCTGTAGGTGCGCTGTTCCGGCATCATATCGTGCTGATCACCGGTCGGATGCGGCTCGCCAAGTTTGCCGAGCGCGTAACTGCCATCGGGCTGACGAACATAGACGGGGTTGCTCACGTCATGGCAAGCCGCGCATGCCGCCGACTCGCGGTGAAAGGGCGAGAAGATGATCGGTGCCAGTTCGCCGGTGGCGGTGGAGTGATAGTTGACCGCCACCTGCCGCGCGTTGCGGCGAACGTCGTCCGGGTCCACCACGAACTGCGCATTGCCGACGTGTCCGCTCGGGGCGAATTCGAGGGCGGCCAGAATCGATACGTCTTCCGGCGGGCTGACGCCTTCCTGGTACACCGGATCGACCATCCGGTGACAGAAGTGGCAGTTGATGCCGTCGAAGTCGAACGTGTCGAAGTCCGACAGATCGCCGGTCACGGATTTTCCGGCCAGCCAGGCGCCCGGCGCGTGGCAGCGAATGCAGAACTCGCCGGCCCCTTCCGCATCCTGATTGGCGATGGTCAATGCCGCCTGCCAGACCGGATCGCGGGCCGACTGGGCCATGAGACTGTTGAGCCAGCCGTTGTGCGGCTCGGAGTAGCCCGGCGGCTCTTCAAACACGTAGTTGGCGTGGCAGAAGGTGCAGTTCGAGGACGGCGCAACCGGCACAAACTGTTCCTCATCGGGGTTCGGCTGCGTGCCGGGATGGAAGAAGTCATCCAGCGTGGTCGGCAGCGTGATCTGCCCGGATCCGCCGGCGACCTGGCCGGAGCCGCCCGTGCCGCGACTCGACCCGCCGCCCACGACCTGCGAGGCCGCCACGCCGACGCCGGCGGCCGCGACCAGGCCGATGCAGAGTGTTCCTAGCTTCTTTCCAAGCGCCCGTTTGCTGGGCATGAATCTGCCTCCTCAAAAGTACCAACAACAGCATCTCCAGGTCCGGATCAGTCCGGGCCGGGTTTCGATCGTCCCCACAAACTGCCTCCCACGAATTCTCCCGCGCTCCTTGTGTCTTCGGTCGGGATCAGTCCGAGAACCTCACCGACAACATCAATATAGATCAAGGGTTATGTCGGTCAATGGAATTCCCGGCCTGACCCGCAGATCGGACAAATCAAACGACATTCACATCTGTTTGCACTATGAGCGGTTCCTGCGCGCAGGGAGGGTCTGGATATCCGATTTCCGGGAGCCACGGTACACTGCCTGACATGCAGCATCCAGCCGCCTGTCCCGGAGTGAATGGGTCGAATCTTCGATCTGAAGCCAGAAGGTGTCATCTGTCCGGTTCGATCGTGGCGGTGCCCCTGCTGGTGGCCGCACTGCTCGCGCTCTCCGGCTGCGCGGCCTCGACCGGGCCGGATGTCATCACGGTCTCCGCAGCACAGTACGCCGAAGCGTTTGATCTCTCCGCGGAGGTCGCGCGGCGTCGCGGTCTGATTCCCGATTATCGCGATCGGCGCACCGGCGTTCTGGAGACACACCCCGCTATCGCCGGTTCGCTGTTCGAGCCATGGAATCGTCTCACCCTTTCCATCGAGCAGGCCGCTGAAAGCACATTCCGCTTCCAGCGCCGTCGCGCCCGGTTTGAATTCATCCCCGCCGAGATGATGCCCTCGGAGACGACGGCCGATCGGCGCGATGTCCTGCCGCTGGAACTGACGGAGATCGATCTAACTCAGATCGAAGAAGGTGATTTGGAATTGCGGGTCTGGGTCTACGTGGAAGAGTCGTCCCGACCGGATCTTCGACGCGATTCATGGAGTCGGCGGCTCACGACGCGCAGTCCGATCGTCCGGAGCGATCCTGACGATGCTTCAACGCAACAGGCGTGGATTCCGGTTGCGCGCGACCGCATTCTGGAACGTCATTTACTTGGCGAAGTGCAACGCCGGCTCACGTCGGGAAACGTCGGGAATGACGTCGATGAGGATGCGGGGTAGGGGTCGCCCGAATCAAAAGCAATCCGGCAGAACGTTCAACTCATGATCAGGATCTGGTCGCCGATTCCGCTCCATTGAATCAACCTCCAAGCTTGACGCAATTTAAA
>RECV01000075.1 GCA_007693845.1 Phycisphaerales bacterium
CGATGCCATGCCGCTGGCCCAGGCCGCGCTCAGCGCGGCGATCGAAGTCTTCGGCCGCACCGCGTCGTACACGCGCGATGTGCTGGCGGCGACATCCGGCTGGTGGATCGAGCAGGAGAAGTTTGACGCCGCCGAAGCGATTCTCCACGCGGATGTCGAGGCGCTTCTTGCGGCGGGCGGCGAGAGCGATGCGGTGACGATCGAAGCGATGAACGCCCTCGCCGATCTGTACGACAAACGATATGAAGTTGAGGCGCGGGAGGCCGATGCAGCGCTCGCCGCGGAATGGCGTGAACGCGCTGCGGCTGGCGCGGTCGCAGCATCCGAAGGGGCTTCCGAACCGATCCAGGGGGTCTCGCCATGACCGCCCCTCGAGGCCAACTGATTCCGCTTTCGGATCGGGGCTGAATCGACCACAGAATCCAGCCGATCTCATCTCCATCCGCCCGCTGCTTCGGTGAAGGATGAACCCCGCGAAAGCCGCTACGATGGTGCGTTCGTGCGGCGGGATCGCCCAATCGGCGTCCCCATGCCGCACCGCTTCGCGTCCCGCACCCAGAACCCACGGAAGTCGTTTATGACCACCACGACCAGCGCTCATTCCGCCACTGCCGCTTCGGAACTCTTCGGAAGCCCCGTCGTTGAGGAATCCATCACCCGCATCGTCGATGAGCTGAAGAAGGCCCAGTCCTCGATCACCGCTGCCCGACCGCCGAAGCCGGAACTGAAAGAGACCTACCAGGGCTATCTCGACCGCGTGGCGAAGGCGAAGGGCAAGCCCGCGCTGTTTCCGTACATCGGCTCCGGCATCGGAAACGGCCCGCTGGTCGAGCTGGCCGACGGCTCGGTGAAGTGGGATCTGATCAACGGAATCGGCGTGCACATGTTCGGCCACTCCGAGCCGGACCTCGTCGCCACCGCGCTCCGCGCGGCGATGGGGGACACCATCATGCAGGGCAACCTGCAGTTCAATCACGACTCGACCGAGTTCGCGGAACTCATCATCGGTGAAGCTGCGAAGACCAGCGGGATCAAGCACGCCTTCCTGACCAACTCCGGCGCGATGGCGAACGAGTCTGCGCTGAAAATCTGCTTTCAGAAGAATGCACCGGCCTCACGCATCATCGCGTTCCAGCACTGCTTCATGGGACGATCGACGACGATGGCGCAGATCGGCGATTCGGCCGGCGGGCGCGTGGGCATTCCGCTCAACACGCTCGTCGACTACATGCCGTTTTACGACCCGGAACACCACGAGCATTCCATCCGCTACGCGCAGTGGCACCTGCAGCAGTACATCAACCGGTATCCGGGGCAGCACGCGGTGTTCGTGATGGAACTCGTCCAGGGTGAAGGCGGGTTCAACGTGGCGCCGCGTGAGTACTTTGAACCGCTCATGAAAATGTGCCGCGATCACGGCATTGCCGTCTGGGCCGATGAAGTGCAAAGCTTCGGCCGCAACGAACAGATGTTCTACTTCGAGCAACTCGGCCTCGGCGAGTACATCGATGTCGTCACCATCGGCAAGATGAGCCAGATCTGCGCGGTGCTGTACACCGAAGAGTACGCGCCCAAGCCGGGACTGCTCTCCGGCACGTTCGTCGGTTCCACCGTCGGGTTGAACGTCGGCAAGCGATTGCTCGAACGCCTGCGCGATGAAGGGTACTACGGCGAAGACGGCAAAAACGCACAGTTACAGAAAGCGTTCCGCCACCACGCCGAGGCGCTCGTCAAGAAACATCCGGACTGGTTCCCCCCCGTGCCCCATGAACTCGGCGGGCACTACGAAAAGGTGCCGCATTACGGCGGGACCGGCGGCATGATGCGTCTGACACCCTTCGGCGGCGACAAGGCGAAGGTCAATCGTCTGTTGCACGTCCTCTTCGAGGAGGGCGTGATCGCCTTTTCCTGCGGGCACGGGCCGTTCCACCTGCGATTCCTGCCTCCGGTCGGCGTGATGCAGCCGGAGCAGTTCGGCGAAGTCTTTGGTATCGTGGAAAAGGCACTCGATCGCGTGGCGAAAGAGTCCTGAACGCAAAGTCAAAGTCCGCGCACGATCGACGCCCGCAGCGCAACGGCGGGCAAGCCCGCCCGCGAAACGCCAACTCCTGATACCCACTTCTGACCACCCATGTACATCATCCGCCAGGCCACTGTTGACGATGCCGCGACGCTGCTCAAGCTCGCGAAGATGGTGCATTTCATCAACCTGCCCGCGGATCCGGACATTATCAACCGCAAGATCGTCCAGTCCCGGCGGAGTTTCTCCGGCAAAGCGCCGTCGGAACGTGAACGCGAGTTCATGTTCGTGCTCGAAGATACCGAGACGGGCAACATCATCGGCACCTCTTCGGTGATCTCCTGTATGAGTTGGCCCGGCCGGCCGCACACGTTCCTGCATGTGCGCGAGCGGCAGATGTACAGTGAAGACCTGCGCACCGGGCAGGTGCACACCACGCTTCAAATCGGCACCGATGAGACCGGGCCGAGCGAAATCGGCGGGTTAATTCTTTCGCCGGCCTACCGCGGCCGGAAGGAAAGACTCGGTGCGCTTTTGTCGCTCGTGCGGTTCCATTTCATCGGGCTTCATCGCGAGTGGTTCGCGGATCGGATCATCGCGGAGATGATGGCGCCGCTGACGCCGGACAGCCGCAACACCTTGTGGGAATACCTCGGCCGGCGGTTCATCAACCTGAGTTACACCGAAGCCGATCGGTTCTGCCAGCATTCCAAGGAGTTCATCACCGCGCTGTTCCCGAAGGAAGAGTTGTACGCCTCGCTCCTGCCGCCGGAGGCGCGGAATCTGATCGGCAAGGTCGGCCCCGAAACCGAGCCGGCGAGAAGAATGCTCGAGAGTCTCGGCTTCCGGTACGAGGGCCATGTCGATCCCTTCGACGGCGGGCCCTATCTCGAAGCGGAAATCGCGGAGATTCCGCTGGTGAAAACGACCCGGCGCGCGACGCTGGGTGATCCGGCGAGGAGTTACCCCCACACCGGGATCGTGAGCGTGATGCAGGAAGGTCTCTTCCGCGCGATTCGCACGTCGTATGCCGAACATGGAGAAACCGTTTCCATGCCCGCCGATGAAGCCGGCGCCCTCGGGGCGCTCGTCGGCGATGAAGTCGGCATCACGCCGCTCAAGCGCGGCGAGGGTTCCACCGAAAAAACCGGCGCGACTTCCGCCGCGCCGGTGAAGTGAGATTCTTGCGGTTGCCCGGGTCCCCCCGCGCATACCCCCCGGAATCCCACGGATACCCCGAGAAATCAACCCTCTTCGGATTGCTCAGCCAGGATTTCGTCGATTTCCGATTGCAACCTTTCTTTGAGTTCGGGGGAGTACCCTCGGTGAATCTGGCGAACGACCCCCGCACGGTCGATGACGATCGTCGTCGGCAGTGATGTGCCATCGAAGCGCTCGAAAGTTTCGCGATTCTCGTCCATCAGAATGTCAACATTCCAGTCGTGGTCCTGAAGAAACCTTTCGATGCGCTCACGTGACTCGCCGACGTTGACCGCGAACAGCGCGACACCACGGTCCGCGTTCGCTTCGGCGACGGCGATCAGTTCCGGCATCGCGCGAATGCAGGGGACGCACCAGGTGGCCCAGAAATCGATGATCAACACCGAATCGGTGTCGCGCGGCAATGAAACCGGCTGATCCGGGTCATCCCACGATTCGGATTCAAAGTTCGGCGCCGGCTGGCCGAGAAGTTCGAGAACCGCATCACGATCCCGGTCGAGCACCTTCGGGTCCACATCGGGGTTCAGCATGAGGTGTCGAACACTCTCGACTTCCTCGTACTCCGGCGGGACCGCCATCGTGAATGCATCTTCCGGAATCTCATCGAAGAGATGCCAGTTCCGAAAATCGAGTGTCGTCACCGCGTACACGTTGGGCGCAGCGTCCGGATCGACCGCCTCGTCGCCATTCCGTTGCTCTCGCACCAGTTGCGCCATCTGTTTCGACATCGGATGCTCCTGGAGCACGATGCGTTTCGGCCGTGCCCGCTCGCCTTCTTCGATCCAGAGGGTGGCATGTTCGAAAAGAGCTTCCGGAAACTCATCCGAACTGAACTGATGCCATCGGCCATCCGGCAGCTATTGAAGACCATCGTACTGAAAGTCAAACGCATCCAACTGGTAGAACATGGCGCGGAGAACCGGCGCGATCGATCCGGCTGTGCGAAGTTCACGATGTGCCGACATGTTCTGCAGAAGCTGTTCATTATCCATCGGTTCGATCAGCCGCAGGTATCGCTTCCGATGCACACACACCATCAGTGTCTCCGCCTCGTTGCTGTACACCGTCGGCGCGAACAATGAAATCTCCAGGAACTGTTTGGTCTCCGCAATATCCTGATCGTCCGTATCGCCGACTTGATCGCGACGTAGTTCGGCTGATCGTACAAAGCGATCGACGAGTGAGTCGCTGATCTGCTGAATCGAGAAGTGATGAGGCGAGGTGAAGGTGATGCGAAAGGACTTTGTACTCGGTGTTGATGGTTCATCCAGTCCGACAAAGTGCGAGTCCATCGTGACATCCACACGGAATGCCGGGGCGGCAAGCAGGGTGTCGATCGATTCTCGAACCTTCAACTCATCATTCGCAGAGGCGACGGAGTGAACGGTGATTGTCAGCAGAACAATCATCAAGACCTGGGCGGGCATTTTCAACATATCGTTTCTCCAGATGATCCCCGCAGATACTTGACAACAAGAAGAGGCAGTCTCACCGCCGACCGCCGATTGCTGAAGAACGTGATTGCTCGCCAATCTCGATACGAGCGGCAACGAGCGTTGGCCTTGGCCGGTATCTCCGTTGTCAAATCCACGATTGCCCCGCGGCCAAAGATGCCTCTCCCGGAGCGGGGGCGGTCACCCGGAAGAAGCGACACGACCGTCGATCGATCGACGGTCGTCCGGAAACATCACTTAGCAAAGACTAATCGGGCCACGCGCGATGTCAAGAAAATCTTCCCAGATCTTGTGCGCTTTGATCAGTGCTACACTGTGCACGAACGCTGCTGTGAAGAATTGTTCGTGATTTATTCTGTTTTCTTGACCGATCGAAGGACCCCATGAACACACCTCTGCGTCACGCCGCGAGCAATTACATCAACGGGCAGTGGCGGCTGATTGAAGGCGAGCAGATTCGCTCGCACAATCCCGCTGCGCCGGATGAAATCGTCTGGACCGGATCGCCCGATCCCGCGCACGTGGATGAAGCGGTCAAGGCGGCCCGCGCGGCGTTCCCCGAATGGGCGGCGCTTTCCATGAATGAGCGTATCGATGCACTTCGGAAGTGGCAGGTGGTGACCGGCAAGTACGCCGAGTCACTGGCCGGGTTGATCACCGCCGAGATGGGCAAGATCCACGCTGAGTCGTTGTTCGAAGCGAAAGCGCTGGCGGGCAAGGTGGACGTTACACTTGATGATATCTCGCTCAACCGCGTGCGCGATTACGAAGTCGCGGTCTCCCGCACCCGTGCCGGTCATTGTCGATTCAAGCCGCACGGCGTGATGGCAGTGATCGGGCCGTTCAACTTCCCCGCGCACCTGGCCAACGGCCACTTCGTGCCGGCACTTCTGACCGGCAACACGATCGTGTTCAAGCCGTCGGAAAAGACGCCGGCGGTGGGGCAGATGATCGCGGAGATGATGGATGAAGCGCAGCTTCCGCCGGGTGTCTTCAACCTCGTGCAGGGCGGCGGCGATATCGCAGCTTCGCTCGTCGATCACGACGACACGGATGGCATTCTCTTCACCGGCTCCTGGCCCGTCGGGCGGCGAATCCTCGAAGCGAACCTCGATCGGCCGGGGCGCATCGTCGCGCTCGAGATGGGCGGCAACAACCCGGCGGTCGTTCTGAATGATGCGCATCTGAATCAGGCGGTGATCGAGTGCGTGCGCGCGTCGTTCGCCACGACCGGCCAGCGGTGCACCTGCACGCGCCGCATCATCGTGCAGTCCGGCATTGCCGAGCGATTCATTCCCGCATTCGTGAAAGCCGCATCGACATTGGTCATCGGGCCCGGCGATACGAAGACGCCCGTCTTCATGGGCCCGCTCGTGACAGAAGAGGCAGCCGACGCGGTGATCACATATCAGCGCGATCTCGCTCAGCGCGGTGGGAAGGTGCTGCTGGAAGCCGCGCGCATTGATCAGCCGGGACACTTCGTGACACCCGGCGTGGTCAAAGTCGATCGGTTTACGCTCAAGAATGATCAGGAGTGTTTCGGCCCGCTCGCGCAGATCTCGATTGTCGATTCGCTGGATGAAGCGATTGAGCAGGCGAACGCGACCGAGTACGGGCTGGCGGCTTCGATCTTCACCGCGACTGATCTCGATTTTGAACGGTTTTTCCGTGAATGCCGTTCCGGCTGCATCAATCACAACACCGGTACAGCCGGGGCGTCGAGCAAACTGCCCTTCGGCGGGCTGGGCAAGAGCGGCAACCACCGCCCGGCCGCGGCGTTCAGCGTGGATTATTGCGCGTATCCCGTCGCGAGCATGGCGGAAGAGGGCAGTGATGCCGCGGTCCCCGAGGGGATGCAGTGGGATGATTCGTGGACCGAAGGCGTCACGTCGGCCCGCGGTTGATCATATGTGGTTGATCGCCGGCTCTCGTTCTGCCGCAGATCGTTTTTCGGCGGCTATGGGCGAATAGGTGAAACGAACATGTGAAGCTGGGCGGTTTCCTCACACGTCAAGTCTGATCAATCTGACGAACTTGAAGCTTTTTGTTTCGGGGATGAGCCGGCTTTGGGTTACGCTCTAAGCGTTATCGACGTTGTCGTGCGAAATGGACTGGTCGGATTCGACACGGATCCGAATGGTGGCGTGCGCAGCAGCGATTGTGTTCCCACCTATTTGTGATGAGACCAGGAGAAATTCGTGCAACAACGTACCGCGACGTTTACCGGGCTGATGACCGCCGTGTTCATCGGTTCGTCCTTCGGGACTGCCTTGGGCCAAACCGTTCAGTTTCGAGATCAGACCAATCAGAGATTTCCCCAGCCGGGGCCGCTTGAATGGACCAACCAGGTTTCACTGGCGGACATCAATGGCAACGGCTCGCTGGATATTGCCTTCGCCAACGGCGGAAACTTCGCTGCCCCCGGCGTGCCGCAGCCGGTGAGGATCTATATGAACGACGGCGCGGGCTTCTTCACCGACGAGACTGAAGCGAGGACGGGTGGAGTGACCGGCCACTTCCGTCACGTGGAGTTCGGCGATGTTAATCTGAACGGCCACCTCGACATGGTGCTGGCCAACGACTTCAATGCCCGCCCGCGCCTGCTGATGAACGACGGCGACGGCTTCTTTACCGACGAAACCAACAGCCGATTGCCCGGGATCACGCTGAGCGCGACGCGCGTGCAGTTCTTCGACGTCAACAACAACGGCCACCTGGATCTCTACCTCACCAACGGCGGGACAACGAATCGTTTCGGCTGCGCGCAGAATCGTATCTACCAGAACGATGGCAGCGGCTTTTTCACCGATGTCACGGCACAACGGCATCCGGCGGTCATCGGTTGCGCGCCCATGGACGCAAAGATCGGCGATCTCACCGGAGATTTCTGGCTTGATGTCCGGGTAGCCGCACTCGGGAACAACAACTCAAAGCTCTACTACAACAACGGCGGGGTCCTGCAGGATGTCAGCGGCAACGTGCCGGCCGACTCCAGCGGCTATTCCTACGACTTCGGCGATATCAACGGCAACGGCCGGCTCGACATGATCGGGGTCAACGGCGGGCCGGGGCTGACGAAAGCGCTGTTCGGAAACAACGGCGACGGTACGTTCAGCAACATCAGCAACCAGTTGATGCCGAACCCCAACGTCGATGACAATGACAGCAAGTTTTTCGACTTCAACAACAACGGCCATCTCGATCTGATCGTCGCGCGGCTCGGCGGGGTCTCCGAACGCATCTACGAAAACGATGGCAATGGTAACTTCACGGAAGTGCTCGGCCTCATCTCGCCCGTCACCGACTCCACGCTGGACGTCGTCGTGGGCGATCTGACCGGCAACGGGCGGCTTGACATCGTGACCGGTCAGGGGGAGTCCGGCATCTTCCTGAATCGCATTTACATCAACTCCGGGCCGCAAGACACGATTCCGCCCACCATCGTTCGGACCGAGGAACTGGAAGACACGAAAGAAACGACCGGGCCCTACGTCATTCGCGCGGCGATCACCGACGGCATGACGTCCGATCGGAACTTTTTCGACAACGGAATCTACCTGCACTACACCGTGAACGGCGGGGAGGAGCAGATCGTCGAGATGCGATGGAGCGGCGGTCAGATCTACCGTGCAGAAGTTCCCGGTCAGGCCGGCGGCGGCACCATTGAGTACTTCGTCCGGGCGATCGACTTCAATGACAACGTCGGCATTGGCGAGACCAAGAGCTTCGAAGTCATCTCGGAATCAATCGTCGGCGATCTCGACGGCAACGGCGCGGTGGATGTTTTCGACCTGCTCATCCTGCTGGAGAATTGGGGCGCATGCCGCGCCGGGTCACCCTGTCCGGCCGATCTGAACGAAGACGGCACGGTCGATATCTTTGATCTGCTGCTCCTGCTCGAAAACTGGGGCTCGCCGTAATCCGAGCTTCGTGACGATTCAATTGATGCCCCTCATCGTGACCGCAAAGAGCGGTCACGATGAGGGGCGTTTTCTTGGAGGCCGAACGGCCACGCTTACGATTGACTGCTGGAAAGCGTCATCTGCCGGTCGTGTTCGATTCGGATCGTGTACTCAATGACCGCGGCGTCCTTCGCGATCGCGCGGCCGGGCACTTCGAGGTCCCAGCGCAGGATTCCTTCCGCATCGCGGCGCTCGTGGTTGACGATGCCCGCATCACTCTTCACGCCGTCATCCACGACGGTGAGTTGAATCTCCTTGGGGTCGACCTTCGGCAGGCGATCGAGCACGCGCACGATCGTGGCGTTCTCGCTGAAGTTCTGGATTGAGAGCCGGTAGGTGAGCTCGACCACCCGGTTCCCACCCTGCACGCGTTCCTCGCGGTTGATGAGTTCTCGCTCCGAGCGCAGGTTGGAATTGATGCCCAGGCCGACGGTGACCGCTTCGCCGATGGCGATGTCATCGAACTCACTCTGGCCGACGAACTCGCCGCGCACGTAGGTCGAGACCGGCCCGCCGAGCAGGACGAGATCGCTGGTGTTGGTGACGTGCGCCTCCTCGTACACGTAGCTGGTCAGCACGGGGATGGCGATCTGATAGAAGTCGCCGGCCATCGGCACCTGCGCGATGCGGATGAGCTGCTGAGCCGGTCGGCTGGGCAGCGTGGTCGTTCCGGCAATGCGGTAGGTCACGCTGTGGCCTTCGTTGTTCGGCGAAGTGGCGTCATTCTGCCGGGCGGCATCGCTGGTCAGTTCAACAAGCTGCAATTGATCGGCCAGGGAGTTGAGCTGGCTGTCGAACTTGGCGACTTCCTGATTGAACTGACCCGGGGTGGTCGGGGCCGCTACGTTTCGGGCGCGGTCGGTGGCCAGTTGCTGCATGCGCAGTGCGGGCAGGCCCGCATGTCCTCCCGGGATGCCGGAGGGCGCTCCCGGACGCAAAGAGACAGGCAGCGCTGTCAGGGACGGCGCCCGGGAGACCAGTGACGGGGTGGCGGTGGAGAGTGTCATGTGCACATCGCCCCAGTCCTCGCCGCTGGTCTGCCGGATCGATGCAAAGTATTCGAGGTCGAGTTCGGCAGAATCGATCTGGCTGCGCACCGTGTACGACGGCTCCCACGAGGCGTGGCTGACGAGATAGTGCAGCTGCAGTTCACCGTCGGCACCCTCAGCACGATCGACGATCAGAATCGCTTCCCGCGCGGTGTGTGTCGCGCCGGTGCCGAGCGCGTTCATCTCGCGGGTGGTGTGCTCGATTTCCTTCTTGACATCGCGTTGTTCGAAATGCAGCGCGAGTGAGTTCTGGGAAAGCGACTTGCGTTCGGCGGTGATGTACTCGCTGAGTTCTCGCAGCGTTTTGGCGTTGAGCACGCCGTGCTTGAGATCGCTACGTGCCGTACCGGCGGTGAAGTTTTCGAGCTGCTGGAGATAAGCGCGATGTTCTTCAATGAGTTCCATTTCGCGCTCGATACGCGTGAGTTGATCGCGCTGCGCATCGAGCTGCTGCTGAAGCTGCTCCATTTCCTCGCTGACATCCTGTTTGACGGGGCGTTCCCGGTACCGGACCGAGCGGACCGTGACGCCGGGCGCACCTTCTGCGTGAAGACTGCCGGCGACCACGCGGCGGGGCAGATCGGTGATGAGCAGTTCCTGTACCCCGACCCGATCCGGCAGTGTGATGCGGCGCGTGATCAGCGCCTGCCCCCGATACACCGTGACCGAATCGATTTCACCCGAATGCGCGAAGACATCGGCCTCCTGCGCCATGCCGGATGGCACGGACAGTGCGGTCAGTGTCAGGGCGTAAACGGCACCGATCGTGACGATAGGTCTGATCCCTTGCATGAATAGCTCCTTGTTGAGTCATCGGATTGGCGAAAGGACGCCGACGCGGAGGGGGTCTTCGGCGGTGCCGTTGCCATGCACCGACCCGGCGACCGATTGCGGGCCGGTGTCGGGTGGGTTGGACGCGCGAATCGCCGCAGGGTTCCCGCGAAGATCGGGAACCGTCGAATCAGGGCGTGCACTTGCGTTTTTTCGATTCCTGCCGAGGATATCTCGGATGAGCCCGACCCCGAGTTATCGAACCACGTTGCCCGACGCGCGGGAGTATCCGCGTTTCGCGGGCGTGCCGACTTTCTGCCGCTTCCCGCTTCTGGAACAGGTCGCCGAAGAACACCATCCCGTGGATTGGGTGCTCTACGGCGTGCCGTATGATGGCGGGGTGACCTACCGCCCCGGCGCTCGCTTCGGGCCGCGCGAGATTCGAGTCGCTTCGGCGTACATCAAACCGTATCACCTCGAACACGATGTCAATATCGCACAGGTGTTCTCCCTGGCCGATGGGGGCGATGCCCCGGTGCGGCCGTACTCCTGCCGCGAAACGCAGGAAGTCGTGGTCAAGCACGCCGGCACCCTCGGCACACCGAACCATACGTGTTTGTTTGCGGTCGGCGGAGATCACTCCATTGCGTACGCGAACATTCGCGCAACGTGGGAGCGGCGCGGCAAGCCGAAAGGGGGGCTGGCGATGAT
>RECV01000266.1 GCA_007693845.1 Phycisphaerales bacterium
GCCCCGCAATCTTGCGGATCTTCAGGTCCACGCCCTTCCGGGCGAGGTGGATGAAAATCACGATGAAACCACAGGACAGAAACGTAATCAGAACAAACCAGGACTTGTTCGAGTCAAACCAGCCGCGTTGCGCCATGGCCGGCTCGTCCAGTTCCGCCGGCTCCGATTCGCGACCTCCCGCACTCACCGCGACCAAGCGATACTGGTATCGCACATTCGGCACGACATCCGAATCATCACGATACTGCACACCTTGCGGGGGCAGGTCACCTTCATCCGCCTTCAATGTAAATTCATCTGGTAGTCCGTCCGCATCGACCGTCGCGCGGTAGAGGCGGTACCCCCGCACCGGCGGCTCCTCATCCTCTCCAACCTCCGCCACGTCATCCGGCGAGAGTGACCACGTCAACACGAGAACACGGCCTGCATCGTTCGGCAGATCACTGGCCTGCAGATTTGATGGTGGCGCAGGTTGCGGCCCCGTCACTTCTTCGACCGGCTCGACATCGACGGTAGGCAACGGCTGCCCGCAGCCGGACAACATGACGAGGACCACCGCGAGAAACAGGCAGCCGCACCGCATCCCGGCTTGCAACGGTCCGCGACTGAGCGCACTGCTCCCGGTTCGTCCGCGCGTAACCGGTATTGCGTTCTGCCAGTGCTTCATCGCGCTCATGGGCAAATCATTCCTCGATGAGTTCCACGTTCGCACGCGGGATCGTGACAGTCTCACCGGAATTGAACTTGACTTCAAGTACGCGCGCCTTGGATCCCGAGCCGAGGATCTGTTGCTCGTGCGGCAACGCGCTGACTTCACCGATCAAACCGAAATATGGATCACGGATGATGCGAACCGATCGGCCGAGGTCCAATGCGCCGGCCGTATGGACTGGCTCCTTTTCCCTTTCAAGCTCTTCGCCCGTCAGCGGAATGATGACTTCCGGTCGCATGACCCCCGCGCGAATCTGCGTCGCGCCGTTGACCGAGGCATGATCACCCTCACGGGACTTCAGAAGCGAAAACGTACTTTCCGCCATGGCGATGTCGCCGAACCCCTCCGTGATGATGAGCGAGAGGCCGACCTTCTCCGATCCGGTGATGGCGACCCCGAGGTCGTAGCCGAGGAAATCGCGCAGATCCTGATCATCGATCCCGCCGGTGACGAGTGCAGCCGCGCCGACCTCAACAGCTTTCTTGATCGCTTCATCCGTCACCCGCGCCCCGCCAATGACGACGGCGTCTTTCATCTCCGGCGTGATCACATCCGGCGTGAGGTCCTGCTCGTGCGATGCGCACGCGAGGCGGATCGGGCCGTGGGTCTCACCCCCGATACCGAAGATCCCCTGCACGTAAGAAACATCCGCTTCGATGAGGCATCCTTCTCTGGGTAGCACTTCGACGATGCGGCCGGTCATGTACGCCAACACGCGCACCGGCTGCTGGCTGCCGCGCAGGATGACCTGACCCGTCACGCCGGAGATCGACTCCACGGTACCCGCGACCTTGGATTTGTACTCCGTGCGGAACATGCCGAAGATGCCTTTGGTGCGCGCGATGATCTGCCCGACCTGCACCTCTTCGCCTTCCTGAATCAGCATGCATTCCGGCACATCGCTGGGCGGCATGGAGAGGAGGTTGGCCATGTTGAGCGGGTACACATCGCCCGGCATGAACGTTTCCGCGACGACATCGCTTGAGGCAACCTCATCACCGACCTTCACGAGCACCTCGCCGGAAATCGGTAAGACGCGCTTCACGCGGTGGGTGATGCGGTTCGTGACTTTCAGTCCTGGGGTGTATGCCTTGGCCATTGAAGAAAGATTCTGAGGACAGGGATCAGAAGAAACAGAGTTTGCTCACGCCGGTCTCCGCCGCGACGGGCGACCGTGCCGACGGCAATCCACGAACACAACACCGCTCACCATACAACTTCGACCATGCCAAGCATCCATTCGGTCATCCGACTCCCACCGCTGCGGGCTCTTCCTCGGGGTACAACTGAATCGCCTCGACCCAGGCGGTCATCGCGGTGCGGCAGGCACTGCGCTCTTCCGGCAGCACGAGCGGCCGGCCGCGGGCATCGAGAATCAACCCGACCGTGCCGCCACGAACCTGCGTTTCGATCTTTTTCTTCGGCCCGTGGCCGAGATCAAATCCGCGCATCGGCGTCAGTGACACCATCGCCGTCTCGCCTTCACCCAGTGGCAGCAGCTTCAACTCGCCGTAATGCATCACGCCCGACTCGTTGAGCGTTTCGCCCTTGATTTCGTACTCGAAGCACGGCTTGCCGGGCTTGCCCTGCCCTTTCGGCGCAATGCAGGTGCCGAGGTTGATCAGACAATCCCGTTCGAAGACCTCCACCGCCGCCTGGGCATGGACTTCCGCGAGCACGCCGAGATGCGGCATCATGAAGATCGAGTCCTTCGCCAACCGCGTCACGCCCTCGGGCTCAAACGCGTCGACCAACATCATCGCCGTCTGGTGCATGCGCGGTGCGTGGCTGAGCACGCCGCCGGAGGCCACCAGCAGATCGAGCTTCATGTTGTTCACGATCGTCTGTCCGCCGACTTCCTGGCTGAAGGTATCGCCAACGGTGCGCTGCTGCTGCACCCCCTTGAGGGTGGTCGCGAACTCCTTGTGCTGAATGTACGCCAGTCGGAGCGCTTCGCGTGAGACGGCCTGCTCGAAGACGAGCGCCTCGCGGGTCTGCGGGATCGTCGTCGGGCGGATCATCTTGTTCTTGACGCGGTTACGCAACTCGCGTTCATCCATGTCGAAATGCACCCAGCGGAGCACGTTGTCCATACCCGCTTCGGCGCAGACGTTCGAGATGGAGTAGCTCATGCCGAGGTTCGCGCTGACGGTTCGGTTGAACACGCCGTTGAAGACGCTGAACATGTCGGTGGTCGCCCCGCCAATATCGACGCCGACGACGTTGATCCTCTGATCTTCTGCAATGCGCTGGAGAATGTTGCCGACCGCCCCGGGCGTGGGCATGATCGGCGCGTGCGTCCAGCCCATAAGCTTGTCGTATCCGGGCGCATGGGCCATGACGTGTTCGAGGAAGAGATCGTGAATCGCATCTCGGGCCGGGCCGAGATTCTCCCGCTCCAGCACCGGCCGCAGGTTGTCCACGATCGTGAGATCGATCGATTCGTCGAAGACTTCCTGGATCAGCGGCGCGGCTTCCTTGTTTCCCGCGTAGATCAGAGGCATGGTGTACTTACTGCCGAAGCGCGGCTGGGGTTTGGCCGGCGCGATCAATTCCGCCAGTTGCACCACGTGCGCTTCCGTTCCACCATCCACCCCGCCGGAGAGCAGGATCATGTCCGGCCTGAGTTCGCGGATGCGCTGAATCTGCTCGTGCGGTTTGCGCTTATCGTTGGCCGCGATCGTATCCATGACGATCGCGCCCGCCCCGAGCGCGGCCCGCTTCGCGCTCGCGGCGGTCATTTCCTTCACCACACCCGCGACCATCATCTGCAGGCCGCCGCCGGCGGAAGAGGTGGAGATGTAGATGTCGCAACCCACATCACCCTTGGCCGGATGAAGAAGCTTGCCGTTCTCATCGACGAGTTTGAGCCCGGCGAGTTCCTGCACTTCCGTCACCGCGTTCGTCACGCCGATGGTCACATCGGCAAAGGGTTCCTCGACGGTCGTCGGCGCTTCGCCGCGATGCGTCTGCCGATAGACCCCATCGACCTTCTGAATGAGAATCGCCTTCGTGGTCGTCGAGCCGCAGTCGGTCGCGAGGATGACGTTGATGTTGTCGGGATCGATGGTCATGCGAGGCGGAGTGTGGAGCGTCAGGAGTAAGAAGTCAGAGGTCGGTCAAAAAGGGGTCGGACAAGCCGGGACGAACGCCCGCAGGGCGGCAGATCCGGTTCACCCACTATCACCATCACATGGGCGCGTTGTTCGTTCATCCTCGGAAACATTCATCGCATCATCTTTCGTCATGTCATCGTCTTTCGGCGACTGGTCCGATGTCTCGTACATTTCCTCGAAGTGCTCCACACGTTGCCGAATATACGGCAATGCGCCCCGATGTTCGAGCATGCGCGCAAACTCGGCGTACGATTCCGGGCTCAAGCCGCGCGGAAGAAACGGCGCGAAGGTCCACAGGAGCGTGGATGCCACCGGCCGGAAAAAGTGCATGGTCTGAGAGGTGAGATAGTTGTACGGCTGGCCGACATCCAGCATGAGCGACACCGGCGTGGTCATGCCGCGACGGGCGATGCGTTGGGCCAGACCATCGACGAGTTCCCGCTGCACATCGTTCGGCGTGAACGCGTCGGGGTCATCCACCGCGAAGGCGTGCCGCATCGATTCGCGCCAGCCCATCACGTGCGCTCCTTTCGCGGTGCGATTTCATCGGAAGCGCGAGCCGCCAGTTCCTTTGACGGACTCATCCGCGCCAGTTGCCGGTTGATTTTGTTGATCGCCTCCGCCCGGCACGTGCCGAACAGCAGATGCATGCCGCGATGGGCATCGAGATGCGAAGGCACCGCGCGGGTGGACAGGTAGCCGCCATCGTCATCGTGCGCGAATCGCCGAATCTCACGCCATTCGTACCTTCGGGTCCGCAATGGGTACCGGGCGGTGATCCCCTGCTCATCAAGCTCAAACGCGCTGGGCACAAAGAAGCGGTTGAGCGCGAAGACGAGCATTACGATCGTGAGCGCCGCCCAGAAGACACTGTTTGTGGTGGCGAACACGACCAGCATCGTCGCGGCGATCCAGATGACGGCGACCATCAGCCGGCCGGGCTGTTCCCGCGCGGGATGCGCGACCCACGAAAACGACGACCCGTCGGCTATCGCCGGCGCATCGTCGTGTGGGGTCGTGGTCTTGGCCGCTTCGGTGTTCACGGGAAGATCGAACTCCTCGATGTGATCCAATCTCCCGAAAGCTTAGTCGAATCGAACGCTGAATGAAACCGGCGGCGGGCCGCGTCGGCGTCACGTCGGCATTCCCTCGCTGGACCTCCCTCAAGGCGCGTTGAACATGGTTTTCTGCAACTGTTGCGTCAGCAGATCGCGAAGCTTCTTCGCCGATGGATGCGTATCGCCCCGGCCGATGGCTTCATTGACGGCAAAATGAGCACCGGCCAGATCACCCACCGCCGTGCGCAGAGCCGCGAGCATGAACGCCCCGTCAACTCGCCAGTTCGGCGTGGATGCCAGCTCGGTGTAGTGCTCCAGCAGCAGGAAAAGCCGATCATCCAGCGATTCATCCTGCGGCACGAGGAGCAGGGCACGGGGGTCGGTCCGCACCGCATGACGCATCGCCAGAACCGCGGACTGATCGGAGCCGGCCAGCGCCTCGGCGATCGCTCGCCCGACCAGCGTCAGCCCGTCGAAGGGATACTCCTGCGCCAGACATCCGAAGGCCGCCAGCGCTGTCCCCGGCGAGTCATCCGCCAACACGTACCACGCCTCGGTCAGCGAATACGGACAGGGATCCGGCTCGACATGGACGACCTGCGGCGGCGACTGGTGATGATGGTGCACATGCTGCACGATCGGCCGCGGGCTGGAGAAGTGATGATGCACCACCGTCGGCCGCCACGGCGTCGGGTTCCACCAACTCGTCGTGCAGTAGTACGATGGATAGTACGACCAAGCGAAGTGGTGGGAGTAGTAGCCGAACCACCACTTCCACCCCGAGTGATAGTGATGCTTCTTGCCGAAGTGAAACGCCAGCGACGGTCCGCCGGAGTAGAAGGCGATCGCAAAGCTCAGTTTGCTCTTGGGTTTCTTATAGCCGTGCCCCCACCAGGGGTTGGCCACTTTCGTCCCGTGCGACTTCGTGTAGGTCGACGTGTTGATGTTGGTGATGTTCGTGGTGTTGTTGATGTTGGCGGAGTTCGCCGAGACATTGATGTTGGCGTTCGCCGCCCGACGATCATCACGGGCAGCCGCGGAAGACAACGAACTCGGCGCGGAAGCAGTGATCTGTCCGCGATCTGCAGTCGCTTGGCGGTTGGATGCCTCACTCGGTGAGCGGAAAGACGCAAGCGGCGTGCGCTCAACGCCCGCCGCTTGAATCCGTCGTTGTGTCGTTCGCTCCCGGTGGGGTCGCGCGGCCGGCCGACCCATGCGATCCGTTTGCCCAGCGGCTCTTTGCCGCCGGTCCGACTGTGGTCGGGCGGACTGGTCCCGGGATGAAGGAGATTCGCCGCGGGGTGATTCGCTCACCCCGCCGCGTGTTCGGTCCCTCGCAGGAGGCGTTCTTCCCTCCCGGCTTTGTTGCTGGGCCTGTTGTTGGGCCTGACGTTGTTGCCGCAGCGCTTCGAGCCGCTGCTGCATTTGCTGATATTGATGCTCGCGTTCGCGTCGCAGCTCTTCGGTCTGCTGCTGAACGTCGCGACGACGCTGCTCAACTTGCTCGCGATGTTGCTGTCGTGACGGATCCGCGCGATGGCGGCGATCCTGTTGCGATTGACCTTGACCGGATTGCGCGCGACGACGTTCTTCCAATTGCATTTGCAATTGACGCTCACGACGCTGGCGCTCCATTTCCAACTCCCGTGTCGAACGGTCTGCGGAAGTCCCCTGTCGATTCGGACGATTGAAGTTGAATCGCGCGCTGGAGCCATGTCGCGGCCGCGTTTGGCGGGGCGTGTTCGGCTGAACCTGATCGGGTCGAACTCCGGGGCGAACGCCGGGACGCTGCGTGCCGGACGGACGTGACGGTGTCAGCCGTGAAGGACGTTGCGGCCGCACCAGCGAACGATCCGGCATCTGCACCCCACCGCGAATTCGTGTGGAACCGCGCGGCTGAACCGTGCCGCGTCTGGTGGGCCGGGTCATCGTTTCACGCGACGGCTGCGCACTCGACGGCTGCGAGGCAGGCCGGCTCGGTCGCGAAGCGGAACGATTCGGCGGTGAAGCTGACGAACGACGGTCAGCCGCAGAACGATCCGGCGGTGAAGCCGACGCGGGTCGACTTCGTTGCGGTTCACTTCGCGCTTGTGACTGAGATCGTGATCGTGATTGCGCTTGCGACCGCGCACGATCGCTGCGCGATGCCGCGGCCTCTGAGGACGCACGCTGTCTGTCACGACTCGCTGCCTCGCCGCGATCACTCGAACGGCTGCGGTCCGCGCTCGATGCCGAGGCCCGGTCCGATGATCGGGCGTCTGATCGATCACTTGTCGCTTCTGCAACATTCACGACGGTCAACAGACCACCGATCGCGATCACGCCGCAGATCAGCAGCACCCAGCGTGAGGATTGGAGTGACACCCGCGCGGATGTATTCTGCTGCGGCGAACGTCGATCGAATTCGTGTTTCTTCAAGATCATGCCGTTCTCCTGACTGGCCCCGCATGTACCCTTGGCAACCATTCGATCCGCTTCGTGCAACATGCCCTCCTGCACGGTTTCTGATCGTTACAGAATTCGGCGGATCGACCGCATGTCCCACGAAGTGAGACCATGGCGAGGCGGGAGTATTCCACCTTTGCCGCAAATGCCCCGAGTTTTTCCGGTCAGCGGCCAAGTTGACCGCAGAAGCGGCATGACCTCGTTCATATCGAGCGTGCAGACCGTGTCAATCCACTGGAGCCGAATTGCGAACAACGCCCGAACCCAAATCGGTGCGGCTCGTCATCGCGGGCAGATGCACAGTGCCATCGCGCTCCGTCTCCAGCAGGAGCCCATCCCGCGGGTTCACGGTCGCCACCCGCCCCTCGTACGTTCGGCCCTCGTGCTGCACGCGGATCGTGCGACCCGTCAGACCATCGCGCTCCGCGTAGTCCTGCATGAGCGCTTCGGTATCGAGTGCTAGCGAGTCGCCCAAAGCGCGAATGAGTTCGCACATCACTTCGATGCGCAATATCGGCACGCCGAGCTGGGTCAAGCTGACTGCCTTGTCCGTCAGATCATCCGGCCACGCGGTTTGCGCCACGTTGAAACCGATGCCGAGCAGGGCGCGTGTGTCGGTCTGCTCGATCAGGATGCCGGCCAGTTTTCGGCGATCGACGAGAATATCGTTCGGCCACTTGATCGTGATGCGCCGGCCAAGGCATGATTCCGCAGCGCGGGCGACACCGACCGCCGCGGCGAAGGCGAGCCGCTCCCCCGGCTCGCGGGGCAGAATAAGTGTCATGGCCACGCCGTCGCTGGCGGTATCGGCCCAGGCGCTGCCCAGCCGACCCCGGCCGCGCGTCTGCCGACCGGCGACGATGAGCGTGCCCGGTTCCGCGCGCTCACGGCGCGCGACGTCCTGCGTGGAGTCCGTCTCCGCGAAAACGCGAACGTGCCGGAAAGGCGAGCCGACCTCTTCAACCGCGCGCTCCAGCACATCGGGCCAGCCGTTGATTTCGGGATTCCGAATCACGCTTTCCTTCACGACGTCGTCCTCGATTCAATATCCAGGCCAAAATCCAGCCACGAGGCGGAATGCGTCATCGCCCCGACGGAGATCCGCTCCACGCCCGTCTCGGCAACTTCGCGCACGGTATCGAGCGCGATCCCGCCGGATGCTTCGAGCTGAATCGCTGAGCCACGCTCGTTCCGCATGGCGACCGCGTCCCGCATCATCTCCAGCGACATATTGTCCAGCAGCACGTAGTCGATCAGTCCCCGCTCCACGCCCAGCACCTGCTCAAACTGCTCGAGCGTGTCGCATTCCACCTCGACAAACTTCGCGCGGTAGTGGCTCCGCGCCTGGCGGGCCGATTGCACGAGCCGACTGCGCAGATTCTCCAGCGGAATGTGCGCGAGGTGATTGTCCTTGTAAAGCGCGGCGTCATAGAGCCCCATCCGGTGCAGCGTGCCCCCGCCGCATGCGACCGCGTACTTTTCAAGCGCGCGCCAGCCGGGCGTGGTCTTGCGCGTGTCGCAGATCTCCGCCTTCGTGCCGGACACCGCGTCCACGAAACGGCGGGTCTTCGTTGCGATGCCGCACAACCGGCCGAGCACATTGAGCACGGTCCGCTCCGCCGTCAGAATGCGCGCCAGCGGTCCATCGATCACCGCGATCGTCTGACCGGTGCTGATCCGTTCACCGTCGGCGGCTTTGAGCGTGAGTCCCTCGGTGATCTTGAACCGTTCGAGGATCTTCTCCACCAGCGCGATGCCGGCCAGGACGCCGGGCTGACGTGCGACCAGCTTCGCATGGCCGGTGCGGTCGAGTTCGACGATGCTTTTGGTCGTAATGTCGCCCTGCTCACCGAGATCTTCCTCGATCGCCAGATCGAGCAACGTGGCGACACGACCGCTCTCAATCAGCGGTTCGATGATCGCGTTCAGATCCGGCATGGGTCTCGGGCGGCTTTCCTCGGACATCAGAGCCCAAGTATATCCAATCATGAAACGCTGCCGTAGACGCCGACGAATTGACCGCATCTGATCCGGCGCGTCGGATATGATCCGCGTCATCGCACGTTCTGGTGATCAGTGTCGGCCTGTGAGGAGCGCACGCACCACCATGTCCCAGGTTTCAACCGCAAGGCAGAAACTGCATCCGATCGAGGCGTCCCACCTGCACGCGCGGCGGGAGCGGGTCTTCCTCGTGCTGGCCGGGCTGTTCCTCGGTTCGTTGACGATGCTCAATATCCTCGGCGTGACGCGGTTCATTCACCTCGGCACGATCGAACGGCCGGAGACCTCCGACCTCGTCTTCGCCATTGCGGTCGGCGTGCTGCCGTACCCGATCACATTCCTCTGCACCGATTTCATCAGCGAGCTTTACGGCAGGAAGCGCGCCAGCGCCGTGGTCTGGGTCGGTCTGCTACTCAACATCTGGGTCATGTTCATTCTCTGGATCGGGGGGATTCTGCCCGGCTTTGAAGAGCTTGATGCGGCGGGGAACCTCGCGCGCGATGAAGCCGACCGCCTGCCGGTCTTCTTTGAAGTGCGAACCCTCGCGTTCGGCGCGGTCACCGCTTCCATGGTCGCGTATCTCGCGGCCCAGATGTGCGATGTCTACATCTTCCACTTCTGGAAATGGCTCACGAAGGGCAAGCACCTCTGGCTGCGCAACTGCGGCTCGACCACCGTCAGCCAGTTCATCGACACTACGCTGGTCATCTACATCACCTACACCGTCGGCGGACTCGCCGGCATCATCGATCCGGACGGCCCGCTGCACACGCAGCTCTGGGTGCTGATCGCCACCGGCTACGCATTCAAATTCGGCGTGGCGGTGCTGGACACCATTCCGTTCTACCTCGGCGTGCCGATCCTCGCCCGCTACCTGCGGATTGACCCAACCCGGGAGCACGAGGCGGATGTGGAGGAAACCGCACTCGAGGATTCCCGCGATGGCGATCCGGCGGTGTAGCACGAATCGCAGCCGGTCGGGTATGCTGCGCATTCGATGAGCCATTCGACTGATTCATTCCGTCCCTCCCGCACCCCTCGGTCCCCCCGCGCCCCCCAATGCCGGCGACTGACCGCCGCCCTGCTCACGGGTCTGGTCGGTCTGCTTCTCACGACGGGTTGCGCGCGTCAGCAGTACTTTCCAGAAAGGGCGGCCGCGGCCTATCCGCACGAACTGCATGCCGCGAGTTCAGTGGACATTCAGGTCTTCCGCGATGAAACGAACATCGAACTGGTCAACGCGACCGCGACCACGTACCGCGATTTCAAGCTGTGGGTCAACCAGCGGTACGTGAAGGATATTGATCGACTCGCCGCTGGTGAGACGCGGCGGTTCTCGCTCTGGGATTTTTACGATGAGCGCGGCGAGGTGATGAACGCCGGCGGGTTCTTCCGCTTTTTCGCGCCGGACCCGGTGCGATTGGTGCAGATTCAGGTCGATGACGAGTCGCCACTGATCGGCCTGATCGCCATCCCCGCCGAGCCGCTCGAAGAACGCGATCGCACCCGGTAAGCCGCCCGCACGAAGCGGCACCCTGCGGCTCAACGTTCCTGCCGGGTTTCGGCACGTTCGAGGGGCGACTTCATCTCAGACCGTCAAAAATGAACGATTTTTCCCATCATGCGGCCACAAGCGGATCGCAAGCGGCCGTTCACCGCTCCGCAACTGC
>RECV01000207.1 GCA_007693845.1 Phycisphaerales bacterium
CATTGCCATCCACCCGCCGCCGATTGGGCCTTCGTTCCGGTCGGCGGTCTTTTTTTCCGGATATCCCGGGCTTACACCAGCATCCCTCAATGGCGAAGGTTGACGTCACGATGAACCGTTCGTTCTCTTGAAGATTCCCGTCAATTTACGGCGAACCTGCGGCGATCTGCGTCAAAAACTCAAAAAAACCCCGCTGACGCAAAGCATCAGCGGGGCGGAGGGGAGAAAGATGTCTGTTCAGGATCAAGCGGAACGAGCTCAGGATGTCCGCTCGCATGACCATCGTCGGCGTGATGTTCTTTCAGCCGATACATTTTTTTGTGATTTTTCCGGTTCGCTGTGCGGTTCAGGCGTGGATGCGGTAGCTGCCGCCGCTCATGGTCATCTCGAACGTCTGCATGAGGCGCTCGATCTGATCGATCGAGCGGTAACGCCGCGCGACGAGATCGCGCCCCTTCAACCCGGCGGCCCGCGCCTCGTCCGGATTCTTGATCAGACTGCTGATGTTGCGGTACCACGCATCCGGCGACGGTTCGTCGAGCAGGCGGGTCCCCGCCTCCGGGCACAGCATGTCGAGATAGGGATCTTCGTTGGCGACGACCGGCAGCCCCATCGCCATGGCGTCGAGGATCAGCGAGTTCATCTCACCGTTCCGTTCGGGGATGAGCAGCCCGTCGCAGCGCGTGAGCAGCGAGCGGTGATGGGCCGCATCGCTGATGGTGGAGATATGACCGAGCAGATCGAGCCGTCGGGCCTGTCGCCAGATGTCATGGGCGCGCGGCCCGCGAAGTTCGAGGACGATCTGGAGTTGCGGCCACTCGCGGACGATGCGGCTGAGGGCCGCCAGGAGCGACTCGTATGCTGAGGTATCGCGGCCGCTTCCGATCACCGCGAGCCCGATGGCGCTTTCTCTCTCCGCCAGTACGTTCCGCGGCTCACGTGGCACGGAAACCCCCATTGGCACCATGCTCACGAGATCACGTTCGACCCGGCGGCCGAGCTTGTTCGCCAGGGTCGGGGTCGGCGTGATGTAACAGCCGATGCGTCCCTGATGCCGCGCTCTTGGCACCCGTCGAATGAGCGATGCGGCCCAGACGTTCAGCGCGAGCGGCTGCTCAATCATCCGGGAAAGGTCCAGACCAATGGGCCACGCCTGTTCACCGACGGCGTAGACGAGCTCAAACGGCCGCTGTTCCGCCGTTTCGGCGAGACGTTCAGCCCGCGTTCGCCGCATCCACGGCAACACGCGCATCGGGATCTGAATGCGCGGCGTGAGCGCAATGCGCTGCTCGCCCGCATCGATCGTTTCCGCGCTGACCACGTCGGGAATGATCCGCGTCACCTGCGCTCCATGATCGATCAAACCGATGACCAGCCGGTTGAGCATGAGTTGCTCGTGCAGCAGGCGTTCTTCATCGATGATCATGGCCACGTGCATGCGCGGGTTCCTATGTATTCAGCGGCCGAAACGCGCGGATCATCTCTTCGGGAATACGCGTCGGTTTCCGCGTGGTGAGATCCACGAATACCCACAAGGTCGCAGCGCGACAGACCACGGTTTCATCGGCTGGGCGGATGATCACCGTTTCCCGCCACGAGCGAATCCGTTTGAAATCCCGCACCCACGTGGCGCAGATCAGTTCATCGTCCATCCAGACCTCGGCCTCGTAATCAATTTCGTGACGAGCGACGAACCAGATCTGATTCTGGTCCATCAGCGTCTCGTGCGGATAGCCGACCGCTTCGGAATGCATTTCCGCGACGCGGTCGATCCAACGAACATATTCGATATTCCACACGTGCGGAATCACCCGGCTGAGGTGCGCTTCAGTGATCGTCACTCGCGCGAGAAACGGGTGCGGATGCGGGATCTCAAACCGCGCGGGATCAATCGCATCGGTGGGTTCGACCGGCGTGAGATCCGGTCGATGAACGGCTTCGGCGGGAGTGGTCATGAGCGACTCCTCTCGCCCGCCGATGTCTCCGGCTGCCGATTCGGATCGATCTCACGCAGGTACCGCCAGGAAAAGAGCCCGGTGTGATGTCCGTCCGAGAAGTAAATGCGGATGGCGTAGTTGCCGACCAGCTCCGCATCGTCAGCCGTCAGCGGACCGGATGACTGCGAGGCACTGTCCGGCAGGACCGTCAGCGGGTTCTTTTTGATCTGCTCCCGCAGTTCCCGCGCTTCGGCGGAGGGGGACATGCGGCGGAGATACGCGACGGGATACCGGCTCGTGGTGCCGTCCGGCCAGTGGACCGTGAGCCCTTCTTCTCGATCAAGATCAAGATGGGTGGGCTGATCGACCATATACTATAAGTGTACCGCACGGACGCCGAATCGGATCGAATATCCTGCCGGCTCCTGAGGTTTTCTTCCGCAGAATGGGGCCGATGCCCCATTGGAAGAATTGCTCTGCCTTGTCCGCTCGAAGCCGTCATGATTGATTTTCCGCTGCGAATCCTGCTTGCATTGACACTGGCGATCGTCTCGCCCGCCTGGTGTTGCTGCACGGTTCGCGCGATTGCCGACGAGCACGCCGGGATCGCCCCGATGGGCTGTTCGTTCGCCGCGCCCGATGCGGAGGATGATCGTGCTGCCGATAGTGCTGCATCGCTGGAAACCGGTGCTGCGCTTCAACGCGGCTGTTGCTCGCGCGGGCTCATTCCCGCCACGGTGGCGCCGCCATTCGAAGCGTTCAATGCCGACGCGATCGCGCCGGATCGTTCCGGAGTTGAACCCGGTGATGCGCCCGCCCACGAGCGCGGTGCCGGCCCGTGTTGCGATCCCGGACAGCCGGAAGAAACTTCTGAATGCAAGTGCGACCAGCGGCCCTCTGATCTGAACCGCGCGGAAGCCGGCGGCTCCGACCTCACGCTTCGCGTGCTCACTTCTTCAACGCCGGTCGTGGCGATCATCAGTGAACCGGCACGGCCGACCCGGCCGCAGTTGCTGAATCAGCCGCATGCCCCTCCAAGGGTCGCCTTCACGCTTGACCCGACCCTGCGCTCACTGCGCACCCTTTTCCTCATCTAGTTCCTGCTCCCTCGCTTCATATCGCCAGCGTGCTGAGGCCAGTGTGGCCAGCACGCCAGATGTTGAATTTGCAGGAATCGGCGTGATGCTCACGCCATCTCGATGAATTTGAAAGGAGTGCGCCATGAAACGCACCAGTCTGACTTTGATGACCGTCGGTCTGTTGACCGGTTCTCTTGTTCTCTTCTCCGCGACAGGCTGCGAAACAACGCAGCGTGCTGATCGCGACCACGCTTCGATGAACGATGCAAGCGGCGCGATCGAAGGCTCGTCCGTGACGATGGTGGTTCACGGCATGGGCTGCCCGCTGTGCGCGAACAACGTGGACCGGCAACTGAAAGCGCTCCCAGGCGTCAGCGATGCCTCGATCGATCTTGGATCGGGTGAAGTGAAGGTCCAGCTTGCCGATGAGAATCGCCCGACCCGCTCTCAACTCGCCCGCGCGATTCAGGACAGCGGTTTTACGCTGATCCGTATCGAAACGCCGTAACGCATAACCCGCACACCACTGGTGCACCGCGCCAGTCTTGCTGAGAGAATGAGGAGTTTTTCATGTTGACGATGCGATTTCGTGCATCCTTACTGTCGGTCTGGAGCGCCGCGGCCGTGGTGGTCGCGGCGCTGGCCGCGCCGTCTCAATACGCTTCAGCGCAGGAAGCCATCAACAGTCCCGCCGCCACGCAACCGTCACGCGGGACGTGGGTGCTGCGCAACCAATTCCGCTATCTGGAAGCCCGCGCCGATCCGCGCAGCGATGCGCGAGAGTTCCGGCAGGTTACGATCTGGAACAGTCTCGCGTACGGGATCTCGAGTGATCTTTCCGCCAGCTTCGAGTTGCCGGTCGTTCACCGGTCGTTTCGTGACGGAAAGGGCGGGCCGCGCAAGCGGGACACCGGCATTGCGGATATGAACGCCACGCTGAAATGGCGCATCTACCAGGATGACTTCGGGCCGATTGATACCTCACGGGTCAGTCTGCTCGGCGGACTGCAGATTCGCAGCGGTGACAGTGAGTTCACCAGCGATTCGTACGACCCGTTCGTCGGCGCGGTGTGGACCTACGTGCACGGCCGGCACGGCGTCAATGCCTCAGGACGGTACAAGTTCAACACCGGCGGCGGAACGGAGTTCAACCTCGGCGGCGGCGACGGTTCCGCCGATGCGCTGCTCTACGATGCGTCCTATCTGTACCGGCTCGACCCTGAAACGTACACCGCCGAGAGCAAGGGCGCGTGGTACGCCGTCGTCGAGTTCAACGGCGTGTACGAGACCAACGGTGACAACGAACTCATGATCGCACCCGGCATCATGTACGAAGCGCGCGCGTGGACGGTTGAAGCGTCATTTCAATTGCCGATCTGGCAGGAACTGGACCACCGGCCTGAATCTCGCTTCGGAATGGTCGTGGGTCTGCGATTGCAGTTCTGAATTGAAAGGAGGACCGGTTCTCTGCGGCTGGTCGATGACCGATCTCTCTTCACTCTTCACTGCTCACTTTTCACCCCTGACCGCTCACGCCTTCGCGTTCCTCACTCTCAACTTCAGCACGGATCTCATCGAAGTTGACCTGCACGCCTGGATCGTCGGTAAACCACACGTATTTGATGGTGCCGTCGGCACCGATGACGTAAGCGGATCGTTTGGCGATCCCCTTCATGCCGAAGGGATCATCGTACAGGACATCGTATTGACGCGCGACTTCTTTGTTGAAGTCTGAGAGGACGGGGAATGGAATGTTCAATTCCTGTCTGAACTTTTCGGTCACGAACAAATTGTCCACGCTGATGCCGAAGATGTCCGCATCAAGTAAGTTCCACTGTTCCCAGTGATCGCGGAAATGGCACATCTCATCGCTGCAGACGGGGCTGAACGCCATCGGGAAGAAGAGCAGGACGACCGGCTTCCGGCCGATCGACTGGCCGACATCCACGTTCTCTCCGGGCTTGGCGGGAAGGGTGAAGATCGGGGCAGCGGCACCGGGTTGCAAACTCATCGGATTGAATCCTCCAAGGCGGGGTCACGAAGTCAGGGAAAGTGTTTGCAAGATAGCCGACCTCACTCGGTCGGACCTCTGCGGACGGTCTGCCTAGCATCAACAAGCTCTACTTCGTTCATTTTCCTCGTCCCGATTCACCGACCTCATCATGACCACGATCCATACCACGGCCAACGACGCCCGCCCCGCGACGCTCGCGGACCTTCGCGAACACGGCTGGACCTCGCGCACGGTCAAGCAGGAACTCCGCACGAACCTGACCCGCGCCCTGGCAGCGGGCGAGGAGCTCTTCCCCGGCATTGTGGGGTACGACGATACGGTGATCCCGGAACTGATCAACGCCATCCTGTCCGAACACGACATCCTCTTCCTGGGCGAAAAGGGCCAAGCCAAAAGCCGACTGATGCGGTTGCTGACGCGGTTTCTGGACGATGCTGTTCCGTATCTCGATCTGCCCGGATCGCCCGTTCACGAAGATCCCTACCAACCGATCACCCGGGCTGGAAAGGAGCTGATCGCCACGCGCGATGAAAGTGAAATCCCGATTCGCTGGTGGCCGCGGGAGGAGCGTTACGCCGAGCGGCTCGCGCCGGGCACCAAGTTCGCGGACATCATCGGCGAGATCGATCCGGCCAAGCTCGCGGCCGGCACCAGCATGTCCGCGGAGGAAGCGCTTCACTTCGGGCTGATCCCCCGATTGCACCGCGGCATCTTTGCAATGAACGAACTGCCGGACCTGGATGAACTCGTGCAGGTCGGCCTGTTCAACCTGCTCGAAGAACGTGATGTGCAGATCCGCGGCTATCCGGTCAACTTCGATATCGACGTGGTAATTCTCTTCTCCGCCAACCCGACCACGTACAACCGCTCGGGCAAGGTGATCCCGCAACTCAAGGACCGGATCGGCTCGACCATTCAGACGCATTACCCGCGCGAGCGCGAACTGGGAATGGCGATTACCCGTCAGGAAGCGTCGATTGACCTGAATGGTCCCTATCCCGTCCTGATCCCGCCGTTCATGGATGAACTCATCGAACAGATGGCGATCGCAGCGCGGAAGAGCAAGTACATCGATCATCAGTCCGGCGTCAGCGCGCGGTTCTCGATCGCGAACTACCGCACGATGGTGGCGAGCGCGCGACAGCGGGCGATCCGGCTGGATGAAAAGCCCGCCGTGCCCCGCATCAGCGACCTGGGCCATCTCCACGCTTCATCGATGGGCAAACTCGAGCTCGACATGATGGGTTCCAGCCAGATGAGTGAGCGGCAGGTGATCGAAGCGATTCTGGCCGAAGCGATCCGTGAAGTCTTCAGCGAATACGTCGATGAGCACGGGTTGGGCGAGATCGCTGACATCTTCGCCAAAGGCGTGAAGATCGAGGTCGGCGACATGCTTCCCTCCTCGCATTACGAAGAGCTGCTGCAACGTGTCCCGCCGGCCTGGGAGAAGGCGTTCGAGATCAACCCGGCGGAGGATGCGGGCGTACGCGCAAGCTGCGTCGAGTTCATCCTCGCCGGGCTCTACGTCACCGACCGGATCAGCCGCGCACAGCGGCACGGGCGGATCACCTACGAAATCGAGTGATTCGGATCGGGCTTACGATACGTCAGCGGATGATTCGCCCGCAGCCGTCTCGCGCTCTTCAAAGTGCGGCGCGTTGGGGTCGTCCGGATCCTCGTTGAGCACCAGCACGACGGGATCGTCGATCGATTCCTGAACGACCATGATCTTGCGCAACCGTACGAGTTCGAGGGTGGCGAGGAACATGCCGACGCGCTGGCCGATGTTCTGGCCCGAAAACGCATCCTGTAACGTGATGCGATTCTCGCCGGAGCGTTGAATGCGGTCGAGCAGATCTTCCTGATGCAGCGCGATCGGCGTGTCGTCGATTTCCACGAGGTGATCGCCGAGGCGCGTCAGATCGATCGATGAGATGATCCGCTCGTAGGTTTCCGAGAGATCGAGCGCGTGCACATCGTCGAGCTCGAGTTCAATCGGCTCGGGGGCGTGCTCATCTTCATCCTCCGCGCTGCGCTTCCGTCGGGCAGGCCGCACCGCAAAGCGCTGGGCGAAGTCCAGCCGGCGGGCTTCGAGTTCTTCGGAAGCAACGCGGTACTTCTGGTAGGCAAGCAGTTGCTGCACGAGTTCGTACCGGGGATCGGCCGGGTCATCCGCGGCGGAGCCGGCATCGTCATGGCCCTCGCGCTTCTCCGCCGGCATGAGCACGCGGGACTTGATCTCGATCAGCGTGGCAGACATGAGCAGAAACTCACCCGCCACGTCGATGTCAATGTCCTTGAGCTGCTTGAGAAAATTGAGATACTCCGAGGTGATTTGCGCGATCGGAATGTCGTGAATGTCCACTTCAGCGCGGCGGATCAGGTACAGCAGCAGGTCCAGCGGACCGTGGAACTGCTCGAGTGAGACCTGGTAATCTTCCTGCAGTTGCATGGGGCGGGAACTCCGGCGGGCGACATTCAGCGGCGACGGAGCGTATCATAGGCGAATCATGACCCGACCCGGAACCGACCATGAGAGAAAGGCGATGTCGGCCTCATCGCCGGATGAGATGGCCTTCATCGCCGAAGCGCTGCGAGCCGAAGCCGATGCGATTGTCCGGATCGCCGAGCGGATCACTGATGGTGATTCGACCCCGTGTCGGGCGGCGATTGAACTTCTCACCGACTGCACCGGTCACGTGGTCGTCGCGGGGATGGGCAAGAGCGGCCTGATCGGCGCGAAGATCAGCGCGACGTTTTCCAGTCTCGGCCAGCCGTCGAATGTGCTGCACCCGGCCGAGGCGGTGCACGGCGATCTCGGCCGCGTTCGGCGGGGCGATGTCGTCATGCTCCTGAGCTACTCCGGTGAAACGGATGAGGTCAATAACCTGGCGGCCATTCTCAAGGCCGACGACGTGCCGCGTCTGGGGATCTCCTCGAACGCGGAATCCACCCTCGCGCGACTGTGCGATGTGCATCTCTCACTCGGGGATGTCACGGAAGCCTGCCCCTTGAACCTCGCCCCGACCGCATCCACCACCGCGATGCTCGCGCTGGGCGATGCGCTCGCGCTGGCGGTCTCGCGCCGACGCAACTTCCGCGAGGATGATTTTCACCGGCACCATCCCGGCGGGATGCTGGGCGTGGGCCTGCGACAAGTCACCGAAATTCTGCGCTTCCGCGTGGGCGAGAACCTGCCCACCATCGCCGGCAATCCCTCGGTCCGCGAGGCGTGCCTCGAAGCTCGCGCGGTGATGAAGAGCCAACGCCGGGCCGGCGCGCTCGTGATCGTCGATGATGATGGCAAACTGGCCGGTATCTTCACCGATGGCGATTTGCGAAGACTGGTCGTGGACGATCCGGATGGCATGAACCGGCCGGTCCGCGAGGTGATGACCGCCCGGCCGCAACACCTGACCGTCGATGATCTGGTCCGCGATGCCCAGCGTCTGGTGCGGGAACGGCGGGTGGATGAGATTCCGGTCCTTGATCACCAGGGCCGGCCGGTCGGCCTGGTCGATGTTCAGGACCTGATTGCGATGAAAGTTGTGAGCGAGTGATCCGTCGCCCGATTCGCTCGCGGCGGTAGAATCAATAGACATTGTGACGTCTTGGAAAGTCGACGTCTGAAGTTCATGCTCCGTCTGGTGCATCGAATCCCGTCCAAATGGCGAATTCATGAGTGATATGACCCAATCCTCGACGTCACCGAACACGAATCAATTCGCCGCCGCGGTCATTGAGTCCGGGCTCAACGCGCTGGCGGCCTACGCGACCACCGAGTTGCTCGAAGCGAGGCCGAACCTCATCGAACAATTCGGCGACAATGCGCGCGAATTGTGGCAGCAGAACCTGACGGCGCGGCTGGAGGAACTCTGCGCGGCGCTGACCGTTCGTCAGCCGGAGATCTTTGCCCATGATCTCGCGTGGGCGAAAGCGTCCTTTCGGCTGCGCGATCTTGATCTTGAGGATCTGCGCGAAAGCAATCGGGCCTTGCTGCGCGTCATTGATCAGGAATTGCCGCGCAAGGTGCACGCCGAGGTCAAACCATACTTCGAGATGGCGGACGATGAACTGCTGGGCGACAACGTGCGCGTCATCGAGCATCTCGACGCGGAGACGCCGCACGGCAAACTGTCGGCGAGGTACCTGCTCGCCATCCTGGAGGGTAATCGTCGTGAGGCCAGCGAGCTCGTTCTCAACGCCGTCCGCGACGGGCTTGCCGTGAGAGATGCGTATCTTGACGTGCTGATCCCCGCCTCGCGCGAGGTCGGCCGCATGTGGCACGCGGGTGAGTTGAACATTGCGGAAGAGCACTTTGCCACGGCAACCACCGAAATGGTCATGTGCCAGATGTTCCCGTACTTCCCCGAGGTTGAGCGGCATCACAAGACCGTCATCTGCGCCGCGGCGCAGGGAAACCTGCACGGACTCGCGGTTCGCGTGATCTCTGATTTCTTTGAGATGGACGGTTGGCGTGTCATCCACCTCGGCGCGAACATGCCGGCTCGTGATCTGGCGCAGGCGGCGGTGGACTTCAAAGCCGACCTCCTCGCGATCTCCATCACCATGAGCCGCCATCTGCGGAATACCAGCGAAATCGTACGGCAGGTGCGCGAACGCCTGCCTGAACGGAAGGTCCCGATTCTGGTCGGTGGGCTCGCCATGACCGTCGCGGACGACATCTGGCAGAAGCTCGGCGCCGATGCCAGCGCGACCACCGCGACCGAGGCCGTTCACGTGGGCCGCCGTCTGGTCGGGCTGAGCGACGCCGACTGATCGCGGTCGATTGAAAACCCGTGCGGCAGTATCAGAGTAATGCGAACATCGCAGGTGATCAGTTCATCAGCGCGATCACGCCCAGCACGATTCCAATCGCCGCCAGCGTCCCGATCCCGATGGCGATGCCCATCATCCACCGCTGCGAACGCTCGAACATCGTGATGAGTTGTGACTCGCGCTCCTGCGAATTCTCTGCGATCTTCGACAACAGATCAGCAGAGCGCGTATTCGTGCCCGCCAGCCCGGTCAATGCTTCGCGGAACCCGCTCAGGGTTTCGGTCATCTGTTGCGAAGCGCGGCCGTTCTGATCGAGCTGCTGCTGAAGCAGTCCGAGCACTTCCGTGTGGTGATTCGAAGCATTGCTCATGCGCTGAAGGGTCGAGGTCAGATTGTCTTCCCGCGACTTGACTTGCGTGAGATGCTCCGTGAGCACTTCGAGCAGCCGCGCATTTTGCCGGTTGATCTCCGGCAGGGCATCGAGTGTCTCCGGCAGCCGGTCCATCAATTCAACCAGCCGCTCGGTGCGTTCGGATTGCGAATCCAGATGGTCGCCGATCTTGCGGACCAGCCCCATGATCTCGTCGTACCCGCGCTGCAGTTCCGCCAGATTGCGCGGCTTCGAGGGCCGGGCTTCGATCAGCTCAGGGCGCGGGGGTTCCTGCACCGCACTGTTCTCCGTAGCGTGATTCTCATTGCGCTCCGGCGGGGTGTTCAAATCGACCGCGACGGGGTTCTCACGCCGCGTAAAAAACCGTTTGAGTCCATCCATGATCGGCATCGTCAGAATCCTTTCCGTTTCGAGCCGGTGTTCTCGACCCGTTGATCGGGTCCTTCACCAAGGCGCTTCGGCACACAGGTGTCTCAGAATTGCTTCACACTGTACGATTGCTCCCATGCGCTGGTCAATGGCTTTGACACTCCTGTTAGGTATTCTCAGCACTTTTCTGCTGCTGTCCGGCTGTGCGGAGCGCTCGGAACCCGAAGAACGAACATCGGACGCTTCGGAACGGCGCATCGTCTCGTTCAGTCCGGCGATCAGCCGCACGCTGGTTGATTTCGGCCTGACCGATGAGATCGTCGGCCGCAC
>RECV01000211.1 GCA_007693845.1 Phycisphaerales bacterium
CCTCCACCACAAGCACGCGCAATCCAACAATCGCTTGGCGAATGCTGGAATCGATGGGCTGACGTTCGGCATAATTATCTGCCCCCTTCTGTTGAGTCATCAGTTTCTCCATGAGTGACGGAAGTGTGAAAGAACCAACTGCTGATGAGGCGCGTCATTCAGCCGCCAACCGCTTCGCGACGCCGGGGAGGGAATCGGGGTTGAGGGACATCGAGTCGATGCCGATTGTGGCGAGCCATTCAGCGAAATCGGGATAGTTGCTCGGCGCTTCGCCGCAGATGCCGACTTTGCGGCCTTTCTTGTGGGCACGCTCGACGACCATGGCGATCATGTTCTTGACGCCTTGGTCGCGTTCATCGAAGAGGTGGGCGAGCAGTTCGGAATCACGATCGACACCGAGCGTGAGTTGCGTCAGATCGTTCGAGCCGATGGAAAAGCCGTCGAAGAGATCACTGAACTGATCCGCGAGGATGACGTTGTTGGGGATTTCGCACATGACCCAGATTTCGAGGTGGCTTTCGGCCTTCGGCTGTCGGCTGTCGGCTGTTGCTTTGCTGGCGGCCGATGGCTGAGAATCGACAGCTCCTCGCTTCAAGCCGTGCTTGGCCATTTCATCGAGGACCATTTTGCCTTCGTTCAATGTGCGGCAGAAGGGGATCATCACCTTCAGATTCGTCAGTCCCATCTCATCGCGAACTTTGCGAACGGCGGCGCACTCAAGGGCGAAGCCGTCGCGGTAGCGGGCATCGTAATAGCGCGATGCGCCGCGGAAGCCGAGCATCGGGTTGGATTCATCCGGTTCGAATGCCTTGCCGCCGAGTAGGCCGGCGTATTCGTTGGTCTTGAAGTCACTGAAGCGCATGATGACGGGGCGGGGGTAGAACGCTGCCGCGATGCTGCCCACGCCCAGGGCGAGCCGGTCGATGAAGTAATCATGGGGATTCTCATACGCAGCAGTTCGCTTGCGGATTCCTTTCAGATCGCGTTTCGACTCGACCTTCTCCGGATGAATGAGCGCCATCGGGTGGATGCCGATCCAGTTCGTGATGAGAAACTCGATGCGCATCAGCCCCACGCCCGCAGCGGGAAGGAACGAGAGCGCGAACGATCGATCGGGGTTGGCCAGATTCAGCATCAGCGGCACGCGCGACTTGGGCAGCGTTGCCGGGTCGATCTCCTGCCGGTCATATTGCAGCGTTCCGGCATACACGCGGCCTTCATCGCCTTCGGCACATGAGACGGTGACATCCTGCCCATCATGAAGTGTGTCCGTTGCGTTGCCTGATCCGACGACGCACGGGATCCCGAGTTCGCGCGAGACGATCGCAGCATGGCACGTGCGCCCGCCGTGATCGGTGATGACGGCAGATGCGCGCTTGAGCACCGGCTCCCAATCGGGATCGGTCATCTCCGCGACGATCACTTCGCCGGGTTGAAACTTGTGCAGGTCGCTCGATGAATGAATGATGCGCACGGGGCCGGTTCCGATGCGATTTCCAACGGCCTTGCCGCGCACGAGCACTTCGCCCTTTCCATTGAGTTTGAACAGTTCAATGCGCGGGGATTTCTGTTGTGAATGGACTGTTTCCGGCCGGGCCTGGAGGATGAAGAGTTCGCCGGTCTTGCCGTCCTTGGCCCATTCAAGGTCCATCGGCCGCGGTTCACTGGCGCGTTTGGTGTAGTGGTCCTCGATGGCGATGGCCCACTTGGCGAGTTGCAATGCTTCATCGTCGGTGAGGGTGAGGCGGTCGCGATCATCACGCCGCACGCGCACTTCTTTCACCGGCTTCGTGCCGCCTTCTGCGTAGATGAGTTTCAGCCGCTTGTCGCCGGCTTCGCGGCGGATGATGGAGCGGAAGCCCTCGCGTGCGGTGGGCTTGTGGATGAGATATTCATCGGGATTCACACGGCCCTGCACGACGGTTTCACCCAGCCCCCATGCGCTGTTGATGAGAACGACATCGCGGAATCCGCTTTCTGTATCAAGCGTGAAGATCACGCCGGCGCATCCTGATCCTTCCGGGGGCGCGAGGTCGCTACGAACCATCTTCTGCACGCCGACGGAGAGGCCGACGCCGCGGTGGGGGGTGTTCTGCTGCACGCGATAGACGATCGCGCGATCGGTGAAGAGCGAGGCCATGCATTTGCGCACGGCGTTGAGCAGTTCCTCTTCGCCGCGAATGTTGAGATACGTTTCTTGCTGACCGGCAAATGATGCGGTCGGGAGGTCCTCGGCGGTCGCGCTGGAGCGCACAGCAACGTCAACGGCCTTCTCACTGTATTGCTCACACATCGCGCGATACGCCTCGCGCACGGCACTTGCAACTTCATCCGGCAGCGGCGCTTCGGTGATGCGCTGACGGATCGCGCGAGCCGTCGCCGCGAGTTGCGCGGTGTCCGTCACGTTCAGCGAATCAAGTTCCTCATGAATCGCCTTTTCAATCCCCGCCTGCTTCAGGTGCAGATGATACGCATCGACTGTGGTGGCGAACCCGCCGGGCACGCGCACGCCGACATCCTTCAGCTCGCGCAGCATCTCGCCGAGCGAAGCGTTCTTCCCGCCGACACGCGGCAGGTCATCAAGCGTGAGTGAATGAAGCGGAACGACGATGTCGACGATGTCCGTTGACGCCTTCTCGTCTGGATGACTTTTCGTTTTCGTTGAAGAAGCGGTTGGCATGTTGTCATCTCCGTGTATGAGAAAGCTTTCCCCAGTGCGATTCTTGTCACCAAGCGCTATCGCAGACAGGGGAAGATCGCCCCGAATGCGGATCACAGCAGTTGAGTGATGAAGAGCCTGATGGCGGATCGGACGCTGTTCGTGCGAACAGTCGTTGAGCCGCCGCTCGATGAAACAGGTTGGTTTCCCGATGGTGCGGCTGCATCAATCATGCCAAGATTCATGACATCAGATGTCCACCCAATCAGTCAGTTGCCCGGCATGAGACAGCGCAACCAATCAAATTGGTCACCGTCACCAGTGCCGGGCAGAAAGGAGTTTTGCCATGCGACGGAGAACGCTGTTTGAATCGTCACCGCTCGGCACATTGAGGCGTGAGGTGGATCGACTGTTCCACCGCTTCATGCCGCCCGCCTCTACCGGAGAGATGTTGCGGCATCCCTTGGAACACATCGGCTGCTCGTGGCTGCACGCCTATCCCCCAACGAACGTCTGGGAGGATAATGGGACGCTCTATCTCGAAGCGGAGTTGCCGGGGATGCGCGAAGATGAAATCGACGTGACGATCTCCGGCCACGAACTTGTGCTGAAAGGGACGCCAAAGCCGGAGGAGATGCCGGAAGGCGCGACGCCGCTGATCCGCGAGCGCGATGTGCCGAGTTTCTCGCGAGTCATTCATCTGCCGGTTGAGATCGACCAGGCGAAGATCACAGCGACGCTCGAGAACGGCATCCTGACGCTCACCATGCCGAAGACGGAATCGGCACGAAGCCGGCAGATCAAGGTGCGGCCTGTTGCCGGCGCCGTCTGATCTGGGCGACACACGTCAGAACGCTTGAACAAGACAACTCCCGCCAACCGCGGGAAGGAGACAAGCCATGAGCAATCGACAGATTGAAGTCAATCGAACGGGGAGCGGTGCGCCGGAGCGTGAACGTGAGCGTGAACGTGTTTCCGGTCGATGGTCGTATCGGCCGCGCGTAGATGTGTATGACGTCAATGACGAACTGCTGGTTCTCGCCGATGTGCCCGGCGCGCATCCGGAGAAAATCGACGTGCAATTCGATGACGGCGTGCTGCGCATCCATGCTCACGTCGAGCCGCGCCAGCCGGCAGAGACGGCCTTCATCGATCACGAGTACGGCATCGGTGACTTCGACCGCGAGATCGAGATCGGCGACATCATCGACCCGGACAAAGTCGATGCAGAGATGAAGCACGGCGTGCTTCGCATCACACTGCCGAAGTCCGCCGCCGCAAAACCGCGCAGGATCCCCGTGAAACAGAAAAAGTGATGCCTGCGGCCGTCACGGCCCCAGCGCATCGGAACCATCAACAGCGAACAACTCAACGAAAGGAATACCACCATGAACCTCATTCCATGGAGACGACGAAGGCATGATTCGGAAGCTCGCAAACGAAGTGAACTAGCAGCGCCGCTGCACGAGTTTCGCTCTGAACTCGATCGACTCTTCGAGGATTTTTTCCGTGACCCCTGGTCAGTCACGGAGCCATCGGCAATGAGCCGGCTGACGGCGACGCCGGCGATCGACCTCTCGGAGAACGACAAGACGATTACGATTCGTGCTGAAGTGCCCGGCATGGATCCCGACGACATCGACGTGAACGTCTCGGGCAACATCCTGACGATCACCGGCGAGAATCGCGAGGAGAAGGAATCGCACGAGGAGAACTACTACCACGTTGAACGCCGGCACGGCTCATTCCGCCGCAGCATCGAACTGCCTGAGAGCGCTGATCTGGACAAGATCGAAGCGGAGCAGAGGAACGGTGTGCTGACCATTCATGTGGCCAAACAGCCCACCGCCACATCGAAGCAAATTTCGGTCAAGGGTGCGAAAGGTGAGAAGGCGGAAGTCGCTGCCGGTCCGCACTGAATGCACACTGAAGATTCCGCCCACACGAACCGCTCGGGCTCAACGCTCGGGCGGTTCGCCGCCAATATTGATGATTGAGTTGTAAGCTAAGCTGTGAACAAATCAGATCGTTCTTGATTTCGAGTTGGTGCACGAATCGGAGGTGTTCAACACACCACACAACCATCAAATGATCATTCCATGAGAACCGGTCATCGCGAAATGACCGTGTATGGATGGTTGGTGGGCTATCAGCATTGGCACTTTCACCTGTGCGCCCGCCGGCCTCACTTGCGATGGCGTGGTCGATACAGAAGACCTGTTCATGCTCCTTGCCGCATGGGGCGAGTGCGCCGATCCGGGCGAATGCCCGGCCGACTTCGACGGCAACGGCGTCGTCGATGTCGATGACCTTTTCATCTTACTCGTCAACTGGGGCTGACCGTCGGCGGTCGGTTGTGAACGAGTCAAGACTACACAGGCCTTCGCGTCATGCGAGGGCCTGTGTTCTTTCGGCTTGCGGCACCAACCGCGTCGTGTGCGACCCTTATTCGTCACTGGCTTTTGCGGCGGTGTGGCAGGTGCAGCAGACTTGCCCAGATCGACGCGATCGGCTGGCAATGCCCTCCTGTTTCACGCGATGTGGGGACAGTCCCGCATCCCAAAGGCCGCGGAAAATCAAAATAGGTGGACCAATCCGCACTTTGGTGTCCGATTCGACCACGAAAATACGTTACTTCGATTGACGGAAGGTCTCTGCCACCGGTGATCGTCTTCTGTGAACCTGGCGAGCAAGGGTGGTGAGGAATCCTGATGGGCAAACAAAGTGCGCCGGGAGCGCAAATGGTCGCAAAACGACTGCCTCGGATTGACTCAAAAGGGAATGGGATGATGAAAAGTTTCGATGCGTCTCTATTGAATTGGCTTACTGCTCGGCCGGCGTTCCCATCGCGTTCCGGAGAGCCCGATCGAATGACATGCTCACCATATTCCTGATTTGACAAGCCCGCAGGCCGCGGCACGCCTATGGTTGTTCCAGGTCGAACGACATTCAGGTGGCGGGCGACGCAAGCTTCGCCCATGACACACTTCTGACTTAAAGCCGCGCAGCAGGCGAAGTGCCAAATGCTTCCTATTGTCACTTCGGTGTGAGTGATCGGATCGATCATCTAAGGAGGCGACAGCCATGTCCGCCAGAACTACCGCATTCGTAAGCACTTATCCGCCGCGCCTTTGCGGGATTGCAACGTTCACTCGCGATCTCTCCCACGCGATAGCCGCCGCCGACAGGAAAGTGGGAACGACCATTCTGGCGATGACCGACCAGGCCGAGAGTGCGGCCGATCTGCGTGCGTTTCCAGATAGCGTTCGTTTTAAGATTCGACGGGGCGTCAAGGACGATTATGTCAGCGCAGCGGACTTCGTGAACTACAGCGATATCAGGCTCGTGTCGATCCAGCACGAATACGGCATCTTCGGCGGTGATGATGGCGTGCACATCCTCGATTTTCTCGCGCGACTTCGAATCCCGTCCATCGCAACGCTGCATACCGTGCTCGAGTCGCCATCTCGTCTGCAACGCACCATCGTGGAAGAGATGGCCCAGCGCTGCGGGCGGCTGGTCGTCATGAGCAGGATCGGCGTCCGCTTGCTCGCTCAATCGTATGACGTGCCCGCTGAGAAGGTGGTGATGATTCCACATGGAATTCCTGACCTGCCCCGTGACGACATTGCGCAGCATAAGAAGCAGGTTGGGGCTGCAGGCCGGCGGCTTCTGCTGACATTCGGCTTGCTCAGTCCGAACAAGGGCATCGAAACCGTCATTCGTGCACTGCCGCAGTTGGCGAAACGCTTCCCCGATCTGCTGTTCTTCGTGATCGGCGCAACGCATCCAGAGGTCAAGCGGCGTCACGGCGAGGAATATCGCCATTCCCTTGAGCGCGAAGCGCACGCGCTTGGTGTGGCTGATCATGTCGTCTTCCGAAACCAGTTCGTCACGTTCGACGAACTGTGCGGTTATCTGCAGGCGGCGGACATCTATGTGACTTCGTACAAGAACGAAGCCCAAAGTACCAGCGGCGCGCTGGCGTATGCGATGGGAGCGGGAGCGGCAGTGGTCTCGACGCCGTACTGGCATGCTCAGGAGTTGCTCGCCGATGGACGCGGCCGCCTGTTCCCGATTGGCGATGTTGACGCTTTCGCGCAGACGATCGACTCGCTCTTCTCCAACGAATCTGAACTGCAAACCATGCGCGCTGCCGCCTATGCGTTCACTCGTCCAATGACTTGGGCCCGCGTGGGTGAGGCGTATGCGACATTGGCAGAAGAGGTGTTGCACGAAGCCGTTCCGCGACGATCGACTGTACCCGGCTCCGTGCCGGCGCGCGAATCGAGCCTTCCGGAACTCCGACTCGACCATCTCTTGCGGCTGACCGACGACACCGGCATTATCCAGCACGCGACCTTCTCCGTTCCCGCCCGCCGCACCGGTTACTGCGTCGATGACAATGCACGGGCGCTGCTGGTCGCGCTGCTCGCCCATCGGGTCACCGGCTCCCTCGACGCGAGGCGCTTGATTACTGTCTACCTCAGCTTCTTGCACTACTGCCAGCACGAAAACGGGCAGTTTCACAACTTCGTCGACTACAACCGCGTGGTCGAGACCGATATTGGTTCGCAGGATTGCATCGGCCGCGCGCTGTGGGCGCTGGGCGCGACCGTCCACATCGCCCCTGACGAGGGAACTCGTCGGCTGGCGCGCGGGATGTTCGATCGCGCCATCACGCAGGCCCTGGAGTTCGGACCGCGCGGGCAGGCGCTGGCCATCATGGGGCTGGATGCGATCCTTCGCGTGGAGCCCGACAACGCCGGGTTCCGGGCAACGCTGGATGCCCTCGCCGCCAACCTCTGTCAGCGCTTCGAGCACGAGGCAGATACTCACTGGCAGTGGTTCGAACCCATGCTGACCTACGACAACGCCATCATTCCATTGGCGCTCTTCACCGCGTTCAAAATCACTGGCGACCGCAAGCATCTTCGAGTGGCGACCGAATCCCTCCGCTTCCTGGAAGAGGTCTGCTTTGACGCCGGTCGCCTCACGCTCATCGGCAACCGCGGCTGGCACCAACGGGGGGAGCGCGGCAGAGAGGGTGGTGACGGGGGTGAAGACGGGGCCGGCGACAAGCCGGCGGCCGACGAGCAGCCGATCGACGCCACTGCGTTCGTGCTGGCATTCCGTGGCGCGTATCTTGCGACCGGCGAACGCCGCTACTTGAAGCGTATGCGCGAGTCGTTCGATTGGTTCCTCGGCGCCAATCGCCTGAACATTCGCATGTACGATTTCTCAACCGCCGGCTGCCGCGATGGCCTGGGGATCCACGAATCCAGCCAGAACCAGGGCGCCGAAAGCACCGTCTCGTTTCTCATGGCACTGCTGACCATGCTGGACATCGGCGGACGCGGCATTTCGGGCGGGCAGCGCGAAGTGCTTCAGGAAGCGAGAGAGGAACCGCACAAACGCGGCAAAGGGACGGTCGAGGTTGTCATCAAGCAGAAACCGAAGCCGGTTTTCCATCCATGATCGGCAGTCGGCATCGCAGCATCGCCGATGGCAGGAACTTCGTCGCGCGTCGCACCGTGTGAAATGGCGAGACCGTCTTCTGTTTTCATCGCGCCCGCCGGAACGACCGGCTTGAAATCGCGCTGATTACGGGCTCAACATCGATTCGGCGGGCGCAAATCGATCTCGCAGCCGGACAACGGAAGTAGGGACTCGTCCGACCGGTTCGGGCATTGAGTTGTGGCCGTTTTGCTCGTCTCGGAGTACGATGACGGTTCTGTCTGCGCAAAGCCGATGAGATCAACGGGAGAATGTGCAATCAACGATGCGACAACTCATGGTGACCAGGACAAATCATCGGTATCTGCCTGATCCACGCCGCGTGATCGCCAAGCCGCACCTGCCCGGCGAGGAGGTTTACTCCTCGGATGGCAAGTCGCGAGTCAAGGTTGTGCTGGAGCGAATCTTGGCGATCCCCGACTCGGAGGCCGCGGAGATCCTGGCCGGCGTGTTGAGCAGTTTTGGCCACCGGCACCGCAACTTCACGCAGGTCCTGTACCATCACTTCTTGATGATTGCTCATCATATCGAGCAGGATGTTGTACTTGCCGAGGATCGACGCCTCCTGATCGGGGCGTATTTCACGCACGAGTATTCGATCGAGGCCGCAGCGCTGTTCAATCCTTCCATGGTGCCTGCGCCCGATCAGAGCGGCATCGCTTCCGATCAGCAGCGATTCATCATGAGCGTGCGCGCTGTCGGCGAGGGCCACATCTCGTCAATCGAGTTTCGCACCGGATTGATCGACGAGCGCTGTAATCTCACTTTCGATCCGGTCAGCAGCTATGCCATCACCGGGCGTCGCATGAGACCACGGTACGAGAAGAACCTGTTCCGCCACAAGCTCGGGGAGCTTGGTGCCGACAACGAGATCACTTTGCACGTGCTCGATCCGCTCCCGGAGCGATTCACGTTCGAAGAACTGGAACGCCGGCTGACACTACTCCATGAGCAGCACGTGTTCGACGAGGTCATTGCCTTCGAGACCATCAAGCTCATCCACCTGCTCGCATCTTCGAATTACCAGACGGCGTTTCCGCACGAGTCGCCGGTGTCGGAGCGTGTTCTGTTTCCCGTGGGACCGAAGGAGTCGCAGGGAATGGAGGATGCGCGGTTCGTGCGCTTCGTGCACGACGACAAATCGGTCGCCTACTATGCGACGTACACGGCGTTCGACGGGCTTGAAGTTCTGCCACAACTCATCGAGACCGCGGACTTCGTGTCCTTCCGCGTTTCCACGCTCAACGGCGCCCATGCCGTGAACAAGGGAATGGCGTTGTTTCCGCGCTTGATCGACGGCAAGTACGTGATGCTCGCCCGCTCCGACCGTGAGAATATGTACCTTATGCGCTCCGAGAACGTGCGCTTCTGGGACGAAACCCAATTGCTCCAAACGCCGCGGCAGCCGTGGGAGCTGACTCAGATCGGCAACTGCGGCTCGCCCATCGAGACTGAGGCGGGCTGGCTGGTGCTCACGCACGGAGTTGGGCCGATGCGGCGCTACGCCCTCGGCGTCATGCTTCTGGATTTGAAGGATCCCTCGCGCGTCATCGCTCAACTGCCCGAACCATTGATGATTCCCGAACCGGACGAGCGCGAGGGGTACGTGCCGAATGTCCTGTACTCCTGCGGCAGTATGGTTCACCGCGATCATCTGGTTCTGCCGTACGGGTTCTCCGACGGCGGAATCAAGGTCGCACTGGTTCGGCTGCCGGAGTTGCTCGAACTTCTGGCCGAGCACGGCGTCGATTGAACGGTGTGGCTCCTGCCGCCATCACGGCGAGCGTACGGTCGGGGCGCTTTTCAACATGAAGCCGGACTGATCCGTCTGCGACTGTGCGTTGCCAGATGTCCGAACTTCTCGAGAGGTACCGGCGTCTCGCAACGCAGCCATGCTGTCGGGAACCGGAGTACTGGTACAGCGGATGTGACCCCACCAACCGGGACAAGTTCCGTTCGGGCAACGAGTCAGTCGTCAAGAGTGGGACGAGGATGAAGAGCGTCCATCAACGATCGATCCCAATCAGTGGTATCTCGGCAGTGGAATCCCAGAGAAGGGGTCTCTTCACTCCAATTGGTGGTCGGGGACGGGAGTCGAGATCGCTCGTTGTGGTCAGGTTGCTGTGTATTCCGCAACTAGTTGGTGGAAAGAACGAAAGCATCTCAATTGCGTTGAGAATAGGGCGAGATACGCTTTCATCATCACGATCAGTACGCAAACAGAACATGTCGACCTCTACACACCGATCATCAACACGATCGATATTCAAGCTGAGATCGGTCACGAATGAATTAGCGGCTTCGCAGCTGATTTTGATTCATGAGAATGTTCGCGTGGGGCGCGCATGTCTTCCAGTCTATTGCGTAGGTATCCAGTAGACGGCTCTGGTTAACAGCCGTCCTGAACCCAGCACAAGCGACCGACCACGGACGGTCGTGTGTTCCGCACCTCACGCATATAGGAGTGTGCCGATGTACCTGCGCAATGACCCTGCCAATCCACAGAACATGTTCGAGGCTGTGCGTTGCTGCCGCTGGATGCGCTGCGGTCGCAGATTGCGGTGTCGGAGT
>RECV01000212.1 GCA_007693845.1 Phycisphaerales bacterium
GATCGGCATTCTCCGACCCCAGCAGGTTGGTGATCATCCCCGCCGCGACCCGGCCTTCCAGTTGTCGGTCATCCGGCAGCGGCACATCACTCGTGCCGACCGACACGATGTTCAACCAACCCTCCGCGCCGATGAGCGGGCCAGCCACGTAGATCCGCGCATTGCCGTACAAACGAACCGAATGATCCAACGAAAACCTGACCTTGATCGCTTGCAACGAGCCGTTGTCAAAGTCGGGCTCAACCGCCGTGACCGTTCCCATGGAAAGCCCACCCACCCGCACGTCCGAACCGCGGTTGACGTTCTGCACGCCGGCTTCAACGGGAAAACTGACGCTGTAGGATTCCGTGGTGCGCATGAGCTGGTCGCCGATGTCGGAGACCAGATACGTCACGATCAGACCGAGCACAATGGCGAAGGTCATGAAGAGTCCCATGCGGACATTGTTTCGCGTTCGTTCCTGGGCACCGGCCATGCCAACTCCTTTTCATCCGAATCGACGATCCGGTCCGCGGATCGCCCGGTGGACGGTGATTCCGTCACTTCACCAAACGTGTTGCCTCAACGGACGGTGCCCGGTCGGAGGGTTCGCCCGCTGATCCGAGCAAGTCCTCCGCATATCCCGTCGCCGCCTTCCTTCGTGTGATCGGTCCCTCGGCATCGCCCCGCAGAAACTGCCGAATCAACTGCTGGGTCTCGTCGAGCGCTTCGACACGATCCTTCGGCGTGTCACGCAATCGCTCGTATTCCGCCCGCGTGTCCACCATGATCATGCGACCCTTGTCCAGCATGGCCATGCGATCCGCGATCGTGAACGCGGAATCCATCTCATGGGTCACCACCACGCTCGTCACGCCGAGTTTCTGCGTCAGGTCAATGATCAGTCGATCAATCTCCGCGCTCGTCACCGGGTCAAGCCCTGCGGACGGTTCATCGTAGAAGAGAATCTTCGGATCCAACGCGAGCGCGCGGGCCAGGCCGGCGCGTTTCTTCATGCCGCCGGAGATTTGCGCGGGGTACTTCTCCGCATGCTCGCGGAGTCCGACCTGCTCAAGCTTGATCTTGACCATGATCTCGATGGTAGACGCATCCAGCGTGGTGTGCTCCTGCAATGGCAGCGCGACGTTCTCCGCGATCGTCATCGACTGAAAGAGCGCGCCGGACTGAAAAAGGATGCCGAACTGTTTGCGCACGCCGTTCAAGCCGGCTTCATCGAGTTCCGCGAGATTTCGGCCGAACAGTTTGACCGTCCCCTCTTCCGGCCGAAGCGCGCCGATCATACACCGCAGCATGGTTGACTTGCCGGAGCCGGACCCGCCCATGATGATCATGGTTTCACCCGGCATGATGCCGAGGTTGATGCCGTTGAGCACCGTCGTGTCCCCGAACCGTTTGACCAGGTTCTCGATCAGGATGACCGGTTCAGGTGTCGTCATCGTTGCCTTCGTGTTCATCGGGGTGAAGATCAAGGCCGTGATGGGGATCCGCGCCGTGCGGATCTTCCTCGGGCTCACGAATCCGAACGGGCGGCGTGGCGTCGGGCGGGAACGCCAGATTCCCCGCGATGGGGTCCATGATTATCACCGACTTCCAGCCCGGACGGGAAAACCAACCCTCATCAAACAGCTCGAACTCGGCCTCGGCTTCGCGCGGCCCGGTCTCAAACTCGAAAATATACGGAATGAACGGCTCCAGCCGTCCCGGCTCGGGCTCATCCGCCTGCACCGCCTGGTTCTGCTGAATACTCAGCAACAGGCCGTAACGCTGGATCATCTCCTGGATGAACGCGGCGATCTCATCGTTGCTCGCCTCGGCGGCGGGACCGATGAATCCCGCGCGAAACGTCGTGTAATCCCCCTGCTGGGCGGCGGCAAACTCTCGGGCGGGACCGGTCAGCATCGGTCGCCTGACGTTGTCATTCCACCAGAATGCCGCGACGATCCAGCCGAAGGTGGCGATCAGCCCGATCAGGATGGCGGTCACCGCCATGCCGGTGCCGCCGACCCCCGGCCGCGCGCGGATCTCCGCGATCGCGCGCAGTCCGAGCAGCGGCCCGAGCAGCGTGGCCAGCGGGCAGAAGACGATCACGCTGCATAACAGCGCGCCGAACGCCCACGGCGTGGTGCGCACGGGCCGTGCTTCGGCATGGTCAGTCGTGGATCGCGCATCGCTCATGATGTTTCGTCAGGATCAACCTCTGCTTCGGCAGGCGTCTCGCTCTCCTCATCCGCACCGGGTGGGAATACGATGTCGCCGCGTGCCGGATCGATGATACGCATCCAGCGGAAGACGGGGTCGCCCCCGGGGCGTTGGTCATCTTCCATCATGATGAATTCAACTTCAATCTCAGCGCGATCGAATGTCAGCATCAGGTAGACGGGAATCTCGCCGTCTTCCTCGATGCGTAGCGCGAGCGATTCCAAGTCTTCAAAGTACGCGCCCCAATCCAGCTCCGCACTCTGCAGGTCACCATACCGGTCACGGAGTTCTTCGAGAAATGCTTCGGTCTCACTTTCACTTGGCGTGGTGAGGAACTGATTGCGGAATCGGTCGGGCTGCCCCGCAAAGGCCTCCTGCAACGGCGCAGCCGCCATCTGCTCAAACTGACGCAGCCCGCCGATCAACCCGACCACGAGCAACAATTGAAGAATACTCAGAATCAGTCCCAATACGATGCCGATGATCGCCAACCCACGACCGGTCAGATGCGACTTACCGGCCATCGCCACCAGGGAAAGAATCCCGAGCAGGACGCCGATCAGCGGAACCCCCGGCAGACAGCAGATCAGACTGCAGATCAGAGATGAAATCGCCAGCAGACTGGTCCGGGAGGCCTGCGGTTCGTCCCACATGGCGTCATGGGTCGCATCATATTGCGTCATTGAGCGTGCTCCTCTTCATGAGTGGGGATCATGCTACTTCGGAAGCCGCATCATCGCCAGATAGATCGCGCCGGATCACGCCTGCATTCGATCAGATCGGCGTCTCACCAATCGGGTTGCGGCCGACCGCGCGGTACACTGATGTTCGTGATGGACTTTTCCTCTGCGCCGCGCGTGACCGTGATGGGGCTCGGCCGCTTCGGCGGCGGGCTGGGCGTGACGCGCTGGCTGGCGGAGCGCGGCGCGAAGGTTCTGGTGACCGATCTCGCGCCGGCCGACTCGTTGCGCGAGCCGCTCCGGGAACTGCAGCCGCTGCTTGATTCCGGAGCCGTGACGACGCGGCTGGGCGAACACCGGGCGGATGATTTCCGCACCGCGGACCTGGTCATCGCCAACCCCGCCGTGCCGCGGCCGTGGGAGAACCCGCACCTGAACGCAGCGCGGGATGCCGGCGTGCCGATCACGACCGAGATGCGCCTGCTCGTCGAGCGGCTGCCGCGCGAGCGTGTCATCGGCATCACCGGCACGGCGGGCAAGAGCACGACGGCCGCGATGATTCATCACGCACTCCGCCGCGCGAATCTTCACAGCCATCTCGGCGGGAACATCGGCGGCAGTCTGCTCGCCTCGCTCGAGACGATTCAGCCGGCTGACTGGATCGTGCTGGAGCTTTCGAGCTTCATGCTATGGTGGCTCGGCGAGGGTGTCGGCCATCGGAACGCAACCGCGTGGTCGCCTCACATCGCGGTGCTGACCAACCTCTCCCCGAATCATCTGGACTGGCACGGCACCTTCGAAGATTACGCCGCAGCGAAGGAAAACATCTTCGCTGCGCAGACCCGGGACGACCACGAGATCCGTGGCGAAACGGCCGGAACGCAGCCCGATGACGACATTCCCCTGCGCATTCCCGGAACGCACAATCAGATCAACGCGCGGCTCGCGCTCGAAGCGGTGCACCGCGCCACCGGCTTGTCACCAGCGAGGTTGACCTCCCTGCTGGATGACTTCACCGGCCTGCCACACCGGCTTCAACTGATCGCTGAGTACGAGGGCCAGCGATTCTACAACGATTCAAAATCGACCACGCCGAACGCAACGGAACTGGCGGTGCGGTCGTTCGGCGATGCCGGCTGCGTACATTTGATTGCGGGCGGGTACGACAAGGGCAGCGACCTTTCTTCGATTGCGGCGCTCGCTTCTGAGTTGGCGGGGCTGTACACGATCGGCGCGACAGGGAAACAACTGGCTGAAGCCGCGGGAGGCGAATCACACGATGCGTGGTACGCCGACACGCTGAACCGCGCGGTGGAACGGGCGATGGCGCGCATGAAGCCGGGCGACGTGTTGCTGCTCAGCCCGGGCTGCGCGAGCTGGGATCAATTCGCGCACTATGAAGAGCGCGGGGATCACTTTGTCTCGCTGGTGCGTGATTCGATGACACCTTCTCAAACCACACTGCCATGACCATCAGATGAACAACATCAGGTAATGACCAAAGATGGGGAGCAGAAGCAGGAACAGTATCAACAGCGGAATCACCATGACGGTGAGCCCGACACCCCAGGCGTGCGGCATTTTCATATACCGGCTTGTGGCGAAGGCCCACCACATCACGTGCAGCAGTAACAGAACGCAGAACGCACTGAGGTACGCCAACCCGGTCGGACCGCGCCGACTCCACCACCAATCGCTGACACCACCGATGATCAGGTCACCCACAAGCGTCAGGAGACCGATCAGCAGGACGAGGAAGATGCCGATCGGAATGAGTCCCAGGCCGTATACCGCCGCACGCACAATGTGCGCCCAACGCACCTTGGCCTTTCGCCGCGACGGCGGAAGCAGAGCAAAGCAGGCAGCCGCCATGACATGCGCGCACGCGAAGAGGAGACTGATCGAGAGAGGTCCCGCGGACAGTAGTCGACGCGAGATTACCGCCGCGGATTCTCCGGTAAGCCACATCCACTGAGGGGCAGAGAGAAAATTGTAAGAATGATCGCTGAACGGCAGCACGACGGCATGCAGCACGGCAAACAGGGCTTGTGGAAACTGAATGGTAATACCATCCTGCGCATGAGCGATCATCGTGAGCACCAGTCCGATGCCGGTTCCGATCCCGATCGCCAGGTAACTGACAAGTGCGAGCACAACCGGATAGAGCAATAATCGCTTCGGTTGAATCTCGTGGTGCATCTGCAGACCGGACCAGAACTTCCACGGCCGGAAGGACAGCACGATGGTGCGCACAGTACGCCTTGGATAGGTCTGCCACGTGCCGTACTCGTTGTTCCATCGAGGCAATCTCTCGATGAGAACATCACTCCATTGAAACAACAAGCCGCACTCGGTGCAGCGGCCTTCCAGCGGGCATTGCTCACGCCACGTTTCGATGATGCCGCGTTGCTGGTACCCGCAGCGCGGGCAGCGTGGTTCGGCGACCACGGTCGCATCAGCTCGCTCCGGAATCGTCGCGGTCTGTCGGTTCACCGTTCAACACTTTCCCCGGAAGCGTGCTGAACGTCAATAGCCCTGCGATCCCATGCCGATCGCCGTTCAATCCACCTGTCCGCGGATCAGGCGCTCGACCGTGCCCATCAGCTCCCGCAGCGGCACGACTTCGGTCTGCGGCTCGCGCACCGTGCCCCGAATACGCACCGAGGCGGTATCACGCTGCGCGGCCTCGATCAGACGATCAATCAGATCGAGAAACGGAATGTTGACATCGGCGAGCGGACGAACCGCGCCGATGGCCATGCCGGTGATCTCACTCTGATCGCCGCGCCTGATGTCCTCGACCCGCAGCCGCGCGATGATATCGGTGCCGCGGTTGAAGTACGTGATTCGGTAAATCTCCAGCGCGTTGCCCTCCAGGCGCAGCTCAGCCACGCCGACACCGGTCGGATCGATCGCGCCGATTTCAAGTCGGAGCGCGCTGAAGACCTGCGCGAAACCGGGCAGTGCAATCAGATCCGACTGTGACAGTTCCATGCGGCTGCGACCGAAAAGACGCGGGTTCCCATCGAGATACCCGCCCAACGACGCGGTGCCACTCACGCGCCCGGGGGCGGGGTCAGTGGTGAGTTCTGCCGCGTGCACCAGTTGTTCAAGGTCGAGATCGAGCAGGTTGCAATTGAGGTGGACGTAGGGCATGCCGTCGTGCCGACTCACGCGGCCGCGCAGTCGAATCTCGCCATCCACCGCCTGCAGGACCGCGCGGTCAAGCACGATGCGGTGCGGGCTGAAATGCAGTTCCGCTTCAAAGTCAGCCGGCTTCTCCGGACGATCAATCTCGTCGAGATCCGCATCGGCTTCGGCTGCAACCTCATCGCGGATGGGCGAAACATCATTGTACTGCTCGTGCGGCGTGAGCCCCCGCTCGAGGCCCTGCCGCCCGATCGTAATCTCCCGAATGCTGCCGTTGTCGATGTTGCCTTCCATCAACACGCGCATCGGTTCGAAAGCGCGAGGCGAGTCATCGCGTTCAATGATCATCGAACCGGAACTCGTGCCGCGCAGCGGTTCGAACAGCTCGGAGAATTCACCGAGCGCGGACAGGTCCAGTCCGCTCCACGCGACCGTCAGATGACTCTCGGTCCATCGCTCCAGATCGAGCATCAACGAGCCGGAACCGACCGCTTCCGCGCCGAGGGCGCTGGCCCTCAGGTCGTTGGTCACCATCTTGCGGCCGTCCAGGTCTGATTGCAGATCAATCTGGCCGAGCGGTTTCTCCTGGTAAACCAGATCGATTGCCAGATTCACCTCGCCGAACATTTCAAAGCGGTCCAGATTGAGTTCCACTGTCGCCCCGCCGTGCACCGCGGCGCGCAGGTCCAGCGCATCGTACGCCCACGGCCAGTCACGCAGCACGATGGCGGCGTGCAGTTGATCCGGATGATTCAAATTCATGACCGCGCTCCCGGTGAGCACACCTTCCCGGTCGTGCAGATTCAGTTCGTAAAGTTCGAGCGTTTGCTCGTGTAGATGCGCCATCCCCTGACCGTGAATCCCCTCAAGTCCCCCGCCGGCGAAGTCCGCCAGCGTCCACGCTCCGGTCAGGTCGCTGTCGAGCAGATTGCGCAGTGGAACGGTGCCGGCGAGCGCAGCGCTCACGCGACCGCTCACCTCCAACGGCAATTCGACGATGTCCGCCATGCGCTCGATCAATGCGTTCTCCCCCCGTAGATCAACGCTGGCGATGAGCGTCGCGGGATCGAGTGAGCCGCTGGCATTCCACATGCCGCCGAACAGCCGAAACTCTTCTAGCGCGAAACCGATCTCTTCCGTGGTCATCTCACCCTGATATTGCAGCGCCAAGTCACGGAAGGATTGCCCCTGATACTCTACGCGATCCGCTGTGATCGCCCCGGCCAGATTCAGCCGCAACGGCAGAACCGTGCCGTCAATACTCACTTGTGTCACTACTTCACCGAGTTGCAGTTCATCCGGCAGTTGCATCGGCGCGAGCCGTACGTGCGACTGCCAATCCAGTGCAAACGTGCGCAGATCGAGTTCTCCATGGCCGGTCAGATCGATCTCGTCCGTGCGTAACCGCATATCGTGCACTTTGGCGAGTTGGAAATCCCCCGAAGCGTTCAACGCGAGGTCCACCGCCGGAATGTCATACCCATCCTGCAGTCCGGCCCACGTTCCGGGCGGGGCCCAGTCGGTCGCCTTGAACACGGCGGACCAATCGTTGGTCTCCAGTTTGATCTTCGCTTCAGCGCGGGCCAGTTGCGGTTCACGCTCTGCTCCAACCGCGCCGGGCAGTTGCAGGTCGTGAAGGCGAATCTCCGGCCACGTCAGGCGCAATTGCGCAACGGCATCATGCAGATTGACCGAACCGCGCGGCTCGGTGACCTGCAATCGATCGATCAGCACCTCGCCGCGCATCCGCTGCCAATGATCGCCCGACGCATGGAGTTCAATTTCGCCGCCAAAGGCGTACGGCTCGGCCCGTCCGTTGACCTGGACGCTGGCTCGCGCATCGTACCGCCCGAGCGCGGTGCGGCTGAGAGAACCGGTCAGACGGCCGGTCTGTTCCACACCCCACACAGCGCCGTCACTGGTCCATTCGACCACCAGGCGGCCGGTCTCGTCAGCGAGGTTCCACTCGCCGTCAATCTGCGCCCGCACGTCATCGATCTCCGCGACCAGTCGTTCGGCGTAGAGTCTCTCGGTATCCGCGCGCAATCGACCGTCGGTCAACCGGATGGATTCGAACGGCGTGTCGTCGATCGTGGCGATCAGCTCGGACGGGCGCAGTCGCACATCGAAACCGATCACGGTTGCATAAAGAACCCCCCGCGCGGAGAGCGGCGTTGCGCGCAGTTCATCCAGTTCCAACCGCCCGTCGAGTACGGCATCGCGAATCTGTCCTTGCCAGCGACCGGAGAGTCGAACCTCTTCCGGCGCATCGGGCAGCCAGGGCACAATCAGCTCTCGCATCTGATCCAGATCAAACTCGATCTGATGTGACCATGATGCGCTCGGCGCAAGGCGGCCGGACACGCGCACTCTCGGTTCGAGGGTTGCGTCAAACTCCCACGCAAACGCGCCGAGCGGATCGCCACGCACAACCATCGGCTCGTACCGGATCATCCGTCCGTCCGGGGCCTCGACATCCAGAACCGCATCGTGAATACGCAGTCGCGGCAGGTCGGGCATTGTCCCGTCCGCCGGGCCGCGTTGCGCCTGAGTGCGGGTGATGCGTTCGGCCGCCTCGACGATGTTCCACTGTCCCCCGGCGTCGGTGCGGAGCGCGACCGCCGGCTCAGTAATATGGAGTTCTTCCAACGTGATTGATCTTGTCAGTAGCAACGGCAGCAGGGCCGTGTGACGCACGCGCACTTCCGGCACCTCAATGAACGGGTCCGCTTCGAGCGGCAGGGCAATCGTCAGTCCACGCACGGTCGTCTCACCGCCCCAGCCGGTTTCGAGCGCATCGGCCTCAATGCGCAGGCCGGTTTCCTGCTGCAGAATGTCAATCACGATCCGCCGGGGCAGATCACTGCGCAGCACGAGGTGCGCCGCCACCGCGCCGAGCGCGAGCACGATCAGCAAAAGGATCAATCCTCGAACGAGCCAGCGTCGCATGGGGCTACTCGTCCGTCGGATCGGTGGGGGGAATGTTGCCGACGGTGCGTGGCCCGAAGCCGAAGATCCACCAGTCATCGCGCATGGTGCGGCCGATGTACGGACCGGAGCTGTCGACGATCTCGCCGGAGTCGGCCCAGTAGGCCACAAACGCCACGCTCGCCACGCCCATCTGATTGATGTTCTTGAGCAGCGCGAGTTCGGGCGTGGCCAAGGGCGTCTGGGTGGAGGAGGTGTCTCCGCCGGCCTGAACGATGATAGATGGGATACCGACGAGGAAGTCGGAGCGGTCGATCCCCACCCCGCCGCTGCGCACTTCGAGGATGATCTGCGCCTGCTCGCGTTCGCGCACTAGTTGGATGCCGGCATCGAGCATCTTTGCGCGGAGTTCGCCGAGCACGAACTTCGCCTCCGACGCGGCGAAGTACTCATCATCGACGTAGACGACCCGGCTGTGCAGGGCATCGACGTTGAGTTGTTCGACCGCCCGGGCCGCCGCCTTGGAAAGCAGAAACTGCTCCGTCGCCGTCCGGGGCGGATCGGTCGTCCGGATCGTGGAGGTGCAGCCCGTCAGGATCGCAGCCGCGAGCAGCGGACATGCCCATCCAGCGGGCAAACGGAACCGACGCGGCCCGCTGGTGCCATGCCAGGGTAAAGAGTGTCTGAGCAAGTGATTCACGATCGGGCATGGTATGCGATCATCCGACGCGGTTCGGCGGGATTGGCGAAGCTTTTTTCCCCCATCCGGGCCGGAATCTGCCGATACAGTCGTTCTCACGACCTTTCCGGGCGGATAGGATCAGACACGGGATCGCGGCGGAGCACTCGACCCGCACATGGACCGACTTCACGGAGCACGATGCAGGAACTGGCTCAACTCATCGCGGATATCACCGGCCTCACGCCCGCCACGGCGATGCAGGTCTTCGCCACCCTGGTGGTCGTGTTCATCATCTTCGCCGCCCGATTCATCACGCTCCTGATCGTCCGCAAGAACATTGATGACATCAAACGCCTCTACGGATGGCGACGGGCGATCAATTACCTGACCAGTCTGCTCATCATCCTCGCCATTGGCCGGGTCTGGTTCCCCGCCCTGCAGGAGTTGGGCGTGTTTCTCGGCCTGGCCTCCGCCGGCATCGCCATCGCCATGCGCGATCCTCTCATGTGTATCGCCGGATGGGTCTACATCATGATCCGGCGACCCTATATCGTCGGCGACCGCATCGAACTCGGCGACACGCGCGGCGATGTGATCAACATCCGCATCTTCCAGACCTACATCATGGAGTGCGGCAACTGGATCGACGGCGATCAGTCCACCGGCCGCATCGTGCTCATCCCCAACAGCGCGATCTTCATGAACTCGCTCGGCAACTACACGCACGGCTTCGAGTACATCTGGGACGAACTCAACGTGCGCATCAGTTTCGAAAGCGACTGGCGGCGGGCCAAGGAGATCCTCACCGAGATCGCCAACACCCATGCCGCGCCGCTGTGCGAGGATGCGCAACGACAGATTCGCCAGGCGGCGAGCCAGCACATGATCTTCTTCCAGAAACTCACGCCGATCGTGTACACCTCCGTCAAGGACTGGGGCGTGCAGCTCACGGTGCGCTACCTCACCCCGCCCCGCCAGCGCCGCGGTTCATCGCAGCGGTTGTGGGAGGCGGTGCTCGAGTCCTTCGGCAAGGAACCGAACATCAACTTCGCCTACCCCACGCAGCGGTTCTACACCCACGCCACCGAAGGCAAACC
>RECV01000133.1 GCA_007693845.1 Phycisphaerales bacterium
TCGTTGGGCTGAAGTTCATACATTCCGCTGACCGTTTCGCGTTCCAGCAATTGCCGTACGTATAACACTTCAAACGTACCGTCCGGCATGGCGCGGCTTTCCACCATGACGGTAGGCAACTCCGCCACGACCCGGCCGGCCTTCTCGCCGATCGAAACGTACTGGTCGTACGCTTCATCCGCGGTGAACGATGCGGCGATGGTGCGCGTTGCGTCGGTGCTGTGCGGCGCGGCAGAGTCTTGAACTGAGCCGAGGAAGGAGACCGACCAGATCACCATCAGTCCGGCCGCGACCGCCCAGCCCGCCCAGCCGAAAACCCCGTGCGCACGCCGCGGAGGGGACGATGCTGAAGAGGACAGCGCCCGGCCATCCTCAGCAGCAACGCCCCGTGCGGAATCAGATGCAGAGCAGGCGTTCACCAGCGCACGATCAATCTCGATGGTGGCGCGTCGATTCGAGTGGTCCCTTTCCGCCGCCGTGCGCAGGGCGATCTCCTCACGGAACGCGCGGGCGAGCTGCTCCCACGCGGCGGCATCGCGGCCGGCATGCGCGCGAAACTGGCTCCAGATCTCTTCGCCATCATCATCAGTGGGATCGGCCAGCAGACGACCGATCAGCGCATCGCGATCCCGGAGCGGCTCGGCATCATGTTGCAGGTTGTCATGTTCTGACTTCATGGGTTGACCCTCCGTAGGGGCGGTGTGGCTATCGGTGACGGATCGTGAAGTTCGTGCGGCGTCATGGCATCACGAACCATCGCGCGGGCGCGACAGAGTCGGGTTTCGATGGTGGAGATCGGCAGTTCGAGTGCAACGCTGATCTCGCGGTAACTCAGGCCGCGCAGCGCGAGCAGCAGCGGGTCACGGTAATGGGTCGGAAGCGCGTGGACAGACTCCAGCGCGCGTCGGCCGCGATCCTGCACAGGATCATCCGCGGTGTGAAGGTCTGATTGCTGGGGGAAGTCGGTGCCGTTCGGCTCATGATCAAGCGACCTCGTGCGTGCATCACGTCGCTTATAGGTGCGACCCGCGCTGCGCGCCAGATTGACTGCGACGGTGCGCAGCCACGGGCCGATCGCATCACGGTCTTTGAGGTTCTGCCAGTGCTGCACCAGCTTGGTCGCCACTTCCTGCAGCAGATCATCGGTGTCGACGCCCCGGGGTTGGTGCGCGATGATCACCCCCCGCACCCAGCCGCGGTGCAATCGCCAGAGTTCGACGAGTTCATCTCGGTCCGGGCGGCTCTCGACCGTCCGTTCCGGCGCGTGATGCTTCATCACCAGTGAACACGCTTGTGACGAGAAAAACTTGCGGAGGATTCCGCATTTCGGACGGTTCGAATGCTTGACGCAATTGCAAGGCCAATCAGAATGCAAACAATCCGGGCTGTCGTGCGCTTTCGTCGAGCTGAAGGTGTGTGGTCGCATCACGCCACGATTCAGGCGATTGGCTCGCAGATCAGGAGATCGGCGCGCAGGTCGAACTGGTGCCGGAGCATCAGCGGCGAGATCCGCAGGTTCCCGAATGGGGACGGCCTGTGCTGATCCAACTCCCCGAAGATCACGCGCTGACGCCGGGCGAACTGTTGAGCATTGAATTCAACTGATGAAAATGGCCGATATCAGCTACACTCGCCTGATCCGAAGGCATTTTGGGCGGGTGTGATGAGCGAGCACTCTTCCGTCCGCGTTGGGCGGAGAGATCACGTTCGCACACGCGGGGAGTGACCGCATGAAACGACCGCTGCACAGCACGCTGCTCTGGTCACTGGTGGCGTCGATCGCACTGGTGGCGGCGCTCGGCCTCGGTGCGGTGCTGGTGCCGGAGTTCATCCCCCAGACCGGGAAGATTCTGGGCTCCGCTTCGCTGTACGCCGCGGCCAGCCTGCTCGCGCTTGGCTGTGTCGCAGCGCACGAACGCGATCGCGGCCGGCCGGTTGCAATCACCGGGCTGCTGGCCTGCCTTGCCGGGCTGGTGATGTGGCTGTTGATCATCTGGTCCCCGGAGCCGGCTACGGACTGGATTGCCTCGCTGGTCGTGCGCATAACCATCGAGTTGACGATTCTGGCGGTCTGGTCCACGAGCATCTGCACCATCCTGCTGCAGCGGACGGAACATGCGCTCAGCCGGCGCATGCAGCGGTTGGCCGTCACGCTCTTCACGCTCGTGGCGATCTACTTTGCCGTGATCGTGTGGATTGAAGCGGACGACTGGTGGTTCCTGCGCGGCGTCGGCAGCGGCTTCACGCTCATCGGCTGGTTGGTGTGGTCGGTTCTGATGTTGCGATTCATCCCCGCGCGGCGGGCGGGCTACCGGCTGTGTCAGATCACCTGCGCCATCGGCACGGGACTGGCGGCGTATCTGCTTGCGATCATCTGGTTCGATGACTACTTTCTGCCCGATGTCGTTCACGAGCGACTTCTCAGCGTGCTGATCATTCTGACCGCCACGGGCACCCTGATCTCGGCATGCCTTGCGCTGATTGATCGTTACCAGAAACGAACGCAGGTGGACTCCATCTCCGGCGGTGCGCGGATTCACCTCATCTGCCCGCGCTGCGAGACGGCGCAGGACATGAAGGCCGGCCGCAACCGCTGCGCGAAGTGTCAACTGCGCATCGGGATCGATCTGGAAGAGCCACGTTGTGAGTGCGGTTACCTGCTCTATCGCGCGCCGGGTGAGACATGTCCCGAGTGCGGCAGGACGATTCCGCCGCAGGATCGCTGGCGCGCTGCGCCATCTGAGACGGACCAGGCCGAAGAATCACCCCCGACCGGGGCGACGTGATCCCGGGGTGCGCCCGACGCTCAATCCGGTGAACTTGGCGCCGGCGGAGGGGTTCGCGGCGTCGATGCCCATCATGTCCATGGCCGCGCGGCCGTCCTCGGAAAGCCGCTCGGGGCTCCACGCCGGTTCCCACGTGAGTTCGACCGCCGCTTTCGACACGCCGTCCACCTGCCGCACGGCCTCCTTGACGCTCGACGGCAAGGCGTCGGCGACCGGGCAGTTCGGCGTGGTCAGCGTCATGGTCACGTGCACTTCGCCCTGTTCATTGATATCCAGTTCGTAGATCAGACCGAGGTCGTAGAGATTGACCGGAATCTCCGGATCTTTCACGGTCTTGATCGCAGCGATCACGCGATCACGCAAGGCGTCGGTGTCGATCGTGGTCATGTCGATTGCTCCTTTGTGCCGTTCGCCGCGTGTGAAGCCAGTTCGCGAATGCGGCCGATCATGGAATGCAGGCCGTTGCGCCGGGTCGGGCTCAAGTGTTCTTCCAGGCCAAGCCGTTTCAGGAGTCCCTCCGCGTCATAATCCGCAACCTCCCGGGGCGTCCGGCCGTTGTACGCGCTGAGCAGAATCGCGATCAATCCGTTGACGATGAACGCATCGGATTCCGCGCTGAACTCGAACCGCGGCGGATCATCGTTCGTGATCTGTGGCTTGAGCCAGACGGTCGCCTGGCAGCCGTGCACGCGGTTGGCATCGTTCTTGTCCGCCGGATCCATCGGCGCGAGCTTCTTGCCCAAGTCGATCAGATACGCAAACCGCTCTTCCCAGTCGTCGAGGAACTCGAAGGTCTCAATGATGCGATCAAGTTGGACGTCGGTTTGGGGCATCAGGAATGATACGGGCGAGTGTTGTGATTTGTTTGGTGCACTGCTGGGGCGTTTCGCACGGGTGAGCAGACATTCAATGCCTGTTCCATTACACCAGCATCTTGCGGGCTCTTTCGATCGCCTCGATCAGCGCGTCGAGATCCTCACGCCGGTTGTACACGCCAAGCGAAGCGCGGAGCGTCGCCGTCACGCCGAAGCGTTCCATGAGCGGCTGCGTGCAGTGATGCCCGTCGCGTACGGCGAGGCCGGCGTAGTCGAGTATCGGCGCGACGTCATACGGGTGCATGCCCTCCAGAATGAAGCTCATCGCCCCGGCCTTCTCCTTCGCCCGGCCGATCTGGGTGAGCCCTTCGACCTGGTCGAGCAGCGACATCCCATGGTCGAGCAGTTCCCGTTCGTGTTGCGCGATGCGGTCGAGACCGATCCGGTTCAGGAAGTCCACCGCAGCGCCGAAACCGATCGCCCCGGCGATGTTGGGAGTGCCGGCTTCGAACTTGTGCGGCAGATCGTTGTAGATCGTCTTTTCAAACGTGACGGACTTAATCATTTCCCCGCCGCCCTGGTACGGCGGCATGAGCTCAAGCAGTTCCCGGCGGCCGTACAACGCGCCGATTCCCGTCGGTCCGTACATCTTGTGCGCGCTGCACGCGTAAAAGTCACAGCCGATGGCCTGCACATCGATCTTCAGGTGCGGCGTGGCCTGCGCCCCGTCGATCAGCATGACCGCGCCAGCATCGTGCGCGAGCCGGGTCAAGGTCTCCACCGGATTGATCGTGCCGAGCGCATTGGACACGTGCACGCAGGCGACGAGCTTCGTGCGATCGGAGAGCAGCGATTTGAACCCGCCCAGATCCAGTTCGCCCGTGTCGGTGACGGGCGCGACCTTGAGTTTCGCGCCGGTCTGCTCACAAATGAGCTGCCACGGCACGATGTTGGAGTGGTGCTCCATGTGCGTGATGAGGATTTCATCACCTTCGCGCAGATTCGTGCGTCCCCACGCCTGGGCGACGAGGTTGATCGCTTCGGTCGTGCCGCGGGTGAAGACGATCTCCGCGCGGTCCTTGGCATTGAGCAGCGACCGGACTTTGTCGCGCGCCAGTTCGTAACCATCGGTCGCGCGCTGGCTGAGCGTGTGCACGCCGCGGTGGACGTTGGCGTTGTCGCATTCGTAATACGCGCGGACCGCGTCGATGACACACTGCGGCTTCTGGGTGGTCGCGGCGCTATCGAGATAGATCAGCGGCTTGCCGTGCACCTGCTGCTGCAGGATGGGAAACTCCGCGCGCACCGCATCGAGATCAAGCGTTGCGGCGGTCGAATTGTGTGTGGTGGTTGTCACGGGGATGCGGGTTCTTGGGAGAAGGAGACACTTCGCCGCGAGCGGCTTCGCGTGCTTCCACTCACAACATCTTCTTCACGCGCTTGCCGTCCGGCAGGCGCATCAGCAGTTCCTGTTCGATGAAATCCTTGACCGGGGCGATCTGCATGCGCTCGAGACTTTCCATCGCAAAGGCATGAATGAGCATCCCGCGGGCCGCTTCTTTGCTGAGGCCGCGGCTGCGAAGGTAAAAGATCGCATCCTCATCAAGCTGGCCGATCGTCGCGCCGTGCGTGCACTTGACGTCATCGGCGTAGATTTCGAGTTGCGGGTGCGTGTTAACTCGTGCCCGATCGGTCAGCAGCAGGTTGCCGCTGTGTTGCTTGGCGTCGGTTTTCTGCGAGATCTGGTCGACGATGATCCGTCCGCTGAACACGGCGGTGGCGTCGTCATCGAGCACGCCGATGTAGAACTGCCGGCTGTCGCAGTTCGGTCGGGCGTGATGCACCAGCATGTGGTTGTCCATGTGCTGCTTTTTGGCGGGCAGATACAGACCGTTGAGCAGACTGTCGCACCGCTCGCCGTTCAGAACCGGGCGAACGTTGTTTCGCACCAGCGCGCCGCCGAGCAGGACGGTGTGCGAGGCGAAGTTGCTCTCCTCTTCCTGCTGAATCTGCAGCGTGGAGATGTTGAACGCTTTTTCGCTTTCGCGTTCGATCAGGTAGTGAGATACGTTCGCCCTCTTGCCGACGACGACTTCAGTGACGGCATTGGTGAAGTGGACGTCCTGACCCGTCGAGACGTAATCCTCGATGACGGTGAATTCGCATTCATCGCCACCCACGATCAGATTGCGCGGATTGGTGATGATCGGCTCGCTGCGCGCATCGGAGACGTTCAGAATGCGGATCGGCTTGTCGAGCTTGGTCCCCTTCGGCACGTGCACGAAGACGCCTTCACGGAAGGAACCGGTGTTGAGCGCGGTGAACGCGTCCTTTTCAATGTCGGCGTACCGGCCGAGATGCAACTCGAGTTCATCGCTGAGCTCGTTGAACGCTTCGGTCAGCGGCATGAGGCGAACGCCGTCGGGCAGTGCCCCGATCTCGGAGAGGTTCGGCGCGAACAGGCCGTTGATGAAGACAAGCTTCGGCCCTTCGAGGCCGGGCATGTCGAATCGTTCGAGATCCTTCGCGTTGATGTTCGCGGGCAGCTCTTCCGGCACGCGGAAGTTGGTCGACGCGATCGGCTTGATGTTGGTCAGCCGCCACTCCTCGTCCCGGGTGGTGGGCAGGCCCATTTCGCTGAAACGGGCGATGGCGCGCTGGGCGAGCTCGCGCAGCCACGTTGGTGCGCGGTCGGCCGGGGTCGGCTCAACGCTCGATAGGTCGGACAGTTGCATCATGCGGGTTTCGGTCAGGTTCGTCATGGGTCAGTCTCAAGCGATCGGTGGATCGTGGAGGTCGGGTCGGTGATCCGCAGTGAAAATCAGTCAGTGGCGAAGTTCAGAACTCCATCAAACGGCGGCGGGCTCTTTCTCCACCCAGCCGTAGCCCTTCTCTTCGAGTTCGAGGGCGAGTTCCTTGCCGCCGGACTTGACGATCTTGCCGTCCACAAGCACGTGAACGTAATCCGGTACGATGTAATCGAGCAACCGCTGGTAGTGCGTGATGACGAGGAAGCCGCGATCCGCTGATCGCATCGTGTTCACGCCGTGGGCGACCACCTTCAGGGCGTCGATATCGAGCCCCGAATCGGTTTCGTCGAGCACGCAAAGGGCCGGGTCCAGCACCGCCATCTGGAAGATCTCGTGGCGCTTCTTTTCGCCGCCGGAGAATCCTTCGTTGACGTTGCGCTTGAGCAGGTCTTCGGGCATTTCGACGAGTTTCATCTTTTCGCGGAAGAGCGTGAGCGCTTCCATGGCGTCGAGTTCCGGCTCGCCGCGCGCTTCACGGATGGCGTTCACCGAGGCGCGCAGGAACTGCGTGGTGCGCACGCCGGGGATTTCAACGGGATACTGGAAGGCGAGGAACACGCCGGCGGCGGCGCGTTCATCGGGATCCATGTCCAGCAGATCTTCGCCCTTATAGTGGACGGTGCCGTTGGTGATTTCGTATTCGTCACGGCCGGCGATGATGTTCGCGAGCGTGCTCTTGCCCGAGCCGTTGGGGCCCATGATGGAGTGGATCTCGCCCGCATTGATCGTCAGATCAACGCCGCGCAGGATTTCTTCACCTTCGATGGAAACGTGCAGATTTTTGATTTTGAGAATGGGAGTGGTCATGGGTGTTCAGGAGTTGGATCTTGGAAATTGGGTGAGAGTGGTCACAGGTTGGCCGCCAGAAGATTAGCCCACGCTGCCTTCAAGCGAGATCGACAGCAGTTTGTCCGCTTCCACGGCAAACTCCATGGGCAGTTCCTTCAGCACTTCCTTGCAGAAGCCGTTGACGATCAGGGAGACGGCGTCCTCTTCCGAAATGCCGCGCTGCTGGCAGTAGAAGATCTGATCTTCACCGATCTTCGAGGTCGTCGCCTCGTGTTCCGCCTTGGCGGTCGAGTTGCCGATTTCAATGTACGGGAAGGTGTGCGCTCCGCACTGGTCGCCGATGAGCATCGAATCGCACTGTGTGTAATTGCGACCATTGGTCGCGCTCTTGAGCATCTTCACCTGACCGCGGTAGGTGTTGTTCGAGAAGCCGGCGGAGATGCCCTTGGAAACGATGTAGCTGCGCGTGTTCTTGCCGATGTGGATCATCTTCGTGCCGGTGTCGGCCTGCTGATGATTGTTGGTCAGCGCGACCGAGTAGAACTCGCCGATCGAATTGTCTCCTCTGAGCACGCACGAGGGATACTTCCACGTGATGGCGGAGCCGGTTTCGACCTGGGTCCAGCTGATGTGGCTGTTCTTGCCGAGGCAGTTGCCCCGCTTGGTCACGAAGTTATAGATGCCGCCCTTGCCGTTCTCATCACCGGGGTACCAGTTCTGGATCGTCGAATATTTGATCTGGGCGTCATCGAGCGCGATCAGTTCGACGACCGCGGCGTGGAGCTGGTTCTCATCCCGCTGCGGCGCGGTGCATCCTTCGAGGTAGCTGACGCTGGAACCCTCTTCTGCGATGATGAGCGTTCGTTCGAACTGGCCGGTGTTCATCGCGTTGATGCGGAAGTAGGTGGACAGCTCCATCGGGCAGGTCACACCCTTCGGGATGTACACGAACGAGCCGTCGGAGAAGACCGCCGAGTTGAGCGCCGCAAAGTAGTTGTCGTTCTGCGGCACGACGGAGCCGAGCCACTTCTTGACCAGGTCGGGATACTTCTGGACCGCCTCACTGATCGGACAGAAGATCACCCCCGCCTCGGCGAGCTTCTTCTTGAATGTCGTCGCCACGGAAACGGAATCGAACACCGCATCGACCGCGACGCCGGCGAGCATCTTCTGCTCGTTCAGCGGAATGCCGAGCTTCTCGTACGTTTCGAGCAGCTTCGGATCGACTTCGTCCAGCGATTCGTACTTCGGCGTGGTTCTCGGAGCCGAGTAATAGCTGATCGCTTGGAAATCGATCGGATGAATGTTGAGATTCTGCCAGTTCGGCATTTTCATCTCAAGCCAGCCGCGATAGGCGTTCAAGCGCCAATCGGTCATCCATTCCGGCTCATTCTTCTTGGCGGAGATGAACCGGATGGTGTCCTCGTTCAAGCCGGGAGGCGCGCTGTCCGACTCGATGTCGGTGGACCAGCCGTGCTTGTACTTCTGACTGGTGAATTCCTCGATGGTTTGGTCGGTTGCAGTAGTCATGGTGTGGGAATCTGAGATCAGGAATGGGGAGAAAAGTGTTCGGTGTTGGAAGTACGGCCGCGCGGCAGGGGAGAGGCAACCGCGTCTTCACTGTGGTCGCATCGCTCGCCCCGCTCGTGGCAGGTGCACGCCACGAAAGTCTGCGGCCGAGACGATGAATTCGATCCGAGCAGGCCTTCAAGATTCATTGGCACGGTGTTCGCATTGAGATGCGCCAGCGTCAGGCGTTCGAGCACGTTGCGAATCAATCCATTGACGCGTGCGATCGGTCGGCGGATCGGGCAGGAGGACTCCATGCTGCACGATTCACCCGTAGCGGATCGGCCGTGTTCACCGCAGCATCGGGTCAGTTCGGTCGGCCCTTCGATGGCGTCGATCAGCTCCGCGAGCGAGATCTGCTCCGGTCGCCGGGCGAGTTGGTAGCCGCCGGTGACCCCGCGTTCAGAGATAATCAGCCCCGCCCCGGCGAGCTGCTTGAGAATATTTCGCAGCAGCGGCAGGGGCAGATCATGCCGTTCCGCCAGATCCCGGGCACTGACGGTGTCCGCCACCCGACCGGCCATGGTCGTCAGGGCGACCAGTGCGTAATCGGATTTTCGGGTCAGACTGAGCATAGGGGGAGGAAGATTCCGGTCGAAAGAGGGGAAACGTCAGGTGAATGGCCAAACCCTTCGGATCCGGCCGCAGAAACATAGGCCCCATATTGGAATCATTCCAATCTGTTTTGTCAAATCGGTATCAAAATGGTGCTGTATCTCACGGCGGATCAGAAACACTGGCCCTGAAATCGAAAAGGCCCCCCGGGATCGAGTCCCGAGGGGGTTGGTCTCAAACAAATGAGGTTGACACGTTACCCGTAGTTGGCCGATCGGTGGATACGAGTCAGCCCCAGTTTGCCAGGAGTTCGAGGAGATCGAAGACATTGACCGTGCCATCCTCGTTCAAGTCACCGGGACAGGGAGCGAATCCGGGATCCGGACAGGCACCCCAGTTGCCGAGCAGCAGAAGCAGGTCAAAGACATTGACAATTCCATCGCAATTGAGATCTCCCACACGATTGACGCCGGTGTATTCAACCGTAACCAGTTCGCCATCGTCATCAGATTCATAGCGCACACGGATGCCGTTGCACGGAATGACGGCAAAAGTGCCTGACCTGCTGTTTGCGGTGAGGATGATCCACTCATCGCCAACAGCGGGCATGTACTTCTCATCGAAGATCGGTTCCAATGTGCCGCCGAGCATGGCGTTGCCATTGACATGCAGGATATCGTGTTCATCAATGGGAATCTCGCCATTGATTTCGATCTGGAGCACGCCGAGGTTGCTTTGCATGTAGGTGCCATTGACGATGAGCTGGCCCGCTGAAGCGCCTGGGTTGAGAAAGCCGCCGGTGTTGTTAAGCACGCCGTTGATCTGACCGTTGCCGTTGAGGACGCCGCCTTGGAGACGCAGTTGATTGCCGGAACCGGTGACGGCGAGCGTACCGTTGACGGTCGTAGTGCCGGCGGTCTGGATGTAGTGGCCGGTGCGTGACAGTGAGCGACCTGCGTCAACGGTGATCTGGCCGCCGGCATTGGTGAAGCCGTTGCCGCTGCTGGTCAGACCGCCGAGGCCAGTCACGTGGACGAGACCGCCTGCCGCGTTGGTGAAGCCGTCGCCCGCGCTGTTGCCGAAGATGGTGAGTGCTCCGCTGTCGCTATCGGCGAGGATCGTTCCCTGATTGGTGATGTCCATGCGGTTGCTCGTGCTGGTTCCGCTGAGATTGCCGACTCCGCGAATTGTGTTGTCCACGTTGACGAGCGACCCTTCGCCGCCGCTGCGCCGAATGTGTGCGACCGAGTTGAGGAAAATCGTGCCGCCGCCGGTGAGGGTGACGGGGCCTTCCTTCATGTTCAGCGCGGTGTTGTTGCCGATGGATGCAAGTTCGATCGTGCCG
>RECV01000178.1 GCA_007693845.1 Phycisphaerales bacterium
TCGCAGACCGGCCAGAACGGCATGGCGCAGCTTCAGCATGAAGAACACATTGCACAGGAGGAACCAGCTGCCGATGACCGTCAGCGGTGCCGCCGTCAGGATCACAGCGCCCCGTGCCGGCATGACTTCGGCGGACAACCACAACACGCTGATCCACAGCAGCGCGGTGATGCCCGTCAGCACGAGGTTCACGCGATTGAACGGCCGGAGCACATGAAGTTCGATCATGCGGAAGGTGACATGCCAGTGCAGCATCAGCGCCATCAGGATCCAGAACGTGCCGGTCAGCGCGCCGAGCATGGCGATACGAAGACCGGTCAGCGCCCACACGACCTGTGCGCCGATCGCCGTGACGATACAGATGCCGGCCGCGATCAGTGTGATGGTCGTCCATCGCATGTTCATACCATACCGCGTCATGAGGTCCGGTTGAAAAGTTGGGGGCGGTCTTCGGAAGAAACTAAGATGCGGTGACTGACGGATGTCGCCGCGGGACGTGTCCTCTCCCGGCCGGTCGGCGACACGTTCGAAGACCTTTGGCGTGGTACAGTACCGCTCTTGGCTCAGGTCCGGTCCGTCGGCCGGCCCTGCTCTGCCGCAGAAGTCTGATGATGTGGAGGTACGAACGATGGCGCGTAGGCCCCTCAACTTCTCGGGCGGCTCGGGATCGTCGCCCCAATTCGAGTTTGATCCCAGCCAGGTGAACTGGGGGAAGGCCTCCGCCCTGCTCGGCGGTCTGCTGCTCGTGATCCTGGTTCTCATCGGTGTTTTCACCAGTATGTATACCGTGCAGACCGAAGGCGTCGCGGTGGTGAAGCGCTTCGGCAAGGTCATCGACACCCGCCAGCCGGGCCTGCATTTCAAGCTGCCCTACGGCATTGACTCGGCAACATTCGTGCCGACCCGACGCGTGCTCAAGGAAGAGTTCGGCTTCCGGACCGTGGGCGCGACGCAGCGCACCCAGTACGACAAAGCCGCGTACATCAATGAATCGCTGATGCTCACGGGCGACCTGAAGGTCATCGATGTGGAATGGGTCGTGCAGTACCGGATCGACGATGCGGAGCTCTGGCTCCACCGCGTCCGCGACCGTGAACAGTCCATCCGCGATATCTGCGAAGCGGTCATGCGGCGCATCGTCGGCAACAACCTTGGCAGCGATGTCCTGACCGAAAAGCGCGTGCAGGTCGCCCGTCAGGCCCGGGAAGAGCTGCAGAGCATTCTGGACTCGTTTGAACTCGGGATTACCGTCAGCACGATTGAGCTTCAGGATGTGAACCCGCCGGAGCGCGTCAAAGCCGCGTTCAACGAGGTCAACCAGGCCGAGCAGGAACGCGAGCGGCTGATCAATGAAGCGGAGAAGCGTCGCAACCAGGTCGTGCCTCAGGCGCGCGGCGAGGCACAACGGATGCTGGAGTCGGCGGAGGGGTACGCTTCGGAACGCGTCAACCGCGCGATCGGCGAAGCGTCGCGGTTCGAAGCCATCCTCGTGCAATACCGCAACATGCCCGAGGTCACCCGCCAGCGGCTGTACCTGGAAATGATCGATCGGGTCATCCCGAAACTCGGCCGGATCCTCGTGATTGAGGAAGGCCAGATGTCCCCCCTGCCGCTTTTGAATCTTGACGAAACTCCGTTTTCGCGTCGCAGCGAAGGAGGCCGCTAATCATGAACCGGACACTCAACATTGCTTTCGGACTGTTCGTCGTGTTCGTCCTCGGGCTGATCGTGCTCATTGCATCCACCTTCACTGTTGACGAAGCGGAGCAGGCGATCGTCTTCCAGTTCAACGCGCCGGTCGGCGATCCGGTGACCGAACCCGGACTGCACTTCAAGCTGCCGTTCATCCAGAATGTACGGAAGTTCGACAAACGACTGTACTCCTGGGACGGTGACCCGAACCAGATTCCCACGCGCGGCGAGCAGTTCATCTCCATCGACACCACCGCCCGCTGGCGCATTGTCGATCCGCTGAAGTTCTACGAGAGCGTGGAGAATGCTCGCGGCGCGCAACTTCGTCTCAACGACATTCTCGACTCGGTGGTCCGCGATGAAGTCTCACGCAGTGACCTGATCGAAATCGTGCGCTCACGCGATTGGGAGTTTTCTGAAGAGGACCTCGAACGCATGGAAGTCGTCGGTGAGGAAGACGAGGAGATCCTGCTGCAGGAAGTCACGCGCGGCCGCGGCGAAATCGTCGAGTCCATCCTCATGGAGGCGCAGAAACTCGTACCCGACCTTGGGATCGAACTGGTCGACATTCGCATCAAGCGCGTGGACTACGTGCAGTCCGTGCAGGAACAGGTCTTCAACCGCATGATCGCGGAACGACAGCGGATCGCGGAGCGGTTCCGTTCCGAAGGCCGCGGTCGCGCCAACGAGATCGAAGGTGAAACAGAGCGCCTGCTCGCGGAGATTCGTTCGGAGGCCCAGCGGGATGCGAACATCATTCGCGGCCGCGCCGATGCGGAAGCAACCCGGATCTACAACGAAGCGTTCGGTGCGGATCCGGAGTTCTACGCCTTCTTCCGCACCCTCGAAAGCTACAGCGAGTCCCTCGGCAAAGACGTTACACTGATCCTGCGGGCGGACTCGGATTACTTCCGCTTCCTCCACACGATCGGCCACGGTTCTTCGGAGTAATGCATGAGTACCAGCTTCGGCGCCCTTTGTTCGGACTTCTACGTCAATCAGAAAGTGGCGCTGAAGATGGACCTGCCCGCGGGTCGCGAGCCCGTCCTGGAGCTGTTCGACCGCGTTCGCCGCTCGTTTCCGCGGATGGACCGTTTTCGCCGCTTCGAGGAAGAACTGGCCCTCGAATCGGCGGAAGGCGATGCGCAGTACTCCTGGCTGTCGCTCAACGGCAATTCGATCCGCAGCGGGTGGGTGAACCCCGAAACGGTTCACGATGCGTACCGGCTGCACCAGCTTGTGCTGGAACTGATGCCGTTCTACCTGACGGTCAGTCCGATCGATGTCGAGTTCATCGAACTGGTCTTCGGCTTCGACCTGATCGCGGAAACCAATCGCAGCGAAGTCGTGATCAACGCGCTACTGGGTCGTTCGCCCCTGGCGGACTTGATCGGCGGCGATCTGGAAACGCCACTCGACGCCCAGCCCTTTATCGGCCTGTGCCTGAACGAAGACGGCACGCGGCAGGCCTTTATCGAAGTCAAACCGCGCACCCGCGCGGAGGAGATTGCCAGCGGCCATTACGACGCCCAGCCGATCAGCGTGTACCTGACCGTGCGCCAGTGCGGCCCGATTCGGGCGTTGGAAGAACTGGCCGCGACTTTCGGCACGCTGGCGGGCTATGCGGAACGACTGGCAGAAGAGCGCGTCGTCCCGCACATCGTGATTCCGCTGCGCGAGACCATTCTCTCCAATCCGCGGTGATTGTTCGATTTTTCCGGCATGAAAACATGATGCCCGCAGTTTTCTCCCATGCGGCGCGGTCTACGATCAGCAATTCGGGCTGCCCGGGTCAAGGAGCCGGCGATGGAACAACATGAGCTATTCCGACTCGTTCGCCTGGTCGAGGTCAAGGACTATTGCACAGCGGCGCATACCTGGCGTGTCACCCTGTACATGCAAGCGCTCGCGGAAGCCATGGATGTTGACCCGCCTGACGTCAAGCGACTGATGCGCGGCGCCGTCCTGCACGACCTGGGAAAGATTGATATCCCCGCAGCGATTCTCCGCAAACCCGGGCGACTGAACGACTCCGAGTGGGAACTGATCAAACAGCATCCGACGTTCGGCTACAACCGACTCGTCTCGCTGGGTGAAGATGATCCGTTCGTTCTGAACCTGGTTCAATCCCATCACGAAAACATCGACGGCAGCGGCTATCCCAACGGTCTGACTGGAAACGACATTCCGCTTGAAGCGCAGTTGTTCAGTGTGATCGACGCATTCGACGCCATGACGTCCTTTCGTCCCTACCGGCCCCAGATGAATCAATCCTCGGAAGGCGACGTGTTGGAAGAACTTCTCGCCGACTCGGGCACGCGGTACGCGCCACAGGTCGTGGAGCGGTTCGTGTCACTGGTGCGTGATCGCAACCTGAACTGGATTCGAAAGCATTTCAACGACCATGTTGCGGCGAGCACACTCATCGCGCCGGAGAGTCTGGACGAACTCGATGCGCTGGCGACGTATCACCGCCGGCCGGTCAAAGCCGACTGAACATGCGCATCACGGACCGGGGGGACTCCCATTCGCCGGTGCGGCTGCTGACGCGCGCCGCTTCACAGGCCGCCATGAGTTTGGCGTGATCTGCCGGCGGCTCGGTCGAGTCACGGCGTTCCACGATCCGGCGAAGTTGCGCTGCGATGATCCCGCCCACGCTGAGCGGGGCCTCCGTCTCGGTATGCGAATCGATCGTGGCGCCATCCAGTCCGATCCATTCGAACTGTCCTTCGTCGATGCGCAGACAACCACCCGGGCCGAGCACCGTGATGCCGCGGAACCAGCGGCCGGCCCGATCGCTGATCGTGATGGAGGCACTTCGATTCTCGGGGAAACGCAGGTTGACCGTCATGTGGCCGGTGAGATCGCCCAGATTTTCCGGCGTGTCGCCGGTCGGACTGACCAGTGCGGCATCGATCGTGTCCGCCTCGCCGCACCGCCGGGTCACCACGCCCATCGCATCGTACAGGCGGCTGAAGAGCGATCCCTTCGAGGGGTCGGAGCGAAAGCTGACATTGATGCACTCCGCCCGGCCGAAGGATTCGAAAATCTCCTCCGCAGCGCGAAAGCCCGCGCTGCGCTGCATCAACGGCAGCACGCCGATGGCGGCGACATCATCCGGCTGGGAGATCAGATCACTGATGGATCCCGGCTGGGGATAACTGCTGACGATCTGCAGTGACTTCTGGCCGATGAGTTTGAGTGTGGCCGGTTCGAGATCGACCGGTCCGGCCAGCCAGAGCAGGTCGGCATCCTCCCGGTGCAGCGCCTGCCGCAGGTCTTCGAGCCGCTCGGCGTGGTGCGTCGCGGCAAGGTCCGCTGCCGTGGCGCTCTCATCCGATCCCACCGCCAGCAGCGAGATCGACTCATCCGCCAGTACCTCGCGCAACAGTTCTTCCTGCGCCCGGGAGGCCCACACCATGATCTTTGCCGGTTCGGTCATTGGAGTCATAGTTTACGCCAGATCGCGCCCCTCCAGCGACCAGCGAGGAGGATTGCCGAAGTTGCACGCACCCGCCGAACCATGGTTCGGTGAACCCGATGGGAACGGAATGGCGTATAGTGTGTTCGGCGGACAGACGGCCGCGGGCTGTGAGAAGCAGTTCGAGGAAAGTCCGAACACGGCAGGACACGGTGGTGGGTAACGCCCACCGGGTCGCAGGTTGAGGCCCAGGGAAAGTGCCACAGAAAACAAACCGCCGCGGAAGTTCGCTTCCTCGGTAAGGGTGAAATGGTGCGGTAAGAGCGCACCGCTCCGCTGGTGACAGTGGAGGCAGGGTAAACCCCACCGCGTGCAAGCGCAAGCAGTTCTCGGTCGCCCCGCGCGACGCCCGTGGTCCGCGGGATGAGAACGGGTCGCGTGCTCGAGATCGTCGGCAACGGCGATCCCAGATGAATGGCCGTCACCCGCAACCGCCCGTCGTGAGATGGGACCACGCGGGAACAGAATTCGGCTTACGTCCGCCACAACCAGACGCCGCCCGCTGGGAAACCAGCGGGCGGCGGCCATTTTTGAGTGGGTTGAGTTGGTCTTGGTCGAGTTTCCGGACAGACCCGATCACTCTTCACGGAACGTCACTTCGAGCGTCACCCGCTCATCGTCACGCAGAACGATGATGTTCACGGTGTCGCCCGGCTGATGGTCGCGCAATCGTGTCACAAGATCCTGCATTCCGGTCACGATGTAATCGTTCCAGCCGACGATGATGTCGCCGCCCTGCATGCCGGCTCGCTCGGCGTTGGAATCCACCGCCGTGCCTTCGATGGCGACGCCGTCCACCGGCTCGCCCATCGCGGGCGTGATGCCCAGCCGCACCGGCGCGTAACCGCGATCCGGCGTACGGGTGCGGCCTGGCTCAGAATAGCTCAACTTCTCCGAGCGCGAAGCGAGATCGATCGCCACATGATGCACCAACCGCAGAATGTCCCGCGCCCCGGCGGGGTTGACGGTATGGCCGACATCGCGTGGCGTGTGGTAGTCGGGGTGCAGTCCCGTAAAAAAGTGCACCGCCGGAATCTCCGCCCGGACGAAACTCGCATCGTCCGACCGGCCGCTCGTGCCCGGCGAGGTCGAAGCGGTCAGCCCGCTCTGTTCCACGTGTTCGCGGAGGATGGACTCGAGTCCGTCCGCGGTATTGACCCCCATGATCGAAATCTGCTGATCGCGCAGCCGGCCGATCATGTCCATATTGATCATCGCGCTGATGCGCTCAAGCGGAATGCTGGGGTTGTCCACGAAGTGGCGCGACCCGTTCAGGCCGGATTCCTCCGCGTCGAATGCCAGAAACATGATCGAGCGGAGATCATCTGCATCTGATTGCTCGTAGTACGCGCTGAGGGTGCGCGCGAGGATGATCAGGCCGGCGGTGCCCGACGCGTTGTCATCGGCGCCGGGATGGAGTTGGCCGCGGTATCGAGGGGCCGTGCCGAACTCGCCGTACCCGACGTGATCGTAGTGCGCGCCGATGACGATCCATTCGTCGGCGAGTTCACCCCGCCCGGGAAGCACGCCGCCGACGTTCTCCGCCGCAATGTTCGTTCGCGCGCCGGAACGGGCAATCTCCACCGCCATGGTGAGCGGTTCATCACCGAAGTGCACGGTCCGCAGTTCGCCCCAGTCGGCGGCTTGTTGCAGATCAGCAAGATCACGACCTTCCTCATCGATATGCGCGAGCAGCCGATCGACCGCTTCGGGTCTCATCTGCATGACGGGAATCTCCAGCCGGGGGCCGAACTGGCTGCTTCGGCCCATGGATTCCAGCCCGCTCGCGCCTTCGAACGCGTTGGGGGGATTGACCATGATAATGCCGGCGGCACCGCGCTGACTCAGCGCGCGAAACTTCGGCGCAAGCGCGGCATGCTCACTGAAGCGGCGATCGGCCCATCGGCTGCGGCCTTCTTCATCAAGCGGCTCGTAACGCAGCATGATGACGATGCGCCCGGTCAGATCGGTGTCTTCATCAAAGCTCGAATAGCCATCGGGGCCGTCCGTGATGGCGTAGCCGGCAAAGCTCACCGGCGCGGACACCTGGCCGTTGCCGGATACACCCAGGACGGCGTAATCCGTGCGCTCCTCGAAGATCTCGTGTTCCAGGCCCAGGTCGGCCCGATTGACCTGCGCGCGCACGCGGGCGCCGCCACTTCGGAACGTGAACGGCTGGCGGTAGCTGACGAGCATCTCGTGCATCGAACCGTTGGCGTCCACTTCACCCTGCTCGACGAGCGCGCTGAGTGATGGGCCTTCCGGATCGAGGAACGCCGGATCGAGACCGTACTGCTTGAAGTAGAACTCGACGTATTCGGAAGCAATCTCCATGCCGCGTGATTCCGGAACGCGGCCTTCGAAGAAGGGGTTGGCGAGCGTGATCACGTGCATGTACCACTCGGTCGCGACTTCACCGAGATCATCAAAGACCTGAGGGAGATCAACCCGTTCCGCATCGACGGGAATGGTGTTCGTTTCCTCCGGCGCGAAACGCATGGGGTTGTGGGGTTCATCGAGAACTCGCCCCTGCGTTGCTCGCTCCGAAGAGCGCTCGCCGGCCGTCGGACCGGGTTCGAAGAAATCGTCGGCTTGAGCCAACAAGGGACCGGCCAAAAGCACGGCTCCCAAGGCCAGCCCGCTCAGAACACCGCGAGTTCGTAATCGCGGCTGGAAACTTGTCAAATTCGCGCGCATAAAAATCATCTCACAGTTGAAATCAGATTCGCCACGTTAGGGACCGTCCAAGGCCACTGTCTCTGAAGGACGAGCCACCCATTACTTCCATTCGGAAGGGGCGTTGAAAAGAGGCAAAAAACGCCCCCGTCATTAAACCGACTTCGTGCGGCTGCGTTGCTTCTGAGCGGGCACCTGAATATAGTGATCCGCAGGCCAAATGATGTTGAAAATGTAGCGAAATTGCAGGAAACGGCACCGGAAGTCGCCCTTGCTGCCTCGATCCGGACGTCGGTGTCCTTCCCTTTGCCGACCCACACTCCGAACGATCACTCCTCCCTCCGACCGCACGATTTCATCAATGACCACCACGACATCGAGCCGTACTCACGCCGCCCCCCGCGACCCCGCCGAAGTCCTCTGCCCGGAGCCCGAAATGACCCAAGCCCCCCACGGGCCGTTGGACCAGTTCACCTTCCGTCACATCGGCCCCGATCCAGCGGAAATCGATTCGATGCTGCAGTCCATCGGCTCCGATTCGCTGGAAAAGCTCATCAACGAGACCATTCCCGCCAGCATCCTCGAACGCCAGCCGCTCAATGTCGGCGAGCCGCGCGGCGAGCATGAACTGCTCAGCCACCTTCGTACGATGGCGAAAAGGAACCGGGTCTTCAAGAGCTACATCGGCATGGGGTACCACGGCACGATCACCCCGCCGGTCATTCAGCGGAACATTCTCGAAAACCCCGGCTGGTACACGCAGTACACCCCCTATCAGGCGGAGATCAGCCAGGGGCGATTGGAAGCGCTGATCAACTTCCAGACGATGGTCAGCGATCTGACCGCCCTGCCGATCGCCAACGCCTCGCTGCTCGATGAAGCAACGGCCGTTGCCGAGGCGATGGCGATGTGCATCAGCATCACGCGGCGTGACACCTTTCTGATCGCGCACGACTGCCATCCGCAGACGATCGAAGTTGTGCAGACCCGCGCGAAGTCGATGGGGGTGAAGATCGAAGTGTTCGATCCGAGCGACAGCGATACCTGGAAGTCGCGCGGATTTGATGATGTCGCCGGCGTGGCGGTGCAGTACCCCGCCACGGACGGGCGCATCGACTGCTACGAAGCCCTCGCTGACGCGCTGCACAATGCGAAGGCGCTTCTCGTGGCGGCGACGGACCTGCTCGCGCTCACGCTGATCAAGCCGCCGGGCGAGTTCGGCGCGGACATTGCCGTCGGTTCAGCGCAGCGTTTCGGCGTGCCGATGGGTTACGGCGGTCCGCACGCGGCCTTCCTCGCCACGCACGAGAAGCACGTGCGCAAGATGCCCGGCCGGCTCATCGGCGTCTCCCACGATACGCACGGCAACCCCGCCTACCGCATGGCGATCCAGACGCGGGAACAGCACATCAAGCGCGACCGCGCCACCAGCAACATCTGCACCGCGCAGGTGCTCCTGGCCATCATGGCCGGCATGTACGCCGTCTACCACGGCCCGGACGGACTCCGACGCATCGCCGAACGTGTGCGCGGCCTGACGCAGACCCTCCGGGCCGGACTGCGCAAGCTCGGCTACAAGATTGACGAGGACGCCTTCGTCTTCGACACGCTGCGCATCAGACCTGCCAGCGCAAACGCGGACGATCTGCTCAATGCCGCCCGTGATCGCGAGATGAATCTGCGCGACTTCGGCGACGGCACGCTCGGCATCACGCTCGACGAAACAACCACCATCGAACAGGTCGAGGAACTGCTTCATCTGTTCGGCGCGGATCGATCAGATGAATCCAGCGCGGCCCTGACGCTGTGGAACGAAGTCGAACGGCGGATCCCCGAATCGTTCGCGCGGCAGAGCGGCTACCTGACGCACCCGGTCTTCAACACGCACCACTCCGAAACGGAGATGCTGCGGTACATCCGCACGCTCGAATCGCGCGACCTTTCCCTCTGCCATTCGATGATCCCGCTCGGTTCGTGCACGATGAAGCTGAACGGCACGAGCGAAATGCTGCCGGTCACCTGGCCGGAGTTCGCAAACATGCATCCCTTCGCGCCGGTTGATCAGGCCGACGGCTACTTTGAACTCTTCGAGCAGCTTGAAGACTGGCTGGCGGACATGACCGGCTTTGCGGCGGTGTCGTTGCAACCCAACGCCGGCTCGCAGGGCGAGTACGCCGGCCTGCTCACCATCCGCGCGTACCACGAATCGCGTGGCGAGACGGACCGCGATGTCTGCCTGATCCCGCTGTCGGCGCACGGTACGAATCCGGCTTCTGCGGTGATTGCCGGCTTCCGCGTGGTGCCGATCAAGTGTGATGACCACGGCAACATCGATATGGATGACTTGGCCGCCAAGGCCGAGCAACACCAGGAAAAGCTCGGCGCGATCATGATCACTTACCCGTCCACGCACGGCGTGTTTGAAACGAACATCCGGGATATCTGCAAGGTCGTTCACGATCACGGCGGGCTGGTGTATCTGGACGGCGCGAACATGAACGCGATGGTCGGGTTGTGCAAGCCCGGTGCGTTCGGCGCGGATGTCTGCCATCTCAACCTGCACAAAACGTTCTGCATTCCCCACGGCGGCGGCGGGCCGGGCATGGGACCGATCGGCGTCGTTGAACGGCTCAAACCCTTCCTCCCCGGACATTCGGTGGTCAAGCCGAAGACCGCCGGCGAACAGGCCATCGGCGCTTTGGCTGCAGCGCCCTACGGCAGTCCGAGCATTCTGCCGATCTCGTGGGTCTATATCGCCCTGATGGGTTCGGAGGGTCTCAA
>RECV01000213.1 GCA_007693845.1 Phycisphaerales bacterium
TCGATGAGAATCACGGCGAAGAACGTCACGCGGAACGCCGTTCGCAGCAGGGCGGTCATGCTGACGGCCGCGTCGAGGCGCGCTGCGAGCCAGTGCCCGGCGGCGGCGCGACCGCGGCTTTCGAGCTTGCGCTCCAGGTGGTGCCGGCTCGTATTCATCAGCGCCATGTTCACCGCCGCGAGATACGTGGCGATGAGCAGCGCGAGCAACGCAATCCAGTTCAGTGCAGCGATCAACGTTCGTGATCCGGGTCACGGTGAGCATTCCCGCGCGGGTCGTCGTGCCCCGACTCCGCGCGGTTGAACGTGCGCCCCACGCCGATCGATTCAAGCAATCGATCCTCTTCTGCGTGCATCCGGGCGTACGCCTCGTCGTCATGATCATCAAACCCGCAGCAGTGCAGCAGACCGTGCAGGATGTAGAGCAGCAGTTCGCGTTCAACGGTGTGGCCGAGCGTCGCTGCGCAACGTCGGGCTTCGTCTTCACACACCGCCAGGTCCGCTTCGATCGGTCCGTCGGCGGCGGACTGGTCGAACGTGAGCACATCCGTGGTGGCGTCGATCCCGCTGTGGCGGTCGTGCAGCAGGGTCATCTCTTCATCGCCGACGATGCGGACAACAATCCGGCGTGAGGGCCGGCTCAGATGCGGGACCAGCGCGCGCAGGGAGGACTCAATCCAGCCGCGGTTCAGGTCAACCGATCCACCGAAAAGTGAGATGGTTTCATCTGCCGCGCGTTCATCGCGCGGCGAGGGCCGTTCCGGAGGGTTGTCCGGGTCACCGGATGCGCTCGAGCCGGGCTCCTCGGAAGAGGAACCGGTCTCACCAGCACCACGGGATGTCGCCAGACCGGCATCATGCATCGTCAATCGTCCTCAGGTCGAACCGCGGTTCGGAAGGCCCCGTGCCATCCGCCTTGGCGGATCGCCAATCGTACCATCGGTTCGAGCGCCGGGCACGCTGAAAATCAATCATTCCTTCGGCGTTCAATCCGCGGCGGATCCCGAGCGGTTCAACTTCTCAATAACCTCCGTGCTGCCGAGTCCCGGCCGATGTCCGAGAAGGCGGAGTTCGATGCCGAGCTCCTGCACCAGATCATGCTCGTTGATCTCTTCCGGCCGATAATCGCCGCCCTTGACGTAGACATCCGGCTGCAATGCGCGGAGCAGCTCGTGTGCCGTCGGCTCGGGGAAGACGATCAGGTAATCCACACACTGCAGTTCCGAGAGAATCTCCAGCCGTTCCTTTTCGGGGTAGATCGGCCGGCCGGGGCCTTTCTGCTCGCGCACCTGATCATCAGCATTCACGCCGACCACGAGGACATCCCCCTGCTGGCGGGCTTCGCGGAGGTACGCCACGTGCCCGGCGTGGATCACATCGAAGCAGCCGTTGGTCAGGACGACCGACCGACCGGCTTCCCGGTGGGCATCGAGTTCGATCAGCAGCGACTCCCGATCCCGCACCTTGCCGTGCAGCCCCGCGGAGCGGCTCAGCACTTCGCGGCGGACGGCGGCAAAGGGAATCGGCTGCACGCCGAAGACCTCGACCTCAAGCCCCGCCGCGGCGTTGGCGAACTCGACCGATTCCTGCCAAGTGAAACCGTTCGCGACACCACCGGCCAGCGCCGCGAGGACCATGTCCCCCGCCCCGCTGACGTCGTAGACACTCCGCGCGACCGTCGGCACGAGAATCGGATCGCCGTTGCGGGTCTCCAGCAGCGCGCCGTGCCGATCGAGCGTGAGGACCACCGCATCGAGATCGAGTTCGGTCAGCAGCTTCGTCGCCAAGCCCGCGTTATGGACCTGCGAAGCTTCGAGCGGCGTATCGAGTCCGGTCGCCAGCTCCGCTTCAGAGCGGTTGGGTGTGATCGCCGTCGCGCCACGGTATTTCGTGTAATCCTCGATCGCTGCGGGATCGACCAGCAGCGGCTTGCCCACTTCGCGGCAGAGCGCGATGACCTTGCGGCAGAGCTCTTCGCAGCAGACCCCTTTGTTGTAATCCTCCAGGCAGACCACATCCGCGTGCTCGATCGCAGCATGGATTGCATTCAGCAGTTGCGTCTGCATCTCTTCATCGAGCGGATCGCGTGATTCCAGATCAACGCGGAACATCTTCTGCGGGTGGCGGTGCTGCGCGAGGCCGATGAGCGAACGCTTGATCGTGGTCGGGCGGCCGGGGTCAACCAGCAGGCCGGTGGTCGCGCAGCCGACTTTGGTCAGTTCCTCGCGCAGAATGTCGCCTTCAGCATCGCGGCCGGTCACGCCGAAGCAGTGCACATCAGCTTTCAGGGCCTGCAGGCAGAGCGCGACGTTCGCTGCGCCGCCGGCCCGGTTCTCGAACTTCGTTGCCTGCAGCACCGGCACCGGCGCATCGGGGCTCAACCGCTCCGCCGCGCCCAGCACGTGCTGATCGAGCATGAAGTCACCGATCACGAGGACGGTGAACGGGCGGTAGGAACTCAGGCGGTGCAGTAGCATGACGAAGTTTCGGTCGCACGGTCTGGAAATGCTGTTGAAAAGAAGCGGGCGGAGATCCGGGGCGAACCTCCCATCCGGCCGATGGTCTCAACTCTCGATTCTACCGATTCCTGCCCGCGGCACCCGAACCAGCCGCTCGAATCCGGTCCATCACGAGCGTTTCCAGTTCCTGCCGGCCGCGAAAGATCTCCATGGCAACCCGCGGCACAATGATCGGGCACGGCCACTCATCGGGGTCAATCAGTTCACGAATCTTCACCCAGTCCTTCATGGTGATGATGAACCCCTTGGCCCCGTCGCAGAGGCCGCGCGCAACACTCAGTTGCGGCACATCGTACCGCTCGTGGTCGCGCACCGGGAGATTCGCCAGGATCTTCGCGCCGAGTGATTCGATCTGCTGCTGCACCGCTTCGGGATGGCCGACGCCGAGCATGGTGATCACCCCGCGTCCGTTCAACCAGTTGGGCGGCGCGGTGCGCGCTGTTTCGCCCGGCACGTGGATATCGAGGTGCGACCAGCGGTGCCGCGCCCACGCCAGCGGCATGCGGCCGTGGTATCGCTCGATCCTTGCCGCCAGTTCAGCATCCACACCATCATCCGCGCGGGTCACGATCACTGCATCGGCCCGGGCAAGCGAATCGAGCGGTTCACGCAGATGGCCGGCCGGCAGCAGCGCATCGCGCATCGTGTTCCGCTTCGCATCGATCAGCACGAGCTCAAGATCGCGCGCGACGAAACGATGCTGAAAGCCGTCATCGAGCAGAATCACATCGGTGTCCGGATGATTGTTCAGGTGCGCGCGAATCGCGACACACCGCTCGGGAGCCGCGATCACGGGCACATCGGGCAGCGCATCGCGGTACTCGCGTTCTTCATCGCCGGGTTCATCGCGCGATCCGCCGTAGCCCCGCATGGCGATGGCGGGATGGCGGCCGCCCTCGCGCAGGTGTTGCGCGAGCCACATGACCATCGGGGTCTTGCCCGTGCCGCCGGTCGTGATGTTGCCGATCGAAATCACCGGCACCTCGAATCGTTCGACGCGCTCGCCGCGATCGAATCGGGCATTGCGTCTTGCGATGACGCGGCCGTACACCCAAGACAATGGAAGCGTGATCGGGCGCAGCAGTTCGGGCAGCGGGCCGCTCACGTGGACCGATCCTTGCGCTGCGTCGGCTCTTCATCGTTTTCCGTTGGGTTTTCGGCGTTCTCCTCGTCCGATTCCTCCCCCGCCCCCTTTTCCTGATGCTCCTGCTGACGTCGACGGACCGCTTCCGCGAAATCCTCCGCCGCGTTGCGGAGATCGCCTTCAAGCTGGCGATGATGAATGCGGAAATTGTTCATCATGTCGACGATGGCGATCAGCATCAGCACGATCATCAGCAGGACGACCACCGTCCAGGCGATCATGAACTGACGCGGGCTCGTCTGCGGATTGATGATGCTCAGGGCGTTGAGCACGATCGGCAGGGTAATCAGCGCGATGAGGATCGTGAACCGGCGGATGGTGCGTCGCGTGTTCGGAACCTCCGGTCGGCCGAGCCGCATCCAGTACCACATCAGCGCGAGCGCGATCACGATGGTAATCGGCACCGTGATGGCCGGCGGCACGAGCACCGCGGCGAGTTTCAGCGCGGGCAACATCATGGCTGCGGACTCCGCAAACCGGCGAAGAGCGGCGCAAGACGCTGCATGGGCAGACCCATGACCGTCGCGGGATCGCCTTCACATTCGATCGGCCAGCCCGCCTCGATCCGTTCACTCAGGTTGTATCCCCCCGCCTTGCCGCGCCACTGATCGCTCTGGATATACGCTTCAATGGCGTCATCGGAAATCTCCCCCATCCGGACCGTCGCCGCATCGACCAGCAGCACCCGCCGCGGCACATGGGGATCGTAGAAACACACGCCGGTGATCGTGCGATGAACGGCGTTGCGCAGGTGCTGAATCATCCGCCGGGCCTCAGCCCGATCGCGCGGCTGGCCAAGCAACTTGTCACCGTGCGCGCAGATCGTGTCGGCCGCCATGATCGTTCCGGGCAGTTGCTCGCCAACCGCCTGCGCCTGTTCCGCCACGCGGCGCGCTTTGAACCAGGCGAGGGCGGTCACCCATTGCTCGGGCGAAACGCGTCCCGGCCTCAATACGCCGTCATCCAGATCGGCAGGGCGCACAGCAATCTGCACGCCCGCCTTCCCGAGCATCTCACGTCGGCGAGGGGACCGGCTGGCCAGAATCAGCGGGAATCGAAGCGGCATCATCCGGTCGACTCCTCGCCGGACAGTCGCCCGCCGGCCGCGACGGTACGGTGCGATGCGGCCTGTTCTTCGTGGTGCGCCAGCACCTGATCCACTCGTTGCAGAACCGCGCTGGTTGAAATCACCCGCATGAGTCGGTCGCCGATCTTGGGATCGCGGTAGTGAACAATCTCGCCGGGTTTCGGCGCAAATCCACGCAAACTCGACAGCGGCCGATCGTACGGCCCGACGGTACGCGGATCGGTGGGGCCGAAAAGCCCGAGGCACGGCCGATCGAACCCGACGGCCATGTGCAACGGAGCGGAATCGTTGGCGATGACCAGATCGGCGTTGGCGATCACCGCCAGCGTCTGCGCGAGATCCGCCCGGCCGATCAGGTTGACCAGCGGCATTTCGGGGTGATCGCGATTCGGCAGGATCGGCTTGACCTGATCGATCTCGCCCGGCGCGCCGATGAGCATGATGCGACCGAAGCCGCGTTGCAGCAGCGGCTTGATGAGTTCACCCCACCGTTCAATCGGCCAGCGCTTGCTGGGCCAGCGCGAGGTCGGCGCGATGACGGCGTAGGGTTCATCCAGCAGGCCGAGTTGTCGCCGAATCTCAGTCCACCAGTCGCGGGCAGCCGGCTCGACGTACAAACGCATATCCCGAACGATCGGGATGCCCAGGGGTTCGAGCAGCATCAGCATGCGATCGACGGTGTGGACGGGCATGGCATCGTCCGCCGGCGGGGCCTGATGCCGCACGGTGTAGCCGAGCCAGCCGAACTCACGGGCTTCGCGTGGTCCGATGCGGATGGGGGCCCGGGTGCGCCACGCCATGAATCCGCTGCGGCCGAGCCCCTGCGCGTCGATGACGAGGTCGTACTCGCGCTCGCGCAACCGCCGCATCCAGTGGCGGAACTCTGCGAAAACAGCCGCGTTTCGATACCAGCGCGCAAATCTTTGTCTTGGAAAGGCGATGAACGTCTCCACGGCCGGATGCGTACGAACCGCGGGCAGAAACTCTTCCTGCACGATCCAGTCAATCCCGCTGTCCGGCCAGGCCGACTTCAGACTGGCGATGAGCGGAACGGTTCGGCAGACATCGCCGAGCGCGCTGGGACGAATGAGCAGAATGCGTCTGGGCGGCGTTTCCGGCCGGGCCACCGGCCGACGCTGGTAATTTTCCGAGAAGAATGACAACAAAACTCGAATCCGGGAGCCGCGTTTGGGAGGATATATCATACGACATTCAGCCAACGGCATGCGATCGAGCGATGAACCCACGTCCGAGAAAAGCCGTGATACACAAAGACCGGCACGACTCAACGACCGTCAGCCGGTTCAGGCGGAAAACTGATCGCAATAATCTTCTGATCAACAGTTGACAAGCCAGCCCGCTCGCCGCGATAGTTTATGAATATGCTGCCCGACTCCCGGCTCCGAATCCGGGGCGAATGAGCCCACTGACGACCTCGCCCATGTCCAAAAGCCCTCACCAGCAACCGCTCGACGATGATCCGGAGCCGCTGTCCCTCGCCGAGGACGACGAGAACGAGGGCTCCACCGATCCGGTTGAAAGCGCCCCTTCGAAATCGGCCTCGGATGAGAAGCGCAACCGAGCCAGCGCGTCCGGCGACTCGCCCGGCAGCGACACGAACGCCAAGTCCAAGACCAGTGGCGGCAGTGAAACCTCCACCGGCGGGTTCGAGACCATGCTCGGCAAACTGGTCGTCACGTCCGGCCTGGTCACCCCCGATGAAATTGAATTGTGCAATTCGCTGCTGCGCGAATCGAAATCGGAAGACAGTGAGTCCAGTTCCACACCGCGAACGCTCGCGGATCTGTTGATCGAAAATGAGTTTCTCACTCCGCGACAGCTCGAGCGGCTGCGCAGTGATTTCGAGGCGAAGAAGTCCAGCCAGCGCATTCCGGGGTACAAGATCATCAAGAAGCTCGGCTCCGGCGCGATGGCGACGGTCTTTCTCGCCAAGCAGATCAGTCTCGATCGGCACGTGGCCGTCAAAGTCCTGCCGAAGAAGTTCTCCGATAACAAGAAGTTCATTGAGCGTTTCTACAAGGAGGGGCGCGCCGCAGCGCAGCTCAACCATCCGAACATCGTCGGCGCGTACGACGTCGGCAACTCGGGCGAACACCACTACTTCGTCATGGAGTATGTGGACGGCGAGACCGTCTACGACCGCGTTGCGGCACACAAGCGGATGACTGAAAAGGACGCGATTGAAATCATCCGCCAGACGGCCGAGGCGCTCAAACACGCGCACGAGAAGGGCTTCATCCACCGCGACATCAAGCCCAAGAACATCATGATCAAGAAGAACGGCGTGGTGAAGCTGGCCGACCTCGGCCTGGCCCGCGCGATGACCGACGTGCAGGCCGCCAAGGCCGAAGCCGGTCGCGCGTACGGCACGCCGTACTACATCAGCCCGGAACAGATACGCGGCGAGGTCAAGATCGGGCCGCCCGCGGATATCTACGGTCTCGGGGCGACCTTCTACCACATGGTCACCGGCCGCGTGCCGTTTGAAGGCAAGAACCCCTCGGCCGTGATGCACAAGCATCTCAAGAATGAACTCACCCCGCCGGACCATTTGAATCCGAAACTTTCAGCCGGCTGCGCGCAGGTCATCGAAATGATGCTCGCCAAAAGCCCCAAGGCGCGCTACCAGAACGCCAGTGATCTGCTTGAAGACCTCGTCCTCATCGCCAAGGGGGAAACTCCGCACTACGCGAACAAGGGGCTCGGCATGTCCGGCGTTTCGACGCAGATCATTGAATCATCGCCGAAGACTTCGTCGATCTCGACGACCGCCGCCCAGACGAGGACCGGCAAACCGGAGCAAAGCCCGGTCAATCTTGTGCTGCTGGTCATGCTCGCCATGAGTCTCATCGCCAACGGACTTCTGGTGCTTCTGCTGGTGCTGTAGCGCGGCGATCACGGCAGCCGCCCCTTCGATTCCCAATCTGAACTGGTCTCCCCACCGATCCGGACGCGACTCGTCACGGGCGGAGCCGTATCATTGGTTCCCCGATCGACGGCTGTCATTCACCCCGCTGATCTCGCAAATCTGGAGGCCCCATGCTCTGGCAACCATCTCTGCCCGAGAAGTATCTGAAGATGTCCGGCGCCGAACTCTCGGCCGCCATCTCCGCTCGCCGCGAGGCCTTCGGGTCGGACCTGCTCATTCTCGGCCACCATTATCAACAGGATGATGTCATTCAGCACGCGGACCTGACGGGAGACTCGCTGAAACTGAGCCGGATGGCGGCTGAGGAATGCGCGAAACGCGGCACGAAGTATCTCGTGTTCTGCGGCGTGCACTTTATGGCCGAGACCGCCGACCTGCTCACCGATGATTCCGTCGCCGTTATCCTGCCCGATCTTTCGGCCGGCTGTTCGATGGCGGACATGGCTGACTACGACGACGCCGTTGACACGTGGGAAGCGCTGCATGAAAGCGCGACATCCGACCAGCGCGTGCGCTGGGTGCCGATCACGTACGTCAATTCCTCCGCGGCGATCAAGGCGTTCGTCGGCGAGAACGGCGGCGCCTGCTGCACCAGTTCCAATGCGTACGAGGTCTTTCGCTGGGCACTCGAAGGGGGCACGCAACCACGCGCTTCGGACGAAGAGATCAAGGTGCTCTTCCTGCCCGATCAACACCTCGGCCGGAACACCGCCTCCCGTTGCGGCTTTCTCACCGAAGTCGACGAAGCCGCCGGCCGGGGACCATCGGACTGCCGGGTGTGGAACCCGAAGAAAGACTTCGGCGGGCTGAGTGAAGGTGAACTGGATCGGACCAAAGTGCTGCTCTGGGCGGGGCACTGCTCGGTGCACAAACTCTTCCGGCCGGAACATGTCGATCAGGTCAAGGCCGAGTACGCCGACCGTGGCGGTATCACAGTGATTGTGCACCCGGAGTGCGACAAGACCGTCGTCGACAAGGCGGATCTGAACGGCTCAACGGAAAATATCATTCGCACAATCGAACAGGCCGAGCCCGGCAGCAACTGGGCGGTCGGGACGGAGATTCATCTGGTGAACCGGCTGGCGCACGCTGCCGCGGAGCGCGAAATCCACGTGCGGATTCTGAGCGACTGCCAGTGCCTCTGCACCACGATGTACCGGATCGATCCGCCGCACCTGCTCTGGTCGCTTGATCAACTCGCGGAAGGGAAGATTGTCAACCAGATCCGTGTCCATCCCGTGGCGCGAGAGAAAGCGCTGCTCGCGCTCGATCGGATGCTGGAGCACACCGGCGGGCGCGCCACCGCCACCGCGGCGGCCGGATAGACTTCCGCCGCATGGAAGGTCGACCGTCTGCCGCCGCCGGACTGCCGACTTGGAAAGAGAGAACAATATGGCATCGAAATTCCGCATCCGCCGTCTGCTTGTCTCGGCGATCTTTCTCGTATTGACCCTGGTCGTCCTGGCGGCATTGGTGCCGACGTTCATCAATCTCGGCCTCGGCCGGGGCATGATCGAGCGCGCTGCGGGCGCGAACCTGAACGGCACGGTCACCATTGATGATTTGAAAGTTCGCTGGTTCGGGCCACAGAACGTGCGCGGCTTCAACGTTCATGATGAAGACGGCACACGCCTTGCCACACTGAACATCGCCGCCTCGCCGAGTCTGTTCGCCATCATGCGCAATCGCTTGAGCCCAATGGTTGTCGATATCGACGGAGAAGCGCGCGGTACGATCGAAGAGGACGGCTCGATCAGTCTGGCCAAGCTCTTTGCAACGGACTCCCGCGAACGATCCAATGACAACGGTCCGCGGGATTCACACAAACCACGCTCGCCGGATAGGCCACTGATCTCCCTTGAGAACGTGCCGGGCATGCATCTTCGTCTCGGCGGGCTGACCATTGAACTCGACGACGCCGCGAGCGGCGAAACGTTGACCTTGCGCGATCTTCATGGCGAACTTCTCTACCAGCCCGGTTCGCCGCTGATCTACAGTCTGGAAGGCACAACGCACGCGCTGGACACCGACGGACGTCTCGTGCTGTCCGGTAACGCGGAACACCTGTTCAGCCCGAGCGGTCGCTTTACGCCGCGCGGCGCGGTCTTTGTCCTGACGAGTGAATTGCAATCCATTCCCGTTCCCGGCTCGAGTCCTGCCGCCACGTTGCAGCACCTTGATATCACCCTTCACGCGGATGATCTCGGCCGCGAACTCGACGTGCTTGTGCGCGGCCGGGCGTCGATCGAAGGCGAACCGGACGAAAGCACACTGATCGCCACGCTCAAGGTGAATGAACTCTTCAACGCCGCGGGTGCGTTGCAGTTCGCGATGGAGAACCTGGCCGGTACGGCGGGCGGATCGCGTGTGCCGATCCGGCTGGTGCAGCCATTTGTTGCCGACACGGCGTTCAATCTGCCGCGTGATTTCGGCCCGACCGCGGATTTCAACGTCGAGTTCACCGCCGGCGATGTGATTGAAGCGAGCCTGCTCGTCCACGGATCTCGCGCCAACGTACGGATGACGGCTGCGTACGATGCGGCGACCGGCGCGTGGGACGGTGAGGAGTTCGTCGCCACCACCCCGAACGCTCATCCGGATCTCGTCGAAGCGCTGACCGGATTCCGCATCGCTGATGCAACCGATCTGCACCTCACGCTGGATCGATTCCGACTTCCCGCGCTCGATCCTGAAACGAATCGTCGGCCGCTGACCGACTATCTCCTGCACGGGCGGCTGTCTTTCGATGGCCCCGCGCGTTTGCACCTGACGGAAGATCGCAGCGATGAACCGATCTCCATTGCCGGGGCCGATCTGCAGTTT
>RECV01000217.1 GCA_007693845.1 Phycisphaerales bacterium
CAGGTTGATGCCTGCGGCAATGACCAGAAGTCCTTTTGCCGCCGTGATGGAGGCCCACCATGATGACGACCGTCACGATGAATCCGACGACGACCGAAGCCCAGACCCTTGTTTCGCGTAATCCCGCGACGGGCGAGATGGTTGGCGAAGTGCCGATCACGCCGGTCGAGGCGATTCCGACCATTGTCCGGCGGGCGCGCGATGCGACGAAGGCGTGGCGCGGGATGACGATCGAACAGCGTATTGCGTTGATCGAACCGGCGGGGAAGAAGCTCGTCGACCGCGCGGAAGAGCTCGGCCGGTTGCTCACGCTGGAAATGGGCAAGCCGCTCGCCGAGGCGATGGGCGAGGTCAAGGGCTGCGGCTCGACGATGAGCGCATCGCTCAAGTCGATCGCGGAGGCGCTGGAGCCGGAGCCGCTTGAGGATGACAGCACCGCTTCGAAGATGTACTTCGATCCGCTCGGGGTGGCGGCGGTGATCACGCCTTGGAACTTCCCGCTCGCCATGCCGCACTGGATGGTGCTGCCAGCACTCGCAGCAGGGAACACGGTCGTCATGAAGCCGTCAGAAGAAACGCCGCTGATTGCGCAGGCGTACGCGGAGATTCTGAACGAATCGCTCCCGCCGGATGTCCTGCAGATCATTCACGGCGCGGATGGCCAGGGTAAAGCGCTGGTCGAAGCGGAGGTTGATCTGATTGCCTTCACCGGATCGCGCGAAACGGGAAGCAAGATCATGCAGGCCGCCGGCGGTGGATTGAAGCGCCTCGTTCTGGAGTTGGGCGGCAAGGACCCGTTGATCGTGATGGAAGGGGCGGACATTGAGAAGGCCGCGGAGTTCGCAGCGCGCAACAGCTTCCGCAACGCGGGGCAGGTCTGCGTGAGCACCGAGCGCATTTACGTGGATGGCCGGATCGCCGATCAGTTTCAGGAAGCGTTCATTCGTCACACGCAGGGGATGAAGGTCGGCAGCGGCTTGGAAGAGGATACGAAGATCGGCCCGATGATCAGCGCTCGACAGCGCGATCACGTGTTGAGTCAGGTGAAGGATGCGGTGAACCGCGGCGCGAAGGTGGTGTACGGCGGGGAGGGACATCGCGATCAGTTCGTCATGCCGACGATTCTGACGGAGGTGAACCACACCATGCCGATCATGCGTGATGAAACGTTCGGTCCGGTGGCGTGCGTGGCGCGGTACACGAACGCGGATGAAGCGGTGGAATTGGCGAACGACACGCCGTTCGGCTTGGGCGCGGTGGTGTTCGGGCCGGACGATCAGGCCGAGCAAGTCGCGCGACAGCTCGATGCGGGGATGGTCGGCATCAACAAGAGTTGCGGTGGGGCGGCCGGTTCGCCGTGGGTCGGCGCGAAGCAGTCCGGCTTCGGCTACCACAGCGGCAAGGCGGGCCACCGCCAGTTCACCCAGACGCGGATCGTCAGCCGGCCGCGGGGATGAGGCCGAACTGCCGCGACGCGGAGCGGGAAGACACCTGAGGGTGAATGGTGGTAGCATTCACCTCAAACCCATTCTTGCTTGCCCCTTGTCTTCAGTTTCGCGGCGGTCAATGTTCCTGATCGTTCCAAGCGGAAGTGAAGATGCGAAAGTCATCACCGGGAGAAACGATGTCCCAGACCGCGACCGACAAGCCCCATCAGGATCTGAAGACCCTGCCGCCCAACGGCTACGTGGACGGCGTGTATTCGATCATCAACCCGCAGCTCGGCACGACGCGCGCGGGCAAGCCGTTCCTCAAGTGTCTTCTGCGCGATGCGAGCGGCGAAGTCGCGGCCCGGCAGTGGACCGTCGATGAGAACGCCTTCCCCGACATTCAGGCCGCGGGGTTTGTCTGGATTGCCGGCCACACGCAGGTGTACAACGAGCAGGTGCAGATCATTCTCGAGCAGATCAAGCCCGTCGAGGTCAGCGATGAGGAGATCGCCAAGCTTCTGCCGACGACGAGCCAGAACATCGATGAGATGTTCAACGAGGTGACCGCGCTGCTCGAATCCGTTCAGCACCCGGCGATGCAGAACCTCGCGCAGACGTATCTCAACGATGAAGAGATGATGAATCGGTTCAAGCGTGCGCCGGCCGCGATGAGCTTGCACCACGCGTGGATCGGCGGCCTGCTCGAACACACGCTCCAACTGATGAAGCTCGCCGATCGCATGCTGCCGCTGTATCCGCAGCTCAATCGTGATATTGTGATGATGGGGCTGTTCCTGCACGATCTCGGCAAGGTGTACGAGCTGTCGTGGGAAAAGGGCTTCGATTACACCGAAGACGGCAACCTCGTCGGGCACATTGTGCGCGGCACGATCGTGCTGCAGATCAAGGCGGCGATGGCGGCGAAACAGGGTGAGAAACTGCCCGGCCCCGCGCTGCGCGTGTTGCAGCACATTATTCTCAGTCATCACGGCGTGCCGGAGTTCGGCGCGGCGAAAGTGCCCGCCACCCCCGAAGCGATCTTCATCTCACAGCTCGATAATCTCGAAGCGAAAACGACGATGGCGCTCACGCACGCCCGGAAAGATGAGGCCGGTACGGTCGAATCGGCGGCTCATTTTACCGACAAGATTTGGGCGCTCGATACGCGTTTGTACCGTCCCGATCCGCTGCTGGCTGAAGAGTTGTAGGTCATTTCGCGGCAAGAGATCGAGCGTTCATCCGATCATGGCAGCGCTCACAAAATGCGCGATGAAGTACGCCGCGAACCCGAGCGCAAGCTGCCCGAGCAGTTGAATCGCCGCGAGCACGAGAGCACGCCGTTCCGCCAGCGTGATGATTTCCACCATCCACGTTGAGAACGTTGTCATCGCGCCGAGCAGTCCGCCGGCGAGAATCGTGAACCAGCATGAACAGATCAGTCCCGTCTCGACCAGCGGGCTGAGCAAGCCGAGCGCGCCGCAGCCGAGCAGATTTACCAGCCACGTACCGCGAGGCAAAGCGCCGGGACCGGAAGTCGTGACGAGCGATGAGAGGACCAGGCGCAAAGCAGCGCCGAGTCCGCCGGCAACGGCGGTGAGGGTGATGAGCAGGGCGGGGCTCACGAGTCCTGCCACCTCTGATGCTGGGGCTCATGATCGGATGATGAACCCTCGCTCGCCGAATGAAGTCGGCGGCCGAGCAGAAAACCGAGGGCAGCGCAGAAGAGCCCGCCGACCACACTGCCCGCAGCGTACAGCCCTGTCAGTACCGGGGTGTTGTCCGAAAGGATCACGCTTTCGCCGATCAGCGCGGAAAAGGTCGTGAACGATCCAAGCAGCCCCGTTGCCAGGAATGCCCGCGCTTCCGCCGAGGCGCGCCGGGGCGTGAGCAGATACACCAGCAGCCAGCCGAGCAGAAAAGAGCCGGTGAGATTTTCGGCAAAGGTCGCCCAGGGAAAGTTGGCGGCGTCCCAAGGCAGCGCGGAATTGACCCCGAGTCGCGCGAGAGAACCCAATGCGCCGCCGAGTGCGGTCAGCAACAGCAGATGAAGTCGCGGCAGACGCCGCGGGCGGGGCCGGAGGCCAGCGGGGGAATCGGTCGCGGTGTCGGCGGTTGGCGTGGTCGGGGGCGAAGACACAAACGCAGTATCGGTGCGTCCGGAACGCTCGCCAAGTCGCGGGCGCTTTCTGCATGAGAAATCCACGATGATTCGGCTTCATCAGGCCGGAATGTGAATCATCGACGCTCAACGAAGCGAAAACATCTTCGGAACAATTGGCACGTGGGATGGTTTGTATCGGGACCTACTGCCGTTGTTCCCGGTCGACTCGATGGCCCGGCTGGGCTAGACTTTGAACTGATTTGTTCAGTATTTGTCAAGGAAATGCGCATGTCCACGGTTGATCCTAAGGCCGCCCGTACCGCTGATGCTTCAGATGACTGTGCGCCGCGCGTGCTCATCGGCATCCCGGTCTACAACGAGGAAAAGTACGTTTCGACCGTGCTCAGCGAGGTGCGGAAGTACGCGCCAACGTGCGGCGGCATTCTCGTTATCGACGATGGCTCGACCGATTCCACGCCGATGAAACTGGCCGAGCAGCATGTGGAAGTCATCCGTCACGCGGAGAACCGCGGCTACGGCCGATCGATGCAGGACATGATGCGATGGGCGAGTTTCGACGGGTACGATTGGCTGATTACGATGGACTGTGATGAGCAGCACGAGCCGGCCGCGATCCCGAACTTCCTCGAACGAATCCAGGCCGATGCAAGTGATGTGATCTCCGGCAGTCGTTACCTCGCCAACACGCCGTTGGACGACGCCCCGCCGCAGGATCGGCGGACGATCAACCGCACGATTACCGATGAACTGAACCAACGCCTCGGGCAGTCGATCACTGACTCGTTCTGCGGCTTCAAGGCGTACCGTGTCAGTGCGTGCGACAAGCTATCGCTCGACATTGACGGTTACGATTTTCCCATGCAGTTCTGGGTGCAGGCCGCGGCAAACGGATTGCGCATTGAAGAGTTGGCGGTCCGGCTGATCTACAACGATCCGACGCGCAGTTTCGGCGGGCCGCTGGATGTCGCGGAATCGCGCCTGGCGCACTACCGCGCGACGCTGTACCGGGAGATTCGCACCTGCGCGGATCGGCTGCCGGCGACGGCGCTCGAAGATGTCGTGCCGGATGAATCTGTCTGCACCCAACGCTGAAATCGGTGAATTCGAATCGGGATGCGGCCCGACAGTGAGTACCGGCCGGGCCAATGCGATCGGGATCATGATGCTTTCGGATGTGCTCGTTGAACCCGCGATTCATCAATGGCCCGCCCAGGCCGCTGCGACGCCATCGGGTGAAATGTTCGGGCACGCGCAATCGCTCTGGCGCGAGAAGACACGGCTGGAGCTCGGTCTCGCAACCGATCGCCCGATCATCGCGACCGGCCACCAGACCCTGCTCTGGCATCCGGGGATTCTGGCGAAGTATCTCGCGGTTGATCTCGCCGCGGCGCAGAGCGGATGCGCGACCGCAAATCTCGTGGTGGATCAGCACGTCGGCTCATTTGCTTCGTTGGACGTTCCCATTCGTTTGCGCAGGGGCGGTTTGCGTTCCCGCACGATCGAGCTGGCACCGGTGCGGGACGATGTGCCGATGGGGCTGCACGAATCCTTCGAACCGCGCATCAATGTGAAGTCGTTGCCGTTTGCGCATCCGAGCGTGGAAGCCGGAATGATGCGTATTGTTGATGCGGTTCAGTCGAATCGGAACAGTCCGAACGCGGCGTTGCAGATGGCGGGTGCGCTCGCGGCGTTGATGTCGCGTTGGGTCGCGCCGATGCCCAATGTGACCGCCAGCGCACTGGGGGAGACATCGCTCGCCCGCGCACTGATGCAGCACATGATGGATGATCCGCACGCGATGGCACATGCGTACAACGAAGCGGTGCGGGCGTTTCCCGATGCGGGCATCCCGCCGCTGCTGGTGCGCGATGACTACGTTGAAGTGCCGCTCTGGCGGTTGCGGCCGGACGGTCGGCGGATGCGCGCGTATGACAACGATTTGCACGGCGTGCTCGATACCGAATCATCCGGGCTCGCCCGGTCTGCTCATGTGATGCCCGATGCTGCGGAGCACCACACAACGGCCGGTCAGGCGAAAGAAACAGGAACTGTCCCTATTTTATTGCCGCGGGCGCTGTTCATGACCGCACTCGTGCGGCTCGGGATGTGCGATCTCTTCGTGCACGGCACGGGCGGCGCGATTTACGACCGCGCGATGGAACGATGGATTCGCAACTGGCTCGGCGTGAAAGTCGCGCCCGTCGCGGTCGTCACCGCAACGGTCCGCTTGCCGTTGGAAGTGATCTCCGCGGAGATCAATGTCGACTCGGCGTGGAAGAATCTGCGTCGCGTGCAGCATGATCCGGATGCCAGCGGTGACGAGGCGCCCAGCGCGATGAAACGCACGTGGCTCAAACGCATCGAACGTGAGCCGCGCCGATCAGCCGAACGCCGACAGGCGTTCTTCGACATGCACCGCGACCTGGCGGCACGTCGTGAGGAAGCATCTTCGCGCGTGGACAAGGCGCGTGAAGCATACGATCGCGCTCGATGCGCTCGGGATGATGCCGCGATCGCTGAGCGACGTGATTGGCCGTTTCCGCTCTACCCCGATGCAATGATTGATGATCTGCGGGATACGATCGCCCGAATCGGTGCTGTGTGGACCATCTGAGGACGAACCTGCGATCATCGACCGGGGGGTTGGCGAGCACCATCTCATCATGAAACAATACAGGCATGTCCCCGCCCGCGAGCAGAACCGCGATGCGGGGTGCTGCGAACAGTCGAGTGTACGATCACCGGACGCACCCACATCGGGGAGACCGAACGATGCAGCGACAAGATGAACGGATCCGGAGACGTCATGGATTCTCGCGACAAGACCTGCTCGCGGTTCTGGTGACGCTCATGGTGTTGTTCGTGTTGGCCGCCTTGCTTCTGCCACTTCTCACTTATCAGCGTGTCGGACAGAACCCAATGGTGCGTGAAGGCGTGCAGCTTCGGGGGATCTACCAGTCGATTCAGATCATGTCGGAAGACTTTGCGGGCGATCGGTATGTCACCCCCGCGCAGGTCTTGCAGCGCGAGACGGAATCATCACTCAACACGACCGCGAGTTTCTATTCGATGATGATCATGCAGAACTATTTCAGCCCGAATTTAGTCATTTCCCGGCGGGAATCCAATCCACGGGTGCGCGAGATGACCGATTATGACTGGGATCTCTTTGATCCAGCAGAAGGGATCAGGTGGGATGACGCGTTTCAGGCCGACCTGACGACGACTTCGAACACGTCGTATGCGCATCTTTTGCTTCACGGCGCGCGGCTCGATCGGCACTGGCGCACTGCCGATACGGCGCATGTTCCCTTGCTGGGCAACCGCGGACCTCGTGACGGCGTGCCGGATGCGTCGTCCTACACCTGCGACGACCGCGGCCGGTGGCACGATCAGATGGTGGTCACCGCCGACGGCGCATCGCACAGGAACATGAGTATGACCCCAGCGAATCTCACGTACGGCGATCCACCTCAGCCGGATAATGTCTTTGCGATGGAAGACGGTCCGGAGGGTGAGGATGTCATTCTGACGTTCACAAAGGAAATCCGCGACGGCCGGGTCGTCATTCAACATGATTAGACCAGGCAGTCATCGTGATGCCTGGACACGTTGGGTGAGGTCGTCGAAATCACGCGCACGCGGTCAACGTCGTTTACCGGCATCCGAAGAGTGGCCGGATGAAGTTGACGCTGCCTTCTTGCGCGGCTTGCGGAAGCGAGGATCACGGTGGGCGTAATCGGCCTTGCTCGCGACCTGGTGGTTGAGCCACTCGATGACGGCGGCCCATCCCATACTGTCCGGGTCGCGGTTCAGATAGTTTTCGACGACGCCGATCACCCGGAAGCCGTTGGAAATCTGAAAACTGAGGGTGGGGTCAACGATATCGCCGCGGATCACGCGGATGACGTAATCTTCGGCAGAGAGCTGGTGGGCGTAGGCGCTGTAGCCGCGCAGGCGCGCCCCGGCCCGGATGCGCAGCAGGCCGAGATCACGAACGAGTTTTCGGCGTGCAGCGTAGATTTTTCGACCAATTCCCTGACGACGGCGGCGCGGATCGACCATGACCTCCGCGGCGTAAAGCGTCCGGCCTTCGGGGTCGTGGTTGGTGAACATGTGATTGCCGGTGAAGTCGAGGTAGGAATCGGTGGCTTCGTAGTCGTCCCAGAGCACGATGAGACTCGCCGCCATGCCGACCACTTCGCCCGTGGCGAGATCTTCGGCCACGAATTGACCTTCGGGAAACATGCGTCGATGCGAGGCGAGTTGCTCCGGCAGCCAGGGCTGATCGTTCGGGTAGACCAATCGGCTCAGTTCTGCGATGGCTCCAAAATCACGTTCCTCGGTATGTCGAACCCGTATGCGCGGCTTTGCGCGTGTCATGGTGGCCTCGGCTCTGTTCGAAGTTCAGTGCCATTGTATCCTGTGGCCTTCCAAAAATCCGGGTAAGGAACATGCGGTATGTGTTGCTTGGCCAAGCTTGAGTCGATACCGTCATCATCGACGACACCTTTGTCGCCATTGCTCGCGTTCCCGAATTGAATCGAGGATTTCGCCCGCCATGATAATCGATGTCCACACCCATCTGAATCACTACGACGAGGAAACGACCAAGCCCCTCGAAGCGCGATTCGAAGAACTGCAGACCAACATGAGCGACAACAATGTTGATATCGCGCTCGTGTTGACCTCGTTCAAGGTGAACCGGAATCGTCCTTCAACCGCGGAAGTCGTCGATCTGCTCCGCGATGTGCCGCACATTCACTGCGTGGCCGGCATCAGTGTCATGGGCTACAAGGAACGCGACCTGCGCGAGCTGAGCGATTTTCTCAGGCAGGGTGAGGTCAAAGCGCTGAAGCTCTATCCCGGCTACGAACCGTTCTACCCCTACGAGGCGCGCTGTCAGGTCATCTACGATCTCGCGCTCGAGTACGATGTGCCCGTGATGGTGCATACCGGCGATACGTTCACGCCGCGCGGCAAGCTGCGGTACGCGCACCCGCTGCATCTGGATGAAGTCGCAGTCGACAATCCCGGCCTCAAACTTGTGATCTGCCACATCGGCAACCCGTGGATCCGCGATTGCATGGAAGTTGTCTACAAGAACGAAAACACCTATGCCGATGTCTCCGGCCTGGTCGTCGGCGACTTTGAGGACAATTTCGAAAAGTACATGCTCCAGCAGGTGCGCGAAATGATCCTCTACGCGGGAGAGCCCCGGTATCTGCTGTACGGCACGGACTGGCCGATCTGCGAGATGAAGTCCTACCTCCGGTTCATGCGCGGCCTGGACCTGCCGGAGAAGGATCACGAAATGATCATGTGGCAGAATGCCGCACGGGTCTACAAGCTCGACATCAAACAGCCGGAGCCGGTCGGCGCGCAGTGAAGCCTTCCATGCACGGAGCGTGCAGATCGATTCGTTCACTCACGGTTCATCGTGCCACGTTCCGCTCGGCAGGTCATAGACCAGCGATCGGTCCGCCGGCCGGGTGTGTTCACCGCATTCCGTGCTGATGCCGACATCGACGGATGTGGAGTACCAGTCGGTTTCGCGCGGCCGCACGTTAATCTCACCTGACACGCCGAGCAGACGTTCCATCTGCCAGGTTTCTGGTCCGTTGAAATCACTGACGGGTCGCCGGCCGAGCGAGGCGAGGTACTGTCGAAAGCTTTCCGAGACGAGGTGCAGGCCCAGGGACTGGTCCCGGGTCTCAAGGGTCACGGATGAATCGTTGTTCACGCGCAGCGAAGCCGTCGCGCGCAGTTCCACCGCCAAGGGGGACAGCTTGTTCTCGATTGCCCGGCTGACGGCGCGGGCATCACCTGATTCGATCGGCCCGTCGACCAGCACACAGCAGAAGGCACGCTGCGGACAGGAGGTGACCAGTTCACGCAGGGTCAGTTCATCGACCGCCAGTGCGTGGTCGCTGAACACCTCGCCGACAGGGAGTTGTGCACGTTCTGCAATCACACGCAGTGGGGGAGGCGATTGTTGCACGATCGGCGGAACTTCGGGTTTGGGCAGCGGTTGCGAACGGGTGGCCTTGCGCTCCACGCGGGACCGTTCATCCTGGCTGCCTTCGGCCATGCCGCTGCGCACGTTGCGCAATTCGCCGGTCACGGCCCGCACGGCGGCGGTGTCGATGACAAGTGTCTCGGCCTGATCACGTCGATCGGGATCAATCAGGTGCCGCCATGATCGCAGGGCATCAAACGTCTTCATCGGCGTAACGGTGATCGACCAGCCGTGGTCGGTTTCCACCATAGACGCGTGAAACGGCGCAACGCTCGGGCCGGCTCCGGTATTGAACCGCTCGGCGCAGTTCTGTTCGGTGTTGTTCTCTTCGAACGAATTGGGGTCGATCGGCTGCATGGTTCGACACCTCGGGGGAGTTGTGACCGATTGAGCTTCACCGTGACAAACACACTTCATTGTGCCTTTGTTCCATTCCGCTTTGGTGAAGCAGAAGTCGGAAGCGCGTTCAGTCTTCAATAATGGGTTCGTGTACGGGGTCGCAGGTGATTCAGGAAAGTCCGGCCGAAACCGGGGCGGTCTTGGATCAGTGGCGTGGGTGGCCGTGATCAGACCGATGCGTGTCCATGGACGGATGCATCGCCGTTGGCGTATGCGTCGTCGACGTGGACATCGTCCTGCGATGTTTGAAATGCTCGTAGTGATGCTTCTCGGCACGAATCGGGATCATCTGCAACCGACCACATGCATCCTGACCGCTCAGGCGGCACTCGATCCATCGCGCGCACCGACAGCCCGCGTGGAGGAGGCGGGCTGTCAAGTGATGCAATGTGGAGGAGATTGTGTTCATTGCAGAAAGCGTTCGATCTTTCGCCCGAGAAGCAATCGGGCATTCGTATTTCTTATACGACAGAACGCCGATCGTGGTTGATCTATTTCAAAGCAAAAATCGATTATGATGAAAATTGATGATTCACTTCTCTGACCT